>NZ_JBNNPK010000004.1:0-330711 GCF_050275675.1 Allobosea sp. NPDC003192
GTCGAAGCCGAGGAGGTCATCGAGCCGGGCTTCGATCGAGACGCGCCGTCTGGGCTCCGGCGGGCGAGACGGCGAGCAGCGCCAGGGCTGCGACTGCCGCGCCTCGCCACATCGGGCGGCTCGGGATCGTGATCAGGCTTTTGTCCATGGCGTCTCGGCAACCGGTGTCAAAGGACCCTTGCCATCGAACCATGAAACCAGATTGTCGACCAGAAGCTGGCCCATCTGTTCGCGCGTATGCACCGATGCCGAGCCGACATGCGGCAAGAGCACGATGTGATCCATCGCGATCAGCTCGGCCGGCACGCGCGGCTCGTCCTCGAACACGTCGAGGCCGGCGGAAAGGATCGTCTTGGCCTTCAATGCCTCGATCAGCGCCTGCTCGTCGATCACCGTGCCGCGGCCGACATTGACGACGATGCCGTTCGGCCCGAGCGCCTTCAGCACTTCGGCATTGATGATGTGATAGGTCGAGTCGCCACCCGGCGCGACCGAGACCAGCGTGTCGACATCCTGGGCCATCTCGACGAGCGAGGGATAATAGCGATAGGCGACATCGGCCTGACGCGAGCGGCCATGATAGGCGATCGGCACGTCGAAGGCTTCGAGCCGGCGCGCCACCGCCTTGCCGATCCGCCCGAGACCAACGATGCCGACCTTGCGCTTGCGCAGCGAGGTAGTGAGCGGATAGGCGCCCTGCAGCCATTTGCCGGCACGCAGATAGCGGTCGACCTGCGGCAGCTGGCGTACGGTCGAGAGCAGGAGGCCGATGGCGAGGTCGGCGACCTCGTCGGTCAACACATCGGGCGTGTTGGTGACGACGATGCCGCGCTTGCCGGCAGCCTTGGCATCGACATTGTCGTAGCCGACGCCGAAATTCGAAACGACTTCCAGCTTCGGCAGCGCATCGAACAGCGCGTCGTCGATGCGCACATGCGCGCCACCGCCGGCGACGCCGCGCACCCGGTCCTTCACCGCGGCCAGAGCCGCCGCGCGATCCTGCTCCTTCCAGAGTTCGTGCACGGTGAAGCGCGCCTTCAGCTGGTCGGCGGCATAGGCCATCAGCGGCCCGGTCATGACAATCTCGATCTTGTTCTGCGCGGTCATGGTCCTGCTTTCCTGGAACACTACGTGGCTTGATTTCAAATTATTAAAACGATTAGATCAACATGGCTGCCCGAACGCGACTGGGGAATTCCCGTGGCACGCAAACAGAGGCTGCCTGCCGAGTCCGGTATGATATTCCGGCTCGGCTGTCGATTCAGCCCGATATAGTATGATTTAATCACGTGATTTTTGCCGCCTCGGGCTGTGCCCGCCCGGCCAGCAGGCGCAGAGTGCTGTTCAGGCTGTCGATCACCAGTCCGCTCATTCGCGCCGCTGCGAGGTCGCCATCGCGCTGCACGATCGCCTCCAGCACGCGCTCATGGTCGATCAGCGACGCCGTGAAGAAGAACTGGTCGTCCGGCGCCTTCAGGAACAGCGACCACTGGATCGTCGCGGACACGGCCGGCGCCAGACATTGCAATGGCGGATTGCGGGTCGCGGCGAAGATCGCCTCGTGGAAGGCGAGGTCGGCACTGACCGTCGGCTCGGCATAGGGCGGGTTCTCGACCATGCCGCGAAAGGCCGCCTCGATCCGCTTGAGATCGGCGTCGCTGCGCCGCTGCGCCGCCAGCCGCGCCGCGCTCGGCTCGACGAAAAGCCTGAGTTCGAACAGGTCGCGGATGAATTTCTCGTTGGGATCGGCTTCGAAATGCCAGGCCAGCACGTCCGGATCGAGCAGGTTCCAGGCCTCGCGCGGCGCTACCCGCGTGCCGCTCTTCGGACGGGCCTCGACCAGCCCCTTGCCGCTCAGGAACTTCACCGCTTCGCGATAGGCCGTGCGCGAGACCGAGATCTCGTCCTTCAGGTCATCCTCGTTCGGCAGCAGCGCGCCGGTCGGCGAGGCGCCGGTGATGATCGCGACCGCGAGCCTATGCGCCACCTGGCCGAACAGCCGGTCCGGATTGAGCCTGGTCGCGCGTGCATTGACGTGGAGCTGCATCGAACCGCGCTTTTTCCTCCGTGATCGACGGGTACCGGAGAGGTTGTCTCGCTGCCCGTCCGGCGCTTGACACGCCTGTTTCTATCGTATGACTTTATCCGGGAACGAGGTTGACGCAACAGGCGGCTCGCCAGACTTGCGCGGCCTCGTTCCGATCGGTCGTCAGAAACCGGTATCTGCAACGCCGCCGACGGGGATTGTGTCAGGCACCCCGGGGCAACCTAAAGAGCGGGAGAGAAACACAAGATGGCATCCGTCCAGATCGCCGACGTGCGTAAGGCCTATGGCTCGACGCAAGTCATTCATGGCGTCGACATCGACATCAACGATGGCGAATTCGTCATCCTGGTCGGCCCCTCGGGCTGCGGAAAATCGACCTTGCTGCGCATGATCGCCGGCCTCGAGAACATCTCGGGCGGCGAGATCCGCATCGGCCAGCGCGTCGTCAACGACGTGCCGCCGAAGGAGCGCGACATCGCCATGGTCTTCCAGAACTATGCGCTCTACCCGCACATGACCGTGGCCGACAACATGGCCTTCTCGATGAAGCTGCGGAAGGCGCCGAAAGCCGAGATCGACGAGCGTGTCAGCAAGGCCGCCGGCATTCTCGGCCTGACCAATCTTCTCGAACGCTACCCGCGCCAGCTCTCCGGCGGCCAGCGTCAGCGCGTCGCCATGGGCCGCGCCATCGTCCGCGATCCGCAGGTCTTTCTCTTCGACGAGCCGCTGTCGAACCTCGATGCGAAGCTTCGCGTGCAGATGCGCACCGAGATCAAGGAGCTGCATCAGCGCCTCAAGACGACGACGGTCTACGTCACCCACGACCAGATCGAGGCCATGACCATGGCCGACAAGATCGTCGTGATGCATGACGGCATCGTCGAGCAGATGGGCGCGCCGCTCGATCTCTACGACAATCCCGCCAACCTCTTCGTCGCCGCTTTCATCGGCTCGCCCTCGATGAACCTGCTGAAGGGCACGATCCGCGCCAATGGCTTCGAGACCGAAGGCGGCGTGATCTGGCCCGTCGGCAAGCATCCGGCCGACTCGAACGACCGGGCCGCGGTGCTGGGCATCCGCCCCGAGCACCTCATTCTCGATCCGAACGGCCTGTCCGCGGAGGTCGTGGTCATCGAGCCGATGGGCTCGGAGACGCAGGTCGTCGTCCGCTGCGGCGGCCAGGACCTGACCTGCATCTTCCGCGAGCGCATCAACGCCAAGCCCGGCGAGACGATCAAGATCCGGCCCGATACCTCGGTGACCCATCTCTTCGACGCTGCGACAGGCAAGCGCATCTGACTTCCGTCGCCGCCGCACGGAGAACACTCCGGCGGCGGTGACGTCCGACAAAATCGTGACGAGGCTCCCATGCAGGGCCTCGCGACAACCCGGAGGAGACAAGCGATGAGCATTTCCAGACGTGACGTATTGATTGGCGGCGCGGGCCTGGCAGCCGGCGCCACACTTGCCGCACCGTCGATCGCCCAGACTGCCAACATCGAGAAGGGCGCGACGCTGCGCGTGCTGCGCCCGACCAAGTTCGTCGATCCCGACCAGACGATCTTCAACGAGAACACCGAAGCCTTCACCAAGGCGACCGGCGTCCCGGTCCGTGTCGACTATGCCAGCTGGGAGGATCTGCGTCCGCAGACCGCCGTCACCGCCAACACCGGCGCCGGCCCCGACATCGTCGTCGGCTGGGCCGACGATCCGCACATCTTCGCCGACAAGCTGATCGACCTGACGCCGATCGCCGAGGACCTCGGCAAGAAGTATGGCGGCTGGTACCCGGTCGCCGAGAAGTACGGCAAGAAGGACAAGACCAACCAGTGGATCTCGATCCCGATGGGCGGCTCCGGCGGCCCGGCGGTCTATCGCGAATCCTGGGTCAAGGAGGCGGGCTTCGACAAGTTCCCGACCGACCATGCCGGCTTCCTCGATCTCTGCCGCAAGCTCAAGGCCAAGGGCCATCCGGCCGGCTTTGCCCTCGGCAACGCCGTCGGCGACGGCAATGCCTTCTGCAACTGGCTCGTCTGGTCGCATGGCGGCTACATGGTCGACGAGAACAACAAGGTCGCGATCAACAGCAAGGAGACGATCGAGGCGCTGAAATACGCCAAGGCGCTCTACGAGACCTTCATCCCCGGCACGCTCTCCTGGCTCGACATCAGCAACAACAAGGCGCTGACCGCCGGCGAAATCGGCCTGACCCAGAACGGCGTCTCGCTCTACTTCTCGATCAAGAACTCCAAGGACGAGAAGACCGCGGAGATCGGCAAGGACCTCAACCACGCGCCGATGCCTGTCGGTGCCGGTGTCGGGCGGCCGACCGAGACCTCCCTGGTCATCAACGCCATGGTGTTCAAGCACACCAAGTTCCCGAACGCGGCCAAGGAATATCTCCGCTTCATGATGGAGACGGAGCAGTACGACAAGTGGCTGAGCGGCTGCTTCGGCTACTGGACACAGCCGCTCAAGGGCTATGCGAAGAGCAAGGTCTGGGAGAGCGATCCCAAGATCCTGGTCTATCGCGACACCTGGGAGCGCGCTCTGTGGAGCGGCTACAAGGGCGCGATCACCGAGGCGGCCGGCACCGTCAACGCCGAATATGTCATGGTCCAGATGGTCGCTTCCGTCTGCGCCGGCCAGGCTACGCCCGAGCAGGCGGCCGCCGAAGCCGAGCGCCGCGCCAAGCGCTACTACCGCACCTGATCCGTCGACACCGCGCCGCCTACCGGCGGCGCGGCTCCATCACGGGATAAAGCGCCATGACGATTGCGGCGGAGGCCCGGCCGACCCCCCAGCACGAACAGAGCTGGCTGGTCAGGCTGTTCGACTACAAGCCCTTCCTGATTTTCATCTGCCTGTTGCCGGCAATCGGCCTGCTGCTGGTTTTCCTGAGCTATCCGCTCGGCCTCGGCATCTGGCTCGCCTTCACCGATACGCGCATCGGCCGCAGCGGCTATTTCATCGGCTTCGAGAATTTCGAGTCGCTCTGGCACGACCCGGTGTTCATCACCTCGGTCTGGAACACGCTGCTCTATACCGGCGTTGCGACCGTCGGAAAGTTCGGGCTCGGCCTCTGGCTGGCGCTCCTGCTCAACAACCACCTGCCGTTCAAATCGCTGCTCAGGGCGCTGATCCTGGTGCCTTGGATCGTGCCGACCGTGCTCTCGGCGATCGCCTTCTGGTGGATCTACGATCCGCAGTTCTCGATCATCTCCTATGTGCTGGTCGACGTGCTCGGCTGGCGCGACACCTATATCGACTTCCTCGGCTCGCCCTGGCCGGCCCGCTGGTCGCTGATCGCCGCCAATGTCTGGCGCGGCATCCCCTTCGTTGCGATCTCGCTGCTCGCCGGCCTGCAGACCATCTCGCCGGCGCTCTACGAGGCGGCGATGCTCGACGGCGCCAATGCCTGGCAGCGTTTCCGGCATGTCACCTTGCCGATGCTGATGCCGATCCTGGCGATCGTGCTGACCTTCTCGGTGCTGTTCACCTTCACCGACTTCCAGCTCGTCTACGCCATCACCCGCGGCGGTCCGATCAACTCGACACACCTGATGGCGACCCTGGCCTTCCAGCGCGGCATTCCCGGCGGCCAGCTCGGCGAGGGCGCGGCGATCGCGGTGGCGATGATCCCCTTCCTCGTGATGGCGACGCTGTTCAGCTACTTCGCGCTCGCCCGCCGCAAATGGCAGCAGGGAGAAGACAATGACTGATCAAGCCGCCCCTGCCCCGCGCCCGCATCTCGTCGACAAGGAGCGGACCGGCGTGATCGACTGGTCCTCCGGACCGCGCCGCTTCATCACGCTTTACCTGCCGCTCTCGCTCTTCGTGATCGTGCTGCTGTTCCCGTTCTACTGGATGGCGATCACGGCGATCAAACCGAACGGCGAATTGCTCGACTACAAGAACAACAACCCGTTCTGGGTGAAGTCACCGACGCTCGACAACATCAACAAGCTGCTTTTCCAGACCGACTACCCGCAATGGCTGCTGACGACGATGACGGTCGCCACTGTCGCGACCGCGCTCTCGCTCTTCGCCAGCGTGCTCGCCGCCTATGCGATCCAGCGCCTGAAGTTCAAGGGCTCGAACTATGTCGGCCTTGCCATCTACCTCGCCTATCTGGTGCCGCCCTCGATCCTGTTCATCCCGCTGGCGACGCTGATCTTCCAGTTCGGGCTGTATGACTCGCAGCTCGCGCTGATCCTGACCTATCCGACCTTCCTGATCCCGTTCTGCACCTGGCTCCTGATCGGCTACTTCAAGTCGATCCCCTACGAGCTCGAGGAATGCGCCATGATCGACGGCGCGACGAGGCTGCAGACCCTCTGGAAGATCACCTTGCCGCTGGCGCTGCCGGGATTGATCTCGGCCGGCATCTTCGCCTTCACCCTGTCCTGGAACGAGTTCATCTACGCGCTCGCCTTCATCCAGTCGGCCGAGAAGAAGACCGTGCCGGTCGCGGTGCTGACCCAGCTCGTCGAGGGCGACGTCTACCATTGGGGCTCGCTGATGGCCGGCGCGCTGCTCGGCTCGATCCCCGTCGCGATCCTCTATTCGTTCTTCGTCGACTACTACGTCGCCTCGATGACGGGTGCGGTGAAGGAATAGCTCCCGATGGGCGGCTAAGGCCGCCCATCTTTCAACCAAGGCAAATCGTTGTGACCTCAATCGCCTTCGTCGGGCTCGGCGCCATGGGTGCGCCGATGGCCGAGAATCTCGTCAAGCACCAGTTCCACGTCACCGGCTTCGACATGAGGGAGAGCGCCCGAGCCGCGCTCGTCGCGGCTGGAGGGCACGCCGCCGACAGCGCTGCGGCAGCGGCGAAGAGCGCCGAGGTGCTCGTGCTGATGGTGGTCAACGCTGCGCAAGCCCGCTCGGTCCTGTTCGATGCCGGCGCGCTCGCTGCGCTGGCTCCCGGCGCGACCGTCATCCTGATGGCGACCTGCCCTCCCGGCGAGGTCGAGGCCATTGCCGAGGCCGTGACCAAGACGGGCCGGCATTTCGTCGACGCGCCGGTCTCGGGCGGCGTCAAGGGCGCTGAAGGAGGCACGCTGACCATCATGGTCGGCGCCCCCGCGGAGAGCTTCGCCAAGGCCAGGCCGGTGCTCGACGCGATGGGCGACAAGGTCTTCCATGTCGGGCAGAAGCCCGGCCAGGGCGCGACGGTGAAGACCGTCAATCAGCTGCTCTGCGGTGTCCATATCGCGGTCGCTGCCGAAGCGCTCTCGCTGGCGCAGAAAGCCGGCATCGACGGGGCGCTGCTGTTCGAAATCATGGGCGGCTCGGCCGCCTCATCCTGGATGTTGAAAGACCGTGGCCCACGCATGCTCGACGACGAGCCGCCGGTCGCCAGCGCTGTCGACATCTTCGTCAAGGATCTCGGCATCGTCCTCGATGCCGGCCGCGCCGCCAAGGCGGCCCTGCCGCTCGCAGCCGCCGCGCACCAGATGTTCCTCGCCGCCTCCGGCCTCGGCCATGGCGGGCGCGACGACTCGCATGTGGTTCGCGCCTATCGGGCGCTGAACCGCAAGCCAGACAATGATGCCTGACGAAGCCTCAGGGCCGCGCTTTGGGCGCCGCCGTGGTCCCGCGCACGACCAGTTCCGGCGTCAGCACCACGCGCTGCGGCGGCGCCGACGGGTCGGCGATGCGCCGGATCAGCATCTCCGCGGTCTTGCGGCCCATCTCGTCCTGGAAGTTCTTGACGGTGGTCAGCCCCGGATACCATTGCGCCGCTTCCTGGACGTCGTCGCAGCCGATCAGCGAGAAATCGCTGCCAGCCTCCAAGCCACGATGGCGCAAGCCGAGCATCGCGCCGAATGCGGTGAGATCGTTGAAGCAGACGGCGGCCGTCGGCGGATTGGCGGCATCGAGCACCTTCTGGACGCCCTTGAGCCCGTTCTCGCGCGTGCCGTATGCCGAGTAGACGATGGACGGGTCGAGCGGCAGGCCATGCTTGGCCAGCGTCTCGCAATAGCCGCGATAGCGGTTGCGGCCTGTCGAGATCAGCGGGCTCTCGCCGAGGAAGGCGATGCGGCGATGGCCGAGAGCGAGCAGGTGCTCGACCGCGAGCACCGTGCCGTGCCGATCGTCCGAGCCGACGAAATCGAGGCCGATGCCGGGGATTTCACGCGAGAGCTGCACCAGCGGCACCTGCGCCGCCATCAGGTGCTGCAGCGTCTCGGCCGTGGTGCCGCCGGCCGGACAGATGATCATGCCGTCCGGGCGATACTCCTTGAGCGTGGTGAGGACACGGTCCTGCCGCTGCAGGTTCTCGGCATAGGTGCCGAGCAGGATCGAGCGGCCATGCGCCGCCGCCGTCTCCTCGATCGCCGCAAGCAGCTCGGCGAAATAGGGGTTGGTGATGTCGTGGAAGCCGACGCCGAGGATATTGGTCCGGTCGGTCCGCAGCGAGGCTGCGCTGCGATTGTAGCTGTAGCCCATCTCGCGCGCGATCTGCTGGACCCGCAGGCGCGTACCGTCAGCCACCAGCGGGCTTTCACGCAAGGCGAGCGAGACGGTTGCGGTGGAGACCTCCAGCCGATCAGCGATGATCTGCAAGGTAACGCGCCCGCGCCCACCGGGTCTCACACCCGCCTTCCCCGCCCCCGAGGGATCGCGCGAGTGTCCGTCATTCGCCATCAATCGCTTCTCCTGAAGCCTAGAAGCCGATGCATTCAACCAGTTCTTGGCCAAATCGTTCCGCATTACCTTGTTCCATCTCATATAATTCGGAGAAACTGAAGATGAGCACGACTAAAGAATCGATCGGCTTCATCGGCGTCGGTTACATGGGTCAGGGCATGGCGAGCTGCATTCTCGCCAAAGGCTTCCCGCTTACGGTCATGGGCCATCGCAATCGCACGCCGGTGGAGGAGCTGAAGGCGGAGGGCGCTGCGGAAGCCGCCACGCCGAAGGAGCTTGCCGAGAAGGCGAGCATCATCTTCCTCTGCGTCACCGGTTCGCCCCAGGTCGAGCAGGTCATCAATAGCCCGGACGGCATCGCTGCCGGCGCCAGGCCCGGCACAGTGATCGTCGACTGCTCGACCTCCGACCCGGTCTCCACGATCGCTCTGGCGGAACGGCTGGCTGCCATCGGCCTGCACCTCTGCGACGCTCCACTGGGCGGAACGCCCGCCCAGGCCAAGCTCGGTCAACTCTCGACGATGATTGGCGCCGACAGCGCGGTTTTCGAGCGCATCCGCCCGGTCTGCGAGGCCTGGGCTCAGAAGATCGTTCATCTCGGCCCGGTCGGCGACGGCCACAAGATGAAGCTGCTCAACAACTTCCTCTCCCTCGGCTACGGCGCGATCTACGCGGAGGCGCTTACTCTGGCGCAGAAGGTCGGCATCACCCCGCAGACCTTCGACAGCGTCATTACCGGCGGACGCATGGAGTGCGGTTTCTACCGGACCTTCATGCAATACGTGCTGGAGCGCGACCGCGACGCCCACAAGTTCACGCTCTCCAATGCGCTGAAGGATGTCCGTTATCTGGAGAGCCTCTCCAACGCCGCCGGCGTCCCCAACCCGGTCGGCGGGGCGGTCAAGAACGTCTATGCGGCCGCCGTCGCCAGCGGCAGGGGCGAGGACTACGTGCCGATGCTTTCGGACTTCGTCGCCGGGCAGAGCAAGGTCTCGCTCGGTTGACGCAAACGCCCGTGCCATAGCGGGACACGCTCGGACCACCACTGTGCCGAACGGAGCCGCCGGTAGCCAGTTGCGGTACAAAACCGACATGATGGCCTCCATCCACGGATGGAGGCTTCAAGGATCGTGCCCAAGTCAGTCGAGCCGGGCCGACCCCTCGGGCACGTGCCGGACACGCTCGCGATAGAGCAGGTAGAGCCCCGACGCGATGACGATCCCCGCGCCGATGAAGGTGAAGCGGTCCGGAATCTGGCCGAAGACAAACCAGCCGAGCAGGATCATCCAGACGATCTGCGAATAGATGAACGGCGCCAGGACCGTCGCCGGCGCCCGCTGGTGTGCCAGGATCAGCAGCCAATGGCCGACCGTACCGAAGAAGCCGGTGCCGCACATCAGGAGCCAGCTCTGCCAGTCCGGCGGCCACGACCAGAACAGCGGCAGCAACGGCAGCGTCAGGACGACGCCGCCGATCCCGGAATAGAACATCGTGGTCTGCGGCGAATCGCTCGAGGCCAGCATGCGCGTCGACAGGCTGTAGAAGGCGTAGCAGAAGCAGCCGCAAACACTGAGCAAGGCCGCCGGATGCAGGCCGCCCAGCCCCGGCCGCGTCACCACCAGGACGCCGAGGAAGCCGACGCCGATTGCGATCAGCCGGCGCGGGCCAGCCCATTCCCCGAGCAGCGGCCCGGCGAGCAGCGCAACCAGCAGCGGCGCCGCGAACATGATCGAGACCGTTTCGGCCAGTTGCAGATATTGCAGGGCGAAGAAGTTCAGCGCGGTCGAGCCGAGCAACAGCAGCGAGCGGAAGCCCTGCAGCCAGGGCCGCTTGGTCCGAGTGATGCCGGGATGACTCCAGGGATTGAGCAAAGCTGAGACCAGCGCGACGCTGACCAGATAGCGCGCCAGCACCACCTGCATCGGATGCATCGTGCCGGCGAGCCATTTCGCGCAAGCGTCGAGCAGGGAAAAGCAGATGATCGCCCCGCTCATAAGGGCGATCGCGGTCAGGCGTGTCCGGCGGTTGTCCGGAAGCGGAGCGGGAGCGGCCGACAAGGCTGAGCGTCTCGTCATGCTGGCGCGCTTTCCGATCGACCGAAACGGTCGATCGATCAGAATTCGCGCCAACCCATAATGTTGGAGCATGCTCTCATCGCAAAAGTGGTCCCCACTTTTGCGGAGCATGCTCTGGAGGAATGACGAGACATAGATGAACCGATTTAAGACTTGAAACCAGCCCGCCAGCGCATGCGAGTCATGCTGCCGACGCGCTCGATATCAGGCCGCGTCCTCGGTCTCGTCATCGACCTCGTCGACATCGGCACCGGCCTTCGACAGGCCCTTCGACGCCTTGCGCAGCAGCTTGCGCAATTGCTTGCGCTCCTTGGCGTCGAGCTTCTCGAGCAACTCTTCCTCGACCTGGTTCCAGACCGCATCGAGCGCCGCCGCAGTCTTGTGGCCGTTCTCGGTCAGCGCCACCTGCACCAGTCGGCCGTCGCGGCCGCCACCCTCGCGGGTGACGAGCCCCTGCAGCGAGAGCCGGCCGATGGTCTTTGACACCGTCGGCGGCTTGACGCGCAGCAGGGTCGCGAGCTCGCCCATCGTCATCGGTGCCGTCTGAAGTGATTTCAGGGCCTGCTCCTGGCCCGGAAAGAGTCCGAGCGCGTTGAGCCTTTCGCCCATTCGTGCCCTGTGGAGCCGCGCCGTCACGAGCAGAGCACGGCCGACGCTTTTTTCGAGGGACTTGGTCATGAGCCGGCCCTTGGAAAAGGTTGCGGATACTTTTCGCCGGCTGTGCAATCGCCCGCCTTCATGACAGGCCGATGACAATTGTCAGACAGGCTCTTAAATCCGTGCGATTTCCTGCTCGACCCTGGCGAGAAAAGCGGCGCGGCTCTGCGGCGTCGAGCGGTTCATGTCGTAATGCGCGAGATAGGACACCCGCGCCGCCGGATGGCACACCGCCCGCAAGCCGCGCTTGATCTGCCGGCGCGGCGGATCGCCCATCAATAGGGTGCGCCAGCGCGAACCGCCATAGCTCGTCACCGTCGTCAGCCGGCGAATATTCCAGAGATTGGGGCGAATCGAGCCATCGACCAGCTTGAACGAAACGCCCGGCAGGAAGACGCGGTCGAAATAGCCCTTCATGATCGCGGGGTAGCCATAGTTCCAGACCGGGAAGCAGAGGAACAACGCCTCAGCCCACAACAGGCGATCGACATAGCCGGCTACAGAATTCTGGTTTCTGGCCAGATCATGGTAGCCGACGCGCTCCTCCCGGCTGAGCACCGGATCGAAGCCTTCGGCATAAAGATCGCAATCGTCGACCTCGTGCCCGGCCCGACGCAGGCCGGAGACAACAGTCTCGTGCACTGCTGCGCCGAAGCTCGCGGGATCTGGATGCGCGTAGAGGACGAGCGCACGCATCGGCGGGCTCAGGCGCCGACGCCAGCTTCGCCGAGCGCCTTGAACAGGAAGGTCTTGCCCGAGCGGTAATCGTAGTTCGGGTCCTCCCAGGCGATCATCTTGCCAGGATTGAGCAACCCCTGCGGATCCGCCTCGCGCTTGAAGGCGAGCTGGACCTCGTCGGTCTGCTTCATCCCGCCCTCCTCCAGCGTATAGCGGTGCGGATTGAAGATCGGCGCGCCCATCTCCTCATGGATCGCCATGATCTCCTCCAGCCGCTCCTCGCTGGTAAAGCGCACCAACGGCAGGCCGAAGCAGGTGATCTTGCCGTCGAAGCGGACGAATTCGAGATGGCAGGTGACCTCGTCGCCGAAGCGGGCATGGATCCTGTCGACCTGGTCGACCTGGTTCGGGAAAGGATAGAGCACCTGCAGATAGGTGATCGACGGATCGACCCGCAGCGCCCGCAAGGTGGTGTGATTCCAGCCGAGCTCGAAGGTCGGCGGCAGCCCCTTTGCCTCCTCGGCCGTGAGCTTGTCGGAGCGCATCAGCAGCTGCGAGCCGCCGAAGCGGCGAGCGAAGGCCAGCATCGACTCGACCGCGAAATCGGCGACCATGATCATGACGCAATGGCTATCGCGCGGCAGGAACTTCCTGTGACGCAGGAAATAGTCGTGCGGCGCCGGAGCGGCGACCACGGCGAGGTTCTTCAGCGCCAGCCCGTCCTGCTCGCCGAGCGCATTGGCGAACTCGGTCGCGGCTCGCAATTCGTCGAAGCCGAGGATGACATCGACCCAGGCATAGGCCGGGCCGAGCGGCATCTCGACCTGGGTGATGATGCCATTGGTGCCATAGGCATGCGCGACCTTGTGCAGGTTTTCGCCCTGGAGCTCGAGGATGCGCGGCACCCCCTCCATCGTCGCGACGCGCAGCGAGATGATGTTGCCCCAGTCGCGCAGGCCTCCCCATTTGATCGAGCCGACGCCGCCGGAGCCCCCGGCGATGAAGCCGCCGACCGAGGCGGTGTGATAGGTCGAGGGGTGCAGCCTGATCTCCTGGCGCGAATGGGCCCGCGTTTCCTGGTCGATCTTGGCCAGCACCGCGCCGGGCTCGGCGACGTAGCGCCCGGCCTCGATGCTCGTCACCTTGTTGAAGCCGGCAAGGTCGAGCACGATGCCGCCCGAGAGCGGCATGGCCTGGCCGTAATTGCCGGTGCCTGTACCGCGCGGCGTCACGGGGATGCCGAGCGCATACGCTGCCGAAAGCGTCTCCAGCACCTGCGCCTCGCTGGTCGGCGAGACGATGATGTCGGCGACGACATGGTCGAGCTGGCGCTTCAGCTTCGGCGAATACCAGAAGAAGTCGCGGCTCTTCTGCTTGACCAGCGCCGGATTGTCCTCGGTGCGGATGCCGTTCAGGCGGCGTTTCAGCGCGTCGATATCGTAGCGTGCGGTCATGCGGGGCGGCTCATGAGATGATCGAGTTCGCGGTAATCGGGCAAGGTACGGTCGATGGTGCGACCATCGACCAGCACCGTCCGGTCGGCCTGCGGTCTGGCGAAGAACTCGGTCCAGTCGCGGGCGCGGGTCAGGATCAGATCGGCGGGGCTGCCGACTGCCAGCCGGCCAGCGCTTGAAAGTCCCATGACCTCAGCCGGCGTCGCCGAGATCGCTCTCGCCCAATCCCGGTCGGCATGGTCGAGCTGGAGGATGCAGGTGCCCTCGCGCAGCGTCTCGATCAGATCGAGGTCGCCATAGGCGTAGAACGGGTCTCGCGTATTGTCGGAGGCGATCGTCACCGGCACGCCCGCGGCCTTCAGCTCGTGCAGCGCCGTGACGCCGCGCCAGCGTGGCGTGCGCCCGCGCTGGCGATCCTGCAGGTACATGTTGCACATCGGCAGCGAGACCACGGCGATACCGGCCTCCCTGACCTTGGCGATGATACGCGCCTCGTCCTGCGGCCGCTGCAGCGAGAGCGAGCAGCAATGCCCCGCGAGAATCTTACCGGGAAAGCGGTGGCGCAGGGCCGCATCCGCGATGTGCTCGAGCGAGCGCGCCGAAGGGTCATTGGTCTCGTCGACATGGAAGTCGAGATCGAAGCCATGCTCGATCGCGGTCTGGAAGATCGTGTCGAGCGCGGCGTCAAGTTCCGGCACCATATAGGTGACGGCCCCGAGCAGGCCGTCGCCATGAGCTGTGACCGCACGCGTGATCGCCTGCATATGCGCCGGATCAGCGACGGCATCGATGCCGAACAAGGGCGAGGCCTGCAGCGCGATCCGGCCGGCCCATTCGGCCTTCAGCTCGGCATAGACCGGCCAGGAGATACCGATCTGCTTGCCGAGCGAATCGAGATGGGTGCGGATCGCCGCCGTGCCATGGGCGTAGGCGCAGCTCAGGCCGAACTCCATGCGGGCCCGCACATCCCCGGCCGACCAGTTCGCCTCGCGATCGGCCGCGACCGCGCTCAGCGCCCCCATGAAACTGCCGTCCGGATTGGGCCGACGCGGCCAGATATGGCCCTTGTCGAGATGGGTGTGGACATCGACCAATCGCGGCAACGCGATGCCACCATCGAGATCGAACGCGGGCACATCGTCGAGCGGGGGCGTGCCGGCCGGCAGGAGCGAGGCGATCGCGCCACCCTCGACGGCAATGTCGAGCAGCGCCAAACCGTCGCGATCACTCGCCAGGCTGCCGGCCTCGACCAGGCAGGCAGGCGCCCTGGCATTGCGCAGCACATAGCTGCCGGAAGCCGGGATTGCCGCAAAGCCGGTGGTCACGTCGCTGTCTCCGGCTTGCCCGCCGCCTTCTGATTCACCTGCGGACCATGCTGGCTCGCCGCGCTGCGATCAAGCTGTGCTGGCGACATCCCCGCCCGCGAGACATTCAAGGCACAGCTGCACTTGTCCGTTCTGTCGCAATGCAGCAAGAGAGCGGCGCAGGGCATCAAACCGGAAACTGGAATCCGCTTTTCGATCCGGTGCCTCACCAAGGAGCTGGTCATGACGGCACGCATCATCGACGGCAAGACGGCAGCGGCGGAGCTTCGAGACGAGATCGGCCGCGAGGTCGCAGCGCTCAAGGCCGCCGGCAAGCCCGTGCCCGGACTGCACGTCGTCCTCGTCGGCGAGGATCCGGCCAGCAAGGTCTATGTCGCTTCGAAGGAGAAGCTCGCGGCCGAGATCGGCATGAAGTCGGTCGCGCACCGCCTGCCGGCGGAGACGACCGAAGCGGCGCTGCTCGCCAAGATCGCCGAGCTCAATGCCGATGACGGCGTCGACGGCATCCTGGTCCAGCTGCCCTTGCCGAAGCATATCGACACCGGCCGCATCATCGACGCGATCGACCCCGCCAAGGATGTCGACGGCCTCCATCCGATCAATGCCGGCCTGCTCGCCGGCGGCAAGAACGGCCTCGTGCCCTGCACGCCGCTCGGCTGCATGTTGCTGCTGAAGCAGGCGCTGCCTTCGCTGTCGGGGCTGGAAGCGGTCGTCATCGGCCGCTCGGAACTGGTCGGACGCCCAGTCGCGCAACTGCTGCTGCAGGCCGACTGCACCGTCACCATCGCCCATTCGCGCACGCGCGACCTGCCGGCCGTGGTGAAGCGCGCAGACATCGTCGTCGCGGCGGTCGGGCGCCCGCGCATGGTCAAGGGCGACTGGATCAAGCCCGGCGCCACGGTGATCGATGTCGGCATCAACCGCATGCCCGACGGCAAGCTCGCCGGCGATGTCGACTATGCCGAGGCGGTAGAAGTCGCAGGCGCGATCACCCCGGTTCCCGGCGGCGTCGGCCCGATGACGATCGCCTGCCTGCTGCGCAACACGCTGACGGCCTATCGCGCCCGGCGGGGGTGATAGAACCACGTCATGGCCGGGCTTGACCCGACCATCTTAGGACGAGAAGGCGCCTTTTTCTGCACGAGATTCCCGGGTCGGCGCGGAGCGCCGCCCGAGAATGACGCGCATACCCCGATCACATATGGATCGGGCGCTTGTCGACGGCGAGCGCCGCTTCCTTGACCGCCTCGGCCAGCGTCGGATGGGCGTGACAGGTGCGGGCGAGGTCCTCGGCAGAGCCGCCGAACTCCATCAGCACGGTCACCTCAGCGATGAGGTCGCCGGCATGCGGGCCGATGATGTGGCAGCCGAGCACACGGTCGGTCGTCGCGTCCGCGAGGAACTTGACGAAGCCGTCGGTGTGCCGCATCGCCCGCGCCCGGCCATTGGCCGTGAACGGGAACTTGCCGACCTTGTAGGCGATGCCCGCCGCCTTGAGCTCCTCCTCGGTCTTGCCGATCGCGGCGACCTCGGGGGCGGTGTAGACGATGCCGGGAATGGCATCGTAATTCACATGGCCATGCTTGCCGGCAAGGATCTCGGCGACGGCGACGCCCTCATCCTCGGCTTTGTGCGCCAGCATCGGCCCGCGCACCACGTCGCCGATCGCGTAGATGCCGTCGACATTGGTCTTGAAGTGATCGTCGATGATGACGCGGCCGCGCTCGGTCGCGACACCGGCTTTGTCGAGCCCCAGTCCGTCCGTATTCGGGCGGCGGCCGATCGCGACCAGGACGATGTCGGCGTTCAGCGTCTTGGCCTCGCCGCCCGCGGCCGGCTCGACGGTGACGGTGGCACCGCCCTTCTTGGCCACGTCGACCTTGGTGACCTTCGAGCCGAGATGGAAGGTGAAGCCCTGCTTCTGCAGGATGCGCTGGAACTGCTTGGCGATCTCGTCGTCCATGCCGGGCAGGATGCGGTCGAGGAACTCGACGACCGTGACCTTGGCGCCGAGTCGAGCCCAGACCGAGCCGATCTCGAGGCCGATCACGCCGGCGCCGACGACCAGCAGCTCCTTCGGCACGGAGGCGAGCTCCAGGGCGCCGGTCGAGGTCACCACCGTCTTCTCATCGGTCGTAACGCCCGGCAGCGCCGCCGATTCCGAGCCGGTGGCAATGACGATGTTCTTGGTCTCGAGTTCCTGCGTCTTGCCGTCCTCGGCGGTGACGAGGACCTTGCCGGCGGCCGGGATCGAGGCCGTGCCGTGGAACGGATCGATCTTGTTCTTCTTCAGCAGGAAGGCGACGCCGTTGACGTTGGCGTCGATGGTCTCCTGCTTGTGGACCAGCATCTGCTTCAGATCGAGCTTGGGCTTGCCGACGGTGATGCCGAGGCTCGGGAAAGTATGGCCGGCCTCCTCGAACATCTCCGAAGCGTGCAGCAGTGCCTTGGAGGGGATGCAGCCGACGTTGAGGCAGGTGCCGCCATGCGTCTTGCGCTTCTCGACCACCGCGACCTTGAGGCCGAGCTGGGCGGCGCGGATGGCGCAGACATAGCCGCCGGGGCCGGTTCCGATGACGACAAGATCGTAGGACATGGTCTCTCTTTCGGTCAGTTCTTATGAGTTTTGCGCCAATGGCGCGTTGAAGGCCCAGAGATGGCCGAAGGGATCGCGCAGGCGGCCATAGCGGGCGCCCCAGAACACATCGCTCGCCGGCATGACGACATCGGCGCCCGCAGCCGCGGCCCTGGCGATGGCGGCATCGACATCGGCTGGCGTCGGCAGATTGATGCTGATCGTCATGCTAGCGCCGCTCCGCGAATTCGGTGCCATGACATCGCCGCCGAACTCGGGGAATTCGTCATGCAGCATCACCTCGCTGCCGAACATGGCGAGGTTCGCATGCATCACGCGCTCGCCATCCTCGGCCATCGCCTTGAAGGTGCACTGCGCGCCAAAAGCCTTCTCGTAGAAGACGATCGCCGCTTCACCGCCCTTGACGCAGATATGCGCCTGGATCAGCGGCGGATTGGGTCCGAAGGCCATGCTCCCTCCTCCTTCCGAGGTCAGACCAGCAGGCGGGCCGCCATCAGCACCAGCCCGAGCACGGCCGCCAGCCAGACCAGGCTGCGCCAGTACGGGACGCCGGCGAGATAGAGCGGGATGTAGACGATGCGGGCTGCTAGCCAGAGCGCACCGCCGATGAAGCCGATACCATCGGCCCGACCGCTCGCGATCAGCGCCACGGCCAGCACGGCGAAGGCCGGATACGTCTCCAGATAGTTGCGAAGCGCCCGCTCGGCCCGCCCGGCGACGACGCCCTGCGGCCTCACGTCTTCATCGCGCGGCCCGGCATTCCAGGCCGAGCCCAGTTCGCTGGTCGCCGCGATCGCTTGCGCTCCGATATGGACGAAGAGCAGGACGACGCTCGCGACGATCAGCGAGAGCATGGGCTGGCGTCCTCAGAGGTCGAGCACGAGGCGCGCCGGATCCTCCAGGCCCTCCTTGATGCGCACCAGGAAGGTCACGGCTTCCTTGCCGTCGATGATGCGGTGATCGTAGCTGACCGCGAGATACATCATCGGGCGGATCTCGATCTTGCCGCCGACCACCATCGGCCGCTCCTGGATCTTGTGCATGCCCAGGATCGCCGATTGCGGCGCGTTCAGGATCGGCGTCGACATCAGCGAGCCGTAGACGCCGCCATTCGAGATGGTGAAGGTGCCGCCCTGCATCTCCTCGATCTTGAGGGCGCCGTCGCGGGCCTTCTTGCCGAACTCGCCGATCTTCTTCTCGACGCCGGCGATGGAGAGCTCGTCCGCATCGCGCACCACCGGCACGACCAGGCCCTTGTCGGTGCCGACGGCGACGCCGATGTGGTAGTAGTTCTTGTAGACGATGTCGGTACCGTCGATCTCGGCGTTGACGGCCGGGATTTCCTTCAGCGCCTGCACGGCGGCTTTCACGAAGAAGCCCATGAAGCCGAGCTTCACGCCGTGCTTCTTCTCGAACACGTCCTTGTACTGGTTGCGCAGCGCCATGACGTTGGTCATGTCCACCTCGTTGAAGGTGGTCAGCATCGCGGCGTTGGTCTGGGCTTCCTTCAGGCGGCGCGCGATGGTCTGGCGCAGCTTGGTCATCTTCACGCGCTCTTCACGCGAGGCGTCGTCCGGGGCCGACGGCGCCCGGACCTGAACCGGAGCGGCGGGCGCGGCAGCGGCGACGGCCGGGCCGGTCGCGATCGCAGCCAGCATGTCGCCCTTGGTGACGCGGCCGTCCTTGCCGGAGGCGGCGACCTTGGACGGATCGACGCCGCTCTCGGCGGCGAGCCGCGCCACGGCCGGGCCGGAATCGGCGGCCTTGGTCGCCGGCGCGGTGGCGGCAGGAGCGGGAGCCGGCTTCGGCGCCTCTTCGGTCTTGGCCGGGGCGGCCGCGGCCTTGCCGTCGCCGGCGGCGATGGTGCCGAGCAGCGCGCTGACGCCGACCGTCTCGCCTTCCTTGGCGACGATCTCGCCGAGCACGCCGGCGGCCGGCGCGTTGACTTCGAGCGTCACCTTGTCGGTCTCGAGCTCGACCAAAGGCTCGTCCGCCTTCACCGCGTCGCCGGGCTTCTTGAACCACTTGCCGATAGTGGCCTCGGAGACGGATTCGCCGAGGGTCGGAACGCGGATTTCGGTCGCCATGTCAGGCCTCTTCTCGTGTCTTTTAGATCAGGCGTAGGGTCAGACCGCGAAGGTCTCGTCCAGGAAGGCGTTGAGCTGGGCGACGTGCTTCGACATCAAGCCGGTCGCCGTCGCGGCCGAGGCGGGGCGACCGACATAGCGCGGCCGCTTCGACTTCGAGCCGGCATGGCCCAGCACCCACTCCAGATAGGGCTCGACGAAGGTCCAGGCACCCTGGTTCTTCGGCTCCTCCTGGCACCAGACGACGTCGGCGCTCTTGAAGCGCGCCAGCTCCTGCGCCAGCGACTTCAGCGGGAACGGATAGAGCTGCTCGACGCGCATCAGATAGACATCGTCGATGCCGCGCTTCTCGCGCTCCTCCAGCAGGTCGAAATAGACCTTGCCCGAGCAGAGCACGACGCGGCGGATCTTCGAATCCTTGACCAGCTTGGTGGTCGACTTGCCGCGCTCGGCATCGTCGTGCAGCACGCGGTGGAAGCTCGAGCCCTCGGCCAGCTCGCTGAGGTCGGAGACGCAGCGCTTGTGGCGCAGCAGCGACTTCGGCGTCATCAGGATCAGCGGCTTGCGGAAGTCGCGCTTCAGCTGCCGGCGCAGGATGTGGAAATAGCTCGCCGGGGTCGAGCAGTTCGCCACCTGCATGTTGTCCTCGGCGCACATCTGCAGGAAGCGCTCGAGGCGGGCCGAGGAATGTTCCGGACCCTGGCCCTCATAGCCGTGCGGCAGCAGGCAGACGAGGCCGGACATGCGCAGCCACTTGCGCTCGCCCGAGGAGATGAACTGGTCGAACACGACCTGCGCGCCATTGGCGAAGTCGCCGAATTGCGCCTCCCACATCGTCAGCGCGTTCGGCTCCGACAGGGTGTAGCCGTATTCGAAGCCGAGCACCGCCTCTTCCGAGAGCATCGAGTTGATGACCTCGTAGCGCGCCTGGCCTTCGCGGATGTCATTCAGCGAGGTATGGCGAGCTTCGGTCTCCTGGTCGATCAGGACGGAGTGACGCTGGCTGAAGGTGCCGCGCTCGCAATCCTGGCCGGAGAGGCGCACGGGGTTGCCGTCGAGCAGCAGAGAGCCGAAGGCGAGCGCTTCCGCCGTCGCCCAGTCGATCCCCTGCCCGCTCTCGACCGCCTTGCGGCGGTTGTCGAGGAAGCGCTGAATCGTCTTGTGGACGTTGAAGCCTTCCGGAACGGAGGTGATCCGCTCGGTGATCTCCTTCAGGGTCGCTTCCGGCACGCCGGTGGCACCGCGGCGCGGATCGTCCTCGTCGGCGCGGATCGCCTTCATGCCGGCCCAGCGGCCGTCAAGCCAGTCGGCCTTGTTCGGCTTGAAGGCCTGGCCGGCATCGAACTCGACCTCGAGCTTCTCCTTCCAGGCGGCGCGCATCTGGTCGAGCTCGCCCGGCTGGATCACGCCCTCGGCCTCGAGCTTGGCGCTGTAGAGCTCCAGCGTCGACTTGTGGCCGCGGATCTTGCGGTACATCAGCGGCTGGGTGAAGCCCGGCTCGTCGCCTTCGTTGTGACCGAAGCGGCGATAGCAGAACATGTCGATCACGACCGGCTTGTGGAACTTCTGCCGGAACTCGATCGCGATCTTGGCGGCGAAGACGACCGCTTCCGGATCGTCGCCGTTCACATGGAAGACCGGGGCTTCGACCATCTTCGCCACGTCGGACGGATAGGGCGAGGAGCGCGAATAGCGCGGATAGGTGGTGAAGCCGATCTGGTTGTTGATGATGAAGTGCAGCGAGCCGCCAGTGCGGTGGCCCTTCAGCCCGGAGAGGCCGAGGCATTCGGCGACCACGCCCTGGCCGGCGAAGGCGGCATCGCCATGGATCAGCAGCGGCAGCACCTTGGAACGCTCGACGATGTCGCCGAACTGGTCCTGCTTGGCGCGGACCTT
The DNA here is from genome assembly GCF_050275675.1 of Allobosea sp. NPDC003192. Classification (NCBI taxonomy): domain Bacteria; kingdom Pseudomonadati; phylum Pseudomonadota; class Alphaproteobacteria; order Hyphomicrobiales; family Alloboseaceae; genus Allobosea; species Allobosea sp. NPDC003192. The sequence continues at coordinate 21,473 of NZ_JBNNPK010000004.1, forward strand.
GCCGAGCACGACCGGATCGACGATCTCGAGATGCGAGGGGTTCGCGGTCAGCGAGACGTGGACATTGTTGCCGTCGAACTCGCGGTCGCTCGACGCGCCGAGGTGGTACTTGACGTCGCCAGAGCCCTCGACGTCATCGGGGGCGAAGGAGCCACCCTTGAACTCGTGGAACAGCGCGCGATGCGGCTTGCCCAGAACCTGGGTCAGCACGTTGAGGCGGCCGCGATGGGCCATGCCGAAGACGATGTCGCGCACGCCGAGCGAGCCGCCGCGCTTGATGATCTGCTCCAGCGCCGGGATCAGCGACTCGCCGCCATCGAGGCCGAAGCGCTTGGTGCCGGTGAACTTGAGATCGAGGAACTTCTCGAAGCCTTCGGCCTCGACCAGCTTGTTCAGGATCGCCTTCTTGCCTTCGCGGGTGAAGGCGATCTCCTTGTCCGGTCCCTCGATCCGCTCCTGCAGCCAGGCCTTCTGCTCGGGATCGGAGATGTGCATGAACTCGACGCCGAGCGTCTGGCAATAGGTCCGCTGCAGGATCGCCGTCATCTCGCGGATGGTGGCGAATTCCAGACCAAGGACGTTGTCGATGAAGATCTTGCGGTCGAGATCGGCCTCGGTGAAGCCGAACGCCGCCGGCGACAGCTCCTCCGGATCCTTCTGGCTCTCGATACCAAGCGGGTCGAGCTGGGCATGGAGATGACCGCGCATGCGATAGGCGCGGATAAGCATGATTGCGCGCACCGAGTCGCGCGTCGCCTGCTGGACGTCAGCGGCGGACAGCGCCGCACCGGCGGCCTTGGCCTTGGCGCCGAGCTTCTCGCCGACAGCCTTCTCGACCGCGGCCCAGTTGCCGTCGAGCGCCGAGACCAGCTCGCCGCCGGCCGGGATCGGCCAGTTCGACTTCTTCCAGGACGCGCCCTTGGCGTTGTCGACGATCGCCTGCTTGTCGTCGTTCAGCGCGGAGAAGAAGCCCTGCCACTCCGGATCGACCGACTTGGGGTCAGCCTGATAGCGGGCGTAGAGATCCTCGATATAGGCCGCGTTGCCGCCATAGAGGAAACCCGTCTGGGCGAGAGCCTCGTTGATGTCCTGGCGAGCCATGATCGTCCTGCCTTCCTCTCCGTCATCCCGGGGCCGGCGCAGCCGGAGCCCGGGATCCATAACCGCGACAGCACCCTTGCTGTCGCGACTTGTGTTCATGGGTTCCGGGCCCGCGCCTGCAGCGCGTCCCGGAATGACCCGTTCCTCAGCCCTTCAATACTTCGACCAAGGTCTTTCCAAGGCGCGCCGGCGACGGCGAAACCCGGATGCCGGCCGCTTCCATCGCCGCGATTTTGTCTTCCGCGCCGCCCTTGCCGCCGGAGATGATCGCGCCGGCATGGCCCATGCGGCGGCCGGGAGGAGCCGTACGGCCGGCGATGAAGCCGACCATCGGCTTCTTGCGCCCGCGCTTGGCCTCGTCCTTGATGAACTGCGCCGCGTCTTCTTCGGCCGAGCCGCCGATCTCGCCGATCATCACGATCGACTTGGTCTTCTCGTCGGCGAGGAACATCTCGAGCATGTCGATGAACTCGGTGCCCTTGACCGGGTCGCCGCCGATGCCGACGGCCGTGGTCTGGCCGAGACCTTCGTTCGTGGTCTGGAACACCGCCTCATAGGTCAGCGTGCCCGACCGCGAAACGATGCCGACCGAGCCGGGCTTGAAGATATTGGCCGGCATGATGCCGATCTTCGACTCACCCGCAGTGACAACGCCCGGGCAGTTCGGCCCGATCAGCCGGGTCTTCGAGCCGGAGAGCGAGCGCTTGACGCGCACCATGTCAAGCACCGGGATGCCCTCGGTGATGCAGATCACCAGCGGGATCTCAGCATCGATCGCCTCGCAGATCGCGTCCGCCGCGCCTGGCGGCGGAACATAGACGACAGACGCGGTGGCGCCGGTCTTCTCGCGCGCCTCGGCGACGGTGTCGAAGACGGGCAGGCCGAGATGGAGCGAGCCGCCCTTGCCGGGCGAAGTGCCGCCGACCATCTGCGTGCCATAGGCGATCGCCTGCTCGGAGTGGAAGGTGCCGTTCTTGCCGGTGAAGCCCTGGCAGATGACCTTGGTGTTCTTGTCGATCAGGATGGACATTGGTTTACCTCAAGCCTTCTTGATCGCAGCCACGATCTTCTGGGCGGCGTCGTCGAGATCATCGGCCGGGATGACGTTGAGGCCCGAGGTCCGGATGATCTCCTTGCCTTCCTCGACATTGGTGCCTTCTAGGCGCACCACCAGCGGCACTTCGAGGCCGACCGCCTTCACCGCCGCGATCACGCCGCGGGCGATGACGTCGCACTTCATAATGCCGCCGAAGATGTTGACCAGGATGCCCTTCACCTTCGGGTCGGCGGTGATGATCTTGAAAGCCGCAGTGACCTTCTCCTCGGAGGCGCCGCCGCCGACGTCGAGGAAGTTGGCGGGGCTTTCGCCGTAGAGCTGGATGATGTCGAGCGTCGCCATGGCGAGGCCGGCGCCGTTGACCATGCAGCCGATCGTGCCGTCGAGCGCGATATAGGCGAGATCGTATTTCGACGCCTCGATCTCCTTGGCGTCTTCCTCAGTCTCGTCACGCAGTTCCATCAGCTCGGGATGGCGATAGAGCGAGTTCGAGTCGAACGAGACCTTGGCGTCGAGGCACTTGACCTGGCCCTGCGTCGTCACGATCAGCGGATTGATCTCGAGCATGGCCATGTCCTTGCCGACGAAGGCGGCATAGATCTGCGCGAGCACCTTCTCGGCCTGCTTGGCCTGGTCGCCGGAAAGCCCGAGCGCCTTGGCGACGGTGCGGCCGTGATGTGGCATGATGCCGGTCGCCGGATCGACCGAGAAGGTCAGGATCTTCTCAGGCGTGTCATGGGCCACCTTCTCGATGTCCATGCCGCCCTCGGTCGAGACCACGAAGGCGATGCGCGAAGTCTCGCGATCGACCAGCGCCGAGAGGTAGAACTCCTTGGCGATGTCCGAGCCATCCTCGATGTAGAGGCGGTTGACCTGCTTGCCGGCCGGGCCGGTCTGCAGCGTCACCAGCGTGTTGCCAAGCATTTCCTTGGCATGGGCCTCGACCTCTTCGATCGACTTGGCGAGGCGCACGCCGCCCTTGGCGTCGGCCGGCAGTTCCTTGAACTTGCCCTTGCCGCGCCCGCCGGCATGGATCTGGCTCTTCACCACATAGAGCGGTCCGGGCAGCTTCTTCGCGGCCTCGACGGCCTCCGCCACCGATAGCGCCGGGAAGCCGGCGGAGACGGGCGCGCCGTACTCCTTGAGAACCGCCTTGCCCTGATATTCGTGGATGTTCATGCCTGATGTCCTGTGCCGGTAAAGGGAGAGGCGATGGTGTGATGGCCGACGAAGTTGCCGCCGGCCATCACGCCATCCGTCTGTCTCACGCCAATGACGCGTCGATGCTCTTGCAGGCGTCGATCAGGCTCTGGACCGAGGCGACCGACTTGGCCAGCATCTCCTTCTCGGCGCCGTTGAGGCGGATCTTGACGACCCGCTCGACGCCCTTGGCGCCGATCACCACCGGCACGCCGACGAACATGTCCTTGACGCCGTACTGGCCCTTGAGCGCGGCGGCCGCCGGCAGCACGCGCTTCTGGTCCTTGAGATAGCTCTCGGCCATGGCGATCGCCGAGGCGGCCGGGGCATAGAAGGCCGAGCCGGTCTTAAGCAGGTTGACGATCTCGCCGCCGCCCTTGCGGGTGCGCTCGACGATGGCGTCGAGACGCTCCTGCGTCGTCCACTTCATCTTGACGAGGTCGGGCAGCGGGATGCCGGCGACGCCCGAGTAACGAACCAGCGGCACCATGTCGTCGCCGTGGCCGCCGAGCACGAAGGCCGAAACGTCCTTGACCGAGACCTTGAACTCGTCGGCGAGGAAGTGGCGGAAGCGGGCCGAGTCGAGCACGCCGGCCATGCCGCAGATCATGTTGGGCTTCAGGCCCGAGAACTTCTGCAGGGCCCAGACCATCGCGTCGAGCGGGTTGGTGATGCAGATCACGAAGGCCTTCGGGGCATACTGCTTGATGCCCTCGCCGACCGACTTCATCACCTTGAGGTTGATGCCGATCAGATCGTCGCGGCTCATGCCGGGCTTACGCGGCACGCCGGCGGTGACGATGATCACGTCGGCGCCCTTGATGTCCTCGTAGGAATTCGTGCCCTTGTAGCCGGCGTCGAAGCCGTCGACCGGAGCGGACTCGGCGATATCAAGGCCTTTGCCCTGGGGAATGCCCTCGGCGATATCGAACAGGACGACGTCGCCCAGCTCCTTGAGGCCCGCGAGGTGCGCGAGCGTGCCGCCGATCTGTCCGGCGCCGATAAGGGCGATCTTCTTGCGGGCCATTGCCGAATCCTTGTTGTTGGATGCGAATGCAGGTGAAGCCGAAAAGCCGTGGGTTCTTTGACCCAAGCCGCTCTCGGGCTCAACCCTGTCCAAAATTGGACATTGGAATGTCCCCAAGCGGCGAATTTGGCCATCCGATCACGGAATGCCCAGCAAAACCAATTCGTTAGAAGCTAGCTCACGAAAACGTGCCGTCAACCTGCCGGCAAAACGGGCAGTTACATTTTACAAAATCTGTCATTTTTTTAGATCACACCGGTCGCGAGCGTGCGCAGCGCCACCCTGATCAGGGTGGCAAGCCTGGCATCGACCGATTCCTGCGGGACATCCGCCTCCAGTTCCAGCGCGGCAGGATGGATGAAACGATGGGTGGCGTCGATCACGAAGGCGATGGCGCGATCGCGATCGCGCGGCTCGAAGGCTCCCGTGGCGATGCCGTCATCGATCACGCGTTCGAACAGGGCGCGGACGCGGGTGCGGTTGCGCCGGCTGATCGCATGGCGCTTCGCCACGGCCTGCGACAGCGCCGCGAACAGATGCGGCTCCTCATGCAGCAGGTCGCGGTTCGCCTTGGCGAGTGCCAGGATCAGGCGTTCAAGCTTGTCGTCAGCCGGGTCGGGCCCGTCGGCGATATCGGCGAGCGAGCGCTCGGTCGCCTTCAGCCAGACATCGACCACCGCGTCGATCAGCGCCGTGCGCGAAGGGAAGTAGCGGTAGACATTGGCATGGGTCATGCCCGCTTCTTCCGCCACCGCGACCACGGTGAAACGGCGCAGGCCGTGCTGGCGCAGATGCTCGCCGGCGACCGCGAGAATGCGCATCTCGCTCGGTTCGCGCGGCGTCGCCACGCTCAGGTCTCCACCAGCCCGGTCGCGTCGCCGCTCGCGGCCGAGTCGGCCCGACCATGCGGCAAGGCGAGATATTCCTCCGAGCGCATCTCGATCAGGCGCGACACCGTCCGGTCGAACTCGAAAGCCTCGCGGCCGCTCTGCGCGACATAGAGGCCGGTCGGCTCCGCCGCCGCCGAGGCGACGAGCTTCACATGGCTCTCATAGAGCGTGTCGACCAGGATGATGAAGCGCTTGGCCTCGTTGCGCCGCTCCATGTCCATGATCGGGATGTCGTCGAGGATCAGCGTATGGAAGTGCTGGGCGAGCGCGAGGTAGTCGGAGGCGCCATAGGCCTGGGCGCAGAGATCCTTGAAGCTGGCCCGCGCCACGCCGCCCGCCGCCTGTGGCAGCTTCAGCTCATGGCCCTTGATCGCGATGGTCGCGGGTGCCCCTTGTGCCACGCCGGTGAGCTGGCTGAAGGCCTTGTCGAGCGCAGCCTTCGCCTTGTCGTCGGCGGGCACGTGATAGGTTGGCGCGCCGCCGAGCTTCTCCAGCCGGAAATCGGTACGCGCCTCCAGCTTGATCACATCGACCTTGCTGGCGAGCAGCTCGATGAAGGGCAGGAAAAGCGCGCGGTTGAGCCCGCCCTCGTAGAGGCGCGAGGGCTCGACATTGGAGGTCGCGACCACCGTGACGCCATCGGCGAACAGCCTGGTGAACAGCCGCCCGAGAATCATCGCGTCGGCGATATCGGTGACGGTGAACTCGTCGAAGCAGAGCAGGCTCGCCTCCTCCGCCAGCTCGGCCGCTACCGGCCCGATCGGGTCCGGCTCCTTGACCTTGCCGGCCTTGAGCGCCTGGCGGTAGGCATGGATGCGTTCATGCACATCGGCCATGAAGGCGTGAAAATGCACGCGCCGGCGCGCCGCGACCGGCACCGTCTCGTAGAACAGGTCCATCAGCATGGTCTTGCCGCGGCCGACCGAGCCCCAGATGTAAAGCCCCTTGACCGCGTCCGCCGCCGGCTGCTTCCGGCCAAACAGCCAGCCCAGCGCGCTGCTCTTCTTCGCGAGCTTGCGACTGGCAAGCGTCTCGGACAACGCCTGAAGCCGCCTGACGACGGCGACCTGCGCCGGATCGCGCTCGATCGCACCCGAGGCGACCAGGGCGTCATAACGTTCGGGGAGCGTGGCGGGCATGGCTTCGAGGCAGGAAGAGATGTCGCCTTTCGGGTTACGGCAGGGCGGCCCGACCTGCAACCCTCGGCAAGGCCGCCGCGCTATGCGGCCTGCCGCGGGCGCTGCCAGCCGGCGCGCAGATGGCGGGCAAGCTCGCGCGTCGCTTCCGAGGGCTGCGAGCGCGACAGATGCAGCGTGATCGCAAAGGGCGGCAGCTCGGGCAGGCCTTCCGATGACCCAAGAATATCGAGATCGGGCGGCACCGTGCAGGCGAGCCAGGCGGTGACGGCGAGGTCGGTCCTGACCGTTGCGGTCGTCGCATCGATATTGCCGTTCTCGAAGACGGAACGCCAGGCGCGCCCCCGCTCGTCGAGCGCTGCGGTCACCGCAGGCCGGAAGGCGCAGCTATCGGCGACGAGCGAGAGCGGCAGCGGCTGTTTCAAATAGGCAGCGCCGGCCCTGGCGCCGACCCAGACCAGCCGTTCGATGCCGAGGCATTCGCCGCCCGCTGCCGCGAGCGGCTGTTCCACCAGGGCAAGATCGACCTCGCCCTTGCCGAGCGCCTCGAGCAGTTGCGGCGAGGAAGCGCAGACCAGAGAGATCTCGACCAAAGGGCTCGCCTCGGCGAAGCCCTTCAGGATCGGCGCGAGACCGGTGCCGACAAGATCATAGGGCACGCCGAGCCGCACCGTCCCGGTGCAGCCCGTCGTCATCTCTGCCCAGATCTCATCGTTGAGGCCGATCAGCCGGCGCGCCTTGGCGAGGAGGCGGTCGCCCGAGGCTGTCAGCTTCAGCCCGCGCCGCTCGCGCAGGAACAGGCCCTGCCCGAGCCGCCGCTCCAACCGCATGATCTGCTGGCTGACGGCGCTCTGTGTCAGGTGCAGCACGTTGCCGGCGATGGTCATGCTGCCATGGTCGGCGACCGCGACGAAGGCCCGGATCAGTTCGAGGTCGAGATTGCGCATGATCAGCATTATGAATCGTAATGCCATTTCACTTCAACATTCGTTTTTATCATCCAGCTGACACGCCTAATTCCATGGCTCCCGCCCGGAGCCATCCATGTCACCAGATCAGACCCTACCGCTCATCGCCTTCGCTGCCGCCGCGATGGTGACGCCGGGTGCCACTACCACGCTCGCCACCGCCTCTGGCGCCCATTTCGGCTTTCGCCGCTCCTTGCCCTTCATGATCGGCGTCACGATCGGCGTGATGGCGATGGCGACCGCCGCGGCGGCCGGCCTTGCGAGCCTGCTTCTGGCAATGCCTTCGCTCGAACTGGTGATGAAGCTCGCCGGCTCCGCCTATCTTCTCTGGCTTGCCATCAAGATCGGGCGAAGCGGCCCGCCGCATCTCGACCGGAGCATTGCCAAGCCGACCAGCTTTCTCGGCGCGCTCTGGATCCAGCTGCAGAACCCCAAGGGTTGGGCGGTCACGCTCGGTGCCGCGGCCTCCTTCGGCGAGCTTGCCCGCGGCGCAGGAGAGCTCGCCGCCCTGCTCGGCGCCGTCTTCGGCGTTCTCGCCTTGCTGTCGCTGATGCTCTGGTGCGTCGCAGGCCTGCTTCTGGCTCGGCTCCTGCGGCAGGCCTGGCAATGGCGCGTACTCAACATTGCGCTGGCTCTGGCGCTCGCCACCTCGATCCTCACAATGTGGCGTTAGCGCGCAGTCTTAACCATTTCCGCCAGTTTTACAGGCATTTAGCCGTAAATTGCCGCAATCGCGCCTCTTGCATTCCCAGATCGCGAGCGCATCTTGCTCTCCGAGTTAGGGAAGACACGCCTCCTTTGGGCAGCGCAACCGCGCTTTCACAGGAGCTGCAATTGAATCGTTCGATCAAGTCTGGCGCCAAGGCCAGGCACGGCGAGGTCAGGCGTCTCTGGCCTGCCGAGCGCGACCTCTTCACCGCCCATCTGCTTCGTCTCGACGCCGCCACGCGGCGTGAGCGTTTCGGGACGGCGGTCACCGATGATTTTCTTCGTGCTTACGCCGAGACCACCTTCGGCATCGGCGGGCTCGTCTACGCCTATGTCGAGGCCGGCGAGGTCCGTGGCGCCGCGGAGCTGCGCGGGCTGGAGGAAATCATCATCCAGACCGGCGAGGCCGCCTTCAGCGTCGAGCGCGACTGGCGCCGGCGCGGCATCGGCGGGGAGCTGTTCGGCCGCCTGATGACGGCGGCGCGCAACCGCAATATCCGCACGCTCTATATGACCTGCCTGCCCGAGAACGCGGCGATGCGGAATCTCGCGCGCAAGTTCGAGGCCGAGATGGTCGGTGGTTACGCCGACGTCGAAGGCCGAATCGCCACCGGCGCACCGACGCCGTTCACCTTGCTCGACGAGGCGCTCGACAATGCCCGCAGCTTCGCGACCCTGTCGCTCTCGCTGCAGCGCAAGTTCTGGCCGCAGGCCCTGTTCGGCCGGACCGCCTCGCGACACTGACCAAGAACGGGCGCCGCGCTCTAGCGATTCATCGAGAGCCCGGCGCCCGATTTCGTGATTGCTCCGTTCATGGTGCCGGCGCTGCCGACGCGCAGACGCGCCACCACCGAGCCGCCGCGCTGGTAGAGGTAGACCTCGCCGTCACGATAATCCCAGGCATTGACCTGCTGCAGGTCGCGATTGCTGCAGCCCGTGGCATTGGCGCGGTAGAGGTCGAGCGAGGGCGAGCTCGAGAGCTGTACCCGGCAGGAACCACCGGTCGCCTCCTGCGCCGTCCAGTTGCCGATCACGCCGTCGCGGTTCGAGACCGAACCGGAGCGTGTCGAGCCGCCACCCGGCGTTGCGCCGGGGTTGGCGTTGGCGACCTGTGGCGGCGCCGGCTCGACCGGGCGCTGTTGCTGCACCGGTGGTTGCTGCCCAGGCTGTCCCGCCTGGGGGTCAAAGTAAGGATCGTTCTGGGGCGGCATGCCGCCTGCGCCGGGGGCGGGTCCGCTGGCCGGGTACCCCCCCGCTTGCGGCGGCGCGCTCGGATAGCCGCCCGGCGGTGGCAGCGGCTCGGAGGTGACCGGGGCCGACTGGATCGGCGGCGCCGACTGCATCGGCTCGCCATAGGCCGGCGCGCGGGCGACGGCCTGGCCCGAGCCATACCCGCCGAACCGTTGCGAACCCGCGCAGGCGGTCAGCAACAGGAGAGGCAGCAGGCTCGCGGCCCGCAGCAACGCAGAAGTCCTCAAGCTCATCCCCGTCATCTCGATAGCTCGGCCACCTGGAGCACTGTGAAACCTGTCGCCTGAACGTGGCATGAGCGCGTTCAAGGCTGCAAAAGAGGCGTTGGTCAAGTCCTGACATGGTTTTGCAGCGCGCGAGCGACGTGGCAGAAGAGTGCCCCGCTTTCCGGACCATCAAATGAAGCCGCTCAACCCCTCTTCGATCCGCGCTCCCTTCGCCCGCTACAGCCACGGCACCGAGCTGCCGGCCGGCCAGCGGCTGGTGTTCTGCTCCGGCCAGCTCGGCATCGCCGCCGACGGTACGATCCCCGAGGGCGTCCGGGAACAGGCCGATCTCTGCTTCGCCAACATCGCGGCGATCCTGGGCGAAGCCGGCATGGCGCTGAAGGACATCGTCCGTATCAACGCCTATGTCACCGACCGCGCCCATATGAAGGGCTATATGGAATCGCGCGATGCCCATGTCGGCACGCCGCCGCCGGCCTCGACCTTGATGATCGTCTCCGGCTTCACCCTGCCGGAGTTCAAGGTCGAGATCGAAGTCGTCGCCGCTGCTCCCGAGAAGCGGCGCAAGCCGTCGCGCAGCGCGAGCGCGCCGCAGTTCTAGCAGGCCGTCAGCTCGCGTCGGGCGCCCGCCACGGGAAGCTCCAGGTCTCGGTCAGCGTCTTGCTGCCGCTCTTCAGGAAGGCGCGCATCTCGGCGAGCTGGCCCGGCTCGACCACGATGTCGATGAAGGCGCGGAAGCCCTCCGTCTTCGGGTTCGGCACCAGGAAGGCGCGGTTGATCCGGCCATAGGCGATCGAGGGCACGATCTCGACCTTTTCTGGCTGCTTCAGATAGTAGCCGAGATCGCCGCCGGCGAAGTCGACGATGAAGCGCCTTGTATTCTCCGTCACCGCCTCGCCCGAGCCGAGCGCCTTGGGCTTGGCCTGGTAGGTATTGATCGCTCGCCCACCCGGATGCAGATCGCTGGAATCGAGCATCGCGGTGAGCTTGTAGCCGAAGCGGAACTCGCGGCCCGGCTCCAGCGCCAGCTTCGGCGCCCAGAGTGCGACGATGTTGTCGTTGGTCTCGTCGGTGGTCGGCAACTCGATCAGCTCGACCACACCCTCGCCCCAGTCGCCCTGCGGCTCGATCCAGTAGGACGGCCTGAGCTCATAGTTGAGGTCGAGGTCCTGATAGTGCTCGAAGACGCGGTCGCGCTGCATCAGGCCGAAGCCCCGCACATTGCGCTCGACGAAGGAAGAGGCCGCCGGAACGCGGGCATTACGCAGGGGACGCCAGATCCACTCGCCGGTACTGGAATGGATCAGCAGCCCGTCGGAATCGTGCAGCTCGGTGCGGAAATCGTCATGGAAGCGCCGGTCGTTCTCGCCGGTGAAGAACATCGAGGTCAGCGGCGCCAGGCCGAGCTTGTCGATCGGCTTGCGCGGGAACAGTGCGGCACCGACATCAACCACGCTGTCACCGTCCGGATAGATATGAAAGCGATAGGCGCCGGCGACAGAAGGCGAATCGAGCAGCGCATAAACGGTGACGCGGTCGGCATCGGCCGCCGGCGTCTCGACCCAGAATTCGCGGAAGACCGGAAATTCCTCGCCACCCGGCACGCCGGCACCGATCGAAAGGCCGCGCGCCGAGAGGCCATAACGCTGGCCGCGCCCGAGCACGCGGAAATAGCTGGCGCCGATGAAGGAGATCAGCTCGTCGAAAACACGGGGGTCGTTGAGTGGATAGTGCAGCCGGAAGCCGGCGAAGCCGAGATTGACCGGCAGGGGCTTCTCGAACTTGGTGCGCCCGTAGTCGAAGAGATTGGCCGCATAGGGCACCGGCATCGGCACGCCGTCGCGGATCACGTTCACCGTCACCGGCCGCGTGAACAGGAAGCCGGGGTGGAACATCTGCATGCGGAAGCCGGAATTCGACTGGGCGAGCAGCGCCCGCTCGGGCCGGAAGCGGATTTCGCGCCAGGCGTCGAAATCGAGCCGCGTCAGCGCCTCTGGCAGCGCCGGCCCTGCTTCATAAGGCACCGCGGCGATCTCGCGGGCCCGGCGCGCCACCTCCTCGAAGCCGAATCGCGGCTGCGGTGGCGCCTGCTCCGGCTGCTGCGCCAGCAACGCCTGCGGCGCGGCGGTGGCGCACAGGGCTGCGCTCAGCCCGGCGAGAACCCGGCGGCGATCGGTAACGGCCATAATCGAAACTTGCCCCGTCGAAATAGGCGCGCGAAGGCGCGCTACGCCAACGACTTAGGCGATGAAATGGGGCTGGTCTAGGGCGCTGTCGCGACATCCGTCAGGCTGAGGCCGGCAAGACCTGCTGCGACCTCCTCGGGCGCGACATCGCCGAGGATCGCGGCCTGGACGACGAAGCCGAAAAGAATCGAGAGGATCAGCTTGGCGACCTCCTTCGCCGGGGTCTCCGGAGCCGCCTGCCCCGCACGCTGCCAACCTGTCGCCACCCGCTCGAGCTGTCCGCGCACCATGGCGTAATAGCCGCGCATAGTCTGCCGAAGCAGCTCGTTGCGCTGGGCCTCGGTCCAGCCGAGCAGCGCGATCCGCTTGAGGTCGTAGTCCTTGCGCACGGTGAAGCGCTCGATCGCCGCCGTCACCTCGCCCAGCAACCGCTGCGGCGGCAAAGGCGGCTCGGCCATCAGGATCGGCGCGATCAGCCCGCTCAACTCGGTGAGCGAGGTCGTCACCGCCGCCATGATCAGCTCGTCCTTGCTCGGGTAGTAGGAATAGACCGCGCCGGCCGACAGCCCGCTGGCACGGATGATGTCGTCCATCGTCGTGGCGTGCAGCCCTTCCCTCTGAAAACAGCTCCAGGCTGCCTCGAGGATCTGGGCTCGGCGCGCAGCCCGCTTCTCATCGCTGATTTTCGGCATGCCTACCAAATAAAACGAACGCTCCCTCTTTACAAGGCGTCGAACTCCTGCCTTATAAAAAACGAATAGCCGTTCTTTTTTAATTGGAGTCGAGATGATCAGGATCACCGCCGTCGAGACCGGCAAGGCCCGGATGAAGACCGCCCAGCGCACCGGCCGCGACGACCGCGGCCCTGTCGGGCTCAAGCTCGACATTTTCCGCGACCGCAACTGGGTCGAGCCGCTGCCGATCCTCTGCTACCTGATCGAGCACCCCGAGGGACGCTTCCTGGTCGACACCGGCGACACCTGGCGCAACTCGGTGCCGGGCTACCTCCCTGGCTGGAACCCGTTCTACAAGCAGGTCTCGATCAAGGTCGCCCCGCATGAGGAGATCGGCCCCCGCCTGCTCGCCCAGGGGATCGACCCGGCCGATATCAGCACGGTCATCCTGACCCATTTCCACCATGACCACACTGGCGGGCTCGACCACTTCCCGCATAGCCGGATCATCGGCCCGCGCGATAATTACGCGGTCTCGACCGGCCTGCGCGGCATGATGATGGGCTGCCTGCCGCAGCGCTGGCCGGTCTGGCTGGAGCCCGAGCTCGTCGCGATGGACGGGCCGCCGATCGGTCCTTTCCCGGCCTCGCACCCGATCACCCGGGACGGCCGGATCCTGCTTGTTCCGACGCCGGGCCATGTCGCCGGCCATGTCGCGGTCGTCGTCCGCGACGACGACGTGACCTACTTCCTCGCCGGCGACGCGACCTATTCCCAGGACAACCTGCTCGCCGAAAAGACGGACGGGGTCACCAACGATCCGGCGACCGCGCTGGCGACGCTGCGCACGATCAAGCAGTTCGCCGCCCACGAGCGGACGGTGCTGCTGCCGGCGCATGACCCGCTCGCTCCGGCGCGGCTTCGCGCCAGGGAGCCGATGCGCTGACGGCCTCCCCGCCTCAGCCGACGTCCCTCCCTCCTTCCGTTCCGAGAGCCGACGATGAACGCCGAACGCCTGAAGGCCATGCCGGGGACGGCCTGGATCTATCCGTTGCTGGGGCTGCTCTTCTACGCCGTCGCCTCGGCGATCGGCTTCGCCGACCAGCTGGCGCCCGGCCCGGCCGGCATCCTACTCGCCGTGCTGCTCATCCCGGTGATGTTCGCCGCCATTTTCGCAGCGGTCTACCACGCCGAGGTGATCGCGCACTGGACCGGCGAGCCCTATGGCACGCTCGTCCTCACTGCGGCCGTGACCATCATCGAGGTCGCCCTGATCGCCTCGGTCATGCTGTCGGGCAAGGACGGCAGTCCGGAGCTGGCGCGCGACACGGTCTATGCGGTGGTGATGACGGTCTGCGCCGGCCTCACTGGCCTGTGCATCCTGATCGGCGGGCTGCGCTATCGCGAGCAGAGCTTCCGCGTCTCCGGCGCCGGCGCCTATCTCGCTGTCCTGCTCGTGCTGGCGACGCTCACCCTGATCCTGCCGAACTACACCGAGCATGCCCCCGGCCCGACCTATTCGCCGGTTCAGCTCGCCTTCGCGGCCATCGTCACCCTCGTGCTTTACGGAGCCTTCCTCTACATCCAGACGGTCCGTCACCGCGACTACTTCATCGCCTCATCGGACGAACACGACTGGCACGTCAACCTCTCGCCGCGCCGTGTCGCGATCAGCCTCACATTGCTGCTCGTCGCCCTCGTCGCGGTGGTGCTGCTGTCGAAGAAATTCTCCGTCATCGTCGAGCTCGGCCGTGAGGCGATGGGCGCGCCGCCACCGGTGACAGGCCTGCTCGTCGCCATCCTCATTCTGCTGCCGGAGGGGATCGCCGCCGTCCAGGCGGCCCGCGGCGACGCCTTGCAGAAATCGCTCAACCTCGCCCTCGGCTCGGCGCTGGCGACGATCGGCATGACCGTTCCCGCCGTGGCGCTCGTCACGCTCCATCTCGGCAAGCCGCTCGCGCTCGGTCTCGACGGTGCCGATTCGGTGCTGCTCGCGCTCACCCTGCTGGTCAGCACCCTCACCTTCGCGACGGGCCGCACCAACATCCTGCACGGCATCGTCCATCTCGTGATCTTCGCGACCTTCCTGTTCCTGACTTTCCAGCCTTGAAACCGGCGGCGAACGGCCCGTGCGGGTCGCCGCCGATCAGCGCTCCCGCCCTGCATCGCGTCCTGTAAAAAATCCGGCCCCGGCCGTCAGAAAAAACTTGAAGCGAAGTGCACCCGTCCGTATATGGGGCTCACCCAATTCGCACGTGCCTGTGGCCGCGTGCTGGTCGGTGGGCATCCGGACAAGAGGCCGGACAGCCGCCAGGGATGGGAAACGGATGGAGGGGGATGGATATCCCCTCAAATCACGCTCCCGGCGCTCGCAAGAGGGCCGCTCCCGAACAGCGACCGGCAGCCGGAGGCAAAACCGGCGAACCCCGAATCTCCACGGGGGACGCAGCTTAAAGCAACGACGGAGCGGGCTTTTTTGGTCTCGCCGGCTTTCCACAGGCCGGCACCGAAGAGGCTTGTCCTTCATTGCCGGCCGTGCGGGGTTCTCCCAATCGACGGTGTTTCGGGTCCGGACGTTTCGTCCGCAGTCCTTAGGCGTCTCCACAGCGCCTCGGATCGCGAACGTTTCTCCCCGGCTACACGTCGTATCGGCGCCGCTTGCGCCGAAGAGGAGCAGCGTCTCATGACCGAGCGCATCCGTGAATTTCTGCGTGACCGCCGCGAGGATGGTCCCTGCGTCGTGATCGACCTCGAGGTCGTGCGCGAGAACTATGTCGCCTTCTCCCGGGCGCTGCCGGACACCCGTGTCTTCTACGCGGTCAAGGCGAACCCGGCGCCGGAAGTGCTGCGCCTGCTGGCCAAGCTCGGCTCCTGCTTCGATTGCGCCTCGGTCGTCGAGATCGAGCTCGCCCTCGCGGCCGGCGCCACGGCGGATCGCATCTCCTTCGGCAACACCATCAAGAAGGAGCGCGACGTCGCCCGCGCCATGGAGCTCGGCGTGCGCCTGTTCGCCGTCGACTGCCAGGCCGAGGTCGAGAAGATCGCCCGTGCCGCCACGGCAACCAAGGCCGAGGGCGCGCGCATCTTCTGCCGCATCCTCTGCGACGGCGCCGGCGCCGACTGGCCGCTCTCGCGCAAGTTCGGCTGCGTACCCGAGATGGCCGCGGACGTGCTCGAGCACGGCCATCGCCTCGGCCTGCAGGCCTATGGCATCTCGTTCCACGTCGGCTCGCAGCAGGCGAACGTGAACGCCTGGGATTCGGCCCTGGCCTCGGCCTCGGCCGTGTTCAAGGAGTGCGCCACCCGCGGCCTGTCGCTGTCGATGGTCAACCTCGGCGGCGGCTTCCCTGCGCGCTACCTGCGTCCGATTCCGGGCGTGCCGGCCTATGGCGATGCGATCTTCCAGGCGCTGTCGAAGCATTTCGGCAACCGTCTGCCGGAGACCATCATCGAGCCGGGCCGCGGCATGGTCGGCGAAGCCGGCCTGATCGAGGCCGAGGTCGTGCTGATCTCGAAGAAGAGCGAGGACGACCAGGTTCGCTGGGTCTATCTCGACATCGGCAAGTTCAACGGTCTCGCCGAGACGATGGACGAGGCGATCCGCTACCCGATCCGAACGATCCGGGACGGCGACGCCACGGTTCCCTGCGTGCTCGCCGGCCCGACCTGCGATTCGGTCGACGTCATGTACGAGAAGACCCCGTACATGCTGCCGTTCAGCCTGGAGATCGGCGACAAGGTCCTGATCGAAGGCACCGGCGCCTATACGACGACCTATTCGGCCGTCGCCTTCAACGGCTTCCCGCCGCTGAAGCAGTACGTCATCTGACGAAACGGGAGGGTTGAGAGACCCTCCCTCACCAATCGGGTCCGGCGAAGCGCCCTGCCACCGATCGGCAGGCCGCCCGGGAAACCGGGCGGAGCGTTCGTGCCTCCAAGAATGGAGCGCGGGCGTGGCTCCCGCCGGACCCTCTTCCACACATTCCCCTGTTTGTGGCCGCTCGCTGAGCGGCGCCGGGAAGGTCCGCGCGATGGCGGGCGCTCCGGCAGGAGGTGCGTCATGATCACGATCCGCGACGAGATCGAGACCGATATCCCGGCCCGCGAGGCCCTGCTCGACCGCTGCCTCGGCGAGCGCCGTACGACCAAGTCGAGCGAGCGCCTGCGCGAGGGCCGCCTGCCGGCGGAAGGACTGGCCCTGACCGCCGAGCGCGACGGCGCCGTCGTCGCGACCGTACGCCTCTGGCATGTCGAGGCCGCCGGCAAGCCGGCGCTGCTGCTCGGCCCGCTCGCGGTTTCGCCGGACTTGCAGGGCGAGGGTCTCGGCAAGGCGATGATGCGCGAGGCGATCTGGCGCGCTGCCTGCCGCGGCCATGGCGCGATCCTGCTCGTCGGCGATGCGCCCTATTACGCACGCTTCGGCTTCACAGCCGAGCCGATGGCCGAGCTCGCCATGCCCGGCCCGTTCGAGCGCGAGCGTTTCCTCGGCCTCGAGCTGCGTGACGGCGCGCTCCAGGGCGCGAGCGGCGTCCTGAAAGCCACGGGGGCGCTCGCCCCGGCCGAGGGAATGGAAGGTCTCCGACGTCGCGCCGCCTGACCTCGCTCTCGGATCGTAGTCGATCCGTCATCAAATCGCGTCATTGAAGCCCGCGCAGCCTTGGCTGCGCGGGCTGCCGTCAGGTAAGGCGGCCTGCAACGCCTTCCCTGACGAAGAAGACCAAATGCTGATCGCCCATCTCTCCGACCTGCACATCTGCCCGCCGGGCCGCCTCGCCCTCAAGGTCTCCGACACGATCGGCATGACCCAGCGCGCCTTCGACGCCGTCGCCGCCCTACCCATCCGGCCGGACGTGCTCGTCATCACCGGCGACCTGACCGAGAGCGGCCTGCCGGAGGAATATGCGCTCGTCCGCTCGATGCTGGACAAGCTCGGCCTGCCGACGCTGCTGATCCCCGGCAATCACGATGTCCGCGAGGCGATGATCGCCGGGCTCGACCTCGGCCCGCATGCCGATCTCGCCGGCGGCTTCATCCAGTTCAAGGCCGATCTCGGCCCCCTCAGGCTGATCGGCCTCGACACGCTGCTGCCGGGCTCCAGCGCCGGCGCGATCTGCGATGCACGCCTCGACTTCCTCGAAGGGGCGCTGGCGGAAGCCGAAGGTAGGCCCGCCATCCTGTTCACGCACCATCCGCCCTTCTCCTGCGGCCTCGGCTATATGGACGCGGTCATGCTCAAGGACGGGGCGGCGCGGTTGACCGAGATTGTCTCGCGGCACCCGAACATCGAGCGCGTGCTCAGCGGCCATCATCACCGCCCGGTCCAGGTCCGCTATGCCGGCACGATCGGCCAGGTCGTGCCGGGTGTCGCGCATCAGGTCATCCTCGACCTGACGCCAGGCGCGGAGGCGCGCTTCCTAATGGAGCCTCCGGCCTTCATGCTGCACATCTGGCAGCCCGGCGCCGGCCTGATCTCGCACACCGCCTATGTCGGCGCCTTCGAGGGGCCCTACCCGTTCAGCCTCGGCAAGGACTGAGCCTGCCGGCATTGACGCCGGAGACCCCGCCCCATACCAGCGTCCGCTTATCCTCAACCCGACCACCCAGGAGTGAAAAAGAATGACGGATTGGCCCGTATACGGCGAGATCAGTGGCCCGATCGTGATGATCGGCTTCGGTTCGATCGGCCGCGGGACACTGCCGCTGATCGAGCGGCATCTCAAATTCGACAAGAGCCGGTTCGTGGTGATCGCACCCGACGACGACAACCGCGCCTTGCTGGACGAGCGCGGCATCCGCTTCATCCAGGAAGCCGTGACGCTCGAGAACTACAAGACCATGCTGGAGCCGCTGCTGACCGCGGGCGGTGGCCAGGGCTTCTGCGTCAACCTGTCCTGCGACACCGGCTCGCGCGACATCATGGAGCTCTGCTCCAGCCTCGGCGCGCTCTATATCGACACGGTCAACGAGCCTTGGCTCGGCTTCTATTTCGACGAGACGAAGGGCCCGGGCGAGCGCTCGAACTACGCGCTGCGCGAGATGACGCTCGCCGCCAAGCGCGCCCGCGCGCCGGGCTCGACGACGGCCGTCTCCTGCTGCGGCGCCAATCCCGGCATGGCCTCCTGGCTGGCCAAGAAGGCTCTGCTGAACATCGCCTCCGACATGCGCCTCAACGTGCCGCAGCCGACCACCCGCGAGGAATGGGCCGGGCTGATGAAGCAGGTCGGCGTCAAGGGCATCCATATCGCCGAGCGCGACACGCAGCGCTCGAAGAACCCGAAGCCGCCGGGCGTCTTCGTCAACACCTGGTCGGTCGAGGGCTTCATCTCCGAGGGCGTGCAGCCGGCCGAACTCGGCTGGGGCACCCATGAGAAGTGGATGCCGGACAACGCCCGCACCCATGAGACCGGCTCGCAGGCGGCGATCTACCTGATGCAGGCCGGCGCCGAGACCAAGGTGCGCAGCTGGTGCCCGACGCCTGGCCCGCAATACGGCTTCCTAGTGACGCATAACGAGTCGATCTCGATCGCCGACTACTTCACCGTGCGCGACGAGGCCGGCAAGGCGGTCTACCGACCGACCTGCCACTACGCCTATCACCCGGCCAACGACGCGGTGCTCTCGCTGCACGAGATGTTCGGCAATGCCGGCCGTCCGCAGGAGGAGCACCACATCCTCGAGGAGAACGAGGTCATCGACGGCATCGACGAGCTCGGCGTGCTGCTCTACGGCCACGACAAGGGCGCCTACTGGTTCGGCTCGCAGCTCTCGACGGAGGAAGCGCGCAAACTCGCTCCCTATCAGACTGCGACCGGCCTGCAGGTCACCTCGGCCGTGCTCGCCGGCATGGTCTGGGCACTGGAGAACCCCAAGGCCGGCATCGTCGAGGTCGAGGAGATGGATCTCGACCGCTGCCTTGCGATCCAGATGCCCTATCTCGGGCCGGTGAAGGGCTATTACACGGACTGGACTCCGCTCGACGGCCGCCCGGGCCTGTTCCCCGAGGACATCGACACCAGCGATCCCTGGCAGTTCAGGAACATCCTGGTCCGCTGACGCGCATAACTGCGTTCCGGGCTGCCGCATGGTGGCCCGGAACGACGGAATCAGCGCTGTTCAAAAGAGATCGCTCCGGCATTCCGCCATTCTGCGCGGCCAGCGATGGATGCGGTGCCTTGACCGCGCTATGATGCCAGCATGTGGCGAGCCGCGACCATCCTGTTTCTGTCGCTTACAGCTCAGATGGCGACCACTATCCCGGCACACGCTTGTCGTGGGGCGCAATTTCATCAAGTCGTGCTGCTGCCGGCCATACCGCCCATCGCTCAGAACAGCCCAGTGATCGCACGGGTCGAGATCCTGCGCATCGATCGTGATAAGCTGGCCGGTAGCCCTCCGAATTTTGAGAGGGCGACAGCGATCGCCAAGGTATTGGAGGGCATCCGTGGCGTCGAAACCAACGAGACCATCCGCATCCCGGCAGACCGGACAAGTTGCGGCGGCGGCGTCAACGGCGGCAATATCGGCCGGAGTGCCTACGTTGCCGGCAAGTTCACCGAGTCCGGGCTTTTCGACGGAACTTGGACCTTAGGCCAGATCGGCATGGACTTTTTCAAAGCCCATCCGAATTAGTTTACTATCGGCTCGACCGGCAAGACAACGTCATCCCGATCGCTTCTTCAGTCCGCGCGAAGAAGCTTTATTCCGATTCCCTCTCAACTTAGTTGAGTGTCATTGCGAGCGTGGCGACGACGCAATGACACAAAATCACCGAACGCAGCTCAAAAGCGCGGCGACGAGAAGCTGTTGGCGAACGGGTTGGCACCCGAGCCGATGCGCGAGGGCAGCGTGCCTTCACCGTAGAGCTCGCCGGAGGCCGAATAGACCGGACTCGCCACGATGTTCTGCGTCGCATAGCGGTTCATGCTGCCGACCGGCACGACATTGCCGGCGTCGAAATAGCTGCGCTTCTGCACGGTGACGCGCAGTGGACGGCGCTGCTGCTGGGCTTCGGCCACCGAGACCGCGAAGGTGACGGCTGCGACGGACAAGGCCAGGCCGGCGGCGAGGCGGGAAAGCGAACGCATGACGATCTCCTGAGGCGGTTGCCTCCGCCGAAGCTGCCGGCGGATCGGCTGTCGCTGACGATACAATTCCAGAGTTAATGCTTTTGTTGCGGCCCGCCAGTGCCGCGGAGCAACACGAGGCCGTTACCGCGCCTGCGCCTGCTTGCCGCTAGATCACCGCGCGTCCGACAGAACGCGATAACGGTGATCTATCTCACTGTCACAGCATCGGATTTTTCCGAAAAGTGGATTCCACTTTTCGGTCCGATGCTTTGGTCGGCCGCAGCGCCGGCGCCTTGCTGTCGGCGTCGAGCCAGGAGCCCTTGCGGCCGGTCGCGGCGAGCCGTGGCACCGAACAGCCCTGCCGGCGGTTGAGCTCGGTGCGGGCGAAGCTGGTGCGCAACTCCGGATCGTCGCCGGCGCTCAGGAGATCGATCCGATCGATCAGGCAGATCAGTTGCGCCCGGTCGGCCGGCCTGGCCTCGCTGCCGCACCACCAGCCCGAGAAGGAGAGATGCGCCGCCGCGTCGAGATGGCGGAAGGCGATACAGGCGCGTCCGGCCGCGCCGTCGCTGAGGCCGATATCGGCGGTCTCGACGGTACCGAACTTGGTCTCGATCGTGGTAGCCGCGCCGCTGCGCCCGACCGAGAGGCCACGCGCTGCACTCTCGCGCACGAGACCGATCACGAAGGGCTGCGATACTCCGGCGAGCACTTTCTGCGCCTGCGCATCGCGGTTGATCCGGAATTTGAGCGACAGGAACGACTTGCCGTCATCGAACGCGCCAAAAGTCAGCACGTCCTCGCGACTCTGTCCGTCCTGGCTGCGCCGCGCTTCATAGGCGTTGCGCTTGTCGAGTTCCGGGGATTCCACCCCGAACAGCGCGATCGGCCGGCCGATCGTCACCCAGCCTTCCTGTCCGGCGGCCATCGGCAGTGCCTGCAGACGGACATCGCGCACCACGGGAGCGGCTGAAGCCTCCGTCAACGTCAGGCTGGCGAGCGCGGGTTCCGACGAACCAGAAGAGAGACCGGCAACGAGCATCGCGGTCAGGCTGACCCCGGTCAGGGCCGCCAGGCCGCGCCAGACGAGGCCGCCGGTCAAGCCGATGGCGCTGGACCGGAAGACGCGCCGCACCGGCCGCATGACCCGTCCGAGGCCGGCCTCGGCTGCATCTGCGAGATCGACCAGCCGTGCGGCAAGGTCGAAGCGCCCCGGCGCGGCATCGGCCAGGCCTTGCAGGCGCGGCTGAACGCGTTGGCCGCTTTCCTGCAGGCGCAGTTTGACTCGTTGCCAGATGGCGCTGATCTCGTCCCCGGACACGACAGAACCCGACCCATTGGGCAGCCCGCACCCCTGCAAGCCGCCTCGTCCCACTCGCTGGCGAGCTTTCGCCGTCCGCAATGAGCAGGCCGTTACCAGGCGCCTTCCATCACGAAACAGGGTCAATGACGGGTAAGGAGGCAGGGTTAACGTCGGCGAGCCAGCAGGACGATTGACTTTTTACGGCAGCTTGTGTTTGGGATTGCGCGCCGGGCTCCTATCTCCCGGCTTCGCGATGATGCTCAGGTTGGCTCTGTGACGTTCCGTCTGACGACGAAAACCACGACCAAAACGACGGCCGGGAAAACCCGGACGTCGCACTGACACGTCGCCTCGATTCCGGGTTCTCCCCCCCGGCCGGGGTCAACCGGCCGAACCCGCAAGCGAGATCAGCGGCGACGGCTCCCCGGGGAGGCATAACCGGTTTCGCCAGAAGGAATTCACGAAGATGAGCTTCAAGGTCGCGGTCGTCGGCGCCACGGGCAATGTGGGCCATGAAATGCTCGACATCCTCGCCGAGCGCGCTTTCCCCGTCAGCGAGGTCGTGGCGCTCGCCTCCTCCCGCTCCGTCGGCACCGAGGTCTCCTTCGGCGACAAGACGCTGAAGGTAAAGGCGCTCGAGCATTACGACTTCTCCGACACCGATATCTGCCTGATGTCGGCCGGCGGCGCGGTCTCGAAGGAATGGTCGCCGAAGATCGGCGCGCAGGGCGCGGTCGTGATCGACAACTCCTCGACCTGGCGCATGCATCCCGACGTGCCGCTGATCGTGCCGGAGGTGAACGCCGCCGCAGCCGCCGGCTTCAGCAAGATGAACATCATCGCCAACCCGAACTGCTCGACGGCGCAGCTCGTCGTGGCGCTGAAGCCGCTGCATGAGCGCTTCGGCGTCAAGCGCGTCGTGGTCTCGACCTATCAGTCGGTCTCCGGCGCCGGCAAGGAGGCGATGGACGAGCTCTTCAACCAGACCCGCTCGGTCTTCGCCGCCGGCGAGGTCGAGGCCAAGAAGTTCTCCAAGCGCATCGCCTTCAACGTCATTCCGCACATCGACGTCTTCATGGAAGACGGCTTCACCAAGGAAGAGTGGAAGATGATGGCGGAGACCAAGAAGATCCTCGATCCGAAGATCAAGCTGACCGCTACTTGCGTGCGCGTGCCGGTCTTCATCGGCCATTCCGAGAGCGTCAACATCGAGTGCGAGAAGCCGGTCACCGCCGACGAGGCGCGCGAGGTGCTGCGCACCGCCCCCGGCATCCTCGTCATCGACAAGCACGAGCCCGGCGGCTACATCACCCCGCATGAGGCAGCCGGCGAGGACGCGACCTATATCTCGCGCATCCGCGAGGACGCCACGGTCGAGAACGGGCTCGCCTTCTGGTGCGTCTCCGACAATCTGCGCAAGGGTGCGGCACTCAATGCGGTCCAGATCGCCGAGGTTCTGGTCAACCGCAAGCTGATCCAGCCGCGCAAGCAGGCGGCCTGAATTCGGGCCACCCTGTTCAAAGAAAATTTCAAGGCGGGCCTCGTGCCCGCCTTTTTCTTGCGCGGACGCATGGCGGCCGTGCCGGATTTGCGCAAGGGATCGCCGCGATCCTCGGCTAGGGTCGGCTTCTCCTAGAGATTTGTCGAAGACCTTGCCCGACACCTTGACCAGAGTGCCTCTGCCGGTCGAACCAGCCCCGGCCGAGCCGCCGCAGCGCCCTGCGCCGCGGCGCGACAACAGCCTGCGCGCCATCGGCCTGATGCTGCTCGGCAGCGTCTTCCTCTCCGCCGCCGACGTCGCCTCGAAATACCTCACCGCCACCACGCCGGCGATCCAGGTCGTCTGGCTGCGTTATGCCGCCTTCGCACTGATCATGCTGGCGGTCGCTGCTCCCGGCGGCTTCAAGCAACTGAAGCCGCGGCGCGCCAGCATGCAGATCCTGCGTGGCGTCGCCGTGACAGTCTCTTCGATCCTGTTCGTCTCCTCGCTCCGATATCTGCCGATCGCCGACGCGACCGCGACGAGCTTCGTCTCGCCGCTCTTCGTCACCGCACTCTCGATCCCGATCCTCGGCGAGAAAATCGGCTGGCGGCGCTGGACCGCGACGGCCGTCGGCCTAATCGGCGTGCTGATCGTCGTCCGACCGGGCGGCAGCGATTTCCAGCTCGCCTCGATATTGCCGGTGCTGTCGGCGGTGACCTGGGCCTTCGCGCTGATCGTCACCCGGATGATGAGCGCGACCGAAAACCCTGTGACGACGCTCGCCTGGTCGGCAGTGGTCGGCTGCCTGGTGCTGTCGGCGCTGCAACCGCTGACCTGGCAGCCGCTATCGACCGAAGCTCTGCTGGTCGGCCTGTTCATCGGCGTGTCCTCGACCGTCGGCCACTGGTTCGTGATCCAGGCCTTCCGGCACGCCGACGCCTCGCTGCTGGCGCCCTTCTCCTATGTCCAGCTGCTCTGGGCCTCGGCCTTCGGCTTCATCCTGTTTTCGGTGCTGCCCGACGTTTTCACCTGGTTCGGCTCGGCGATCATCATCGCGTCGGGCCTCTACACCGCCCATCGCGAGCGCATCAGGGCGCACAAGGTCACGGGGCACTGAACTTTCGCGGCAGTCTCAGACCGCCTTTACGCCATAGCGCGCCATGAAGGTCGTCACCGCCTCGCCGACCACGCGCGCGATCTCGTCCTCGCTCGGCGGCGTACGTACCGCATTGAACAAGCGCGGGCGCATCAGGGTCGACTGCGAGAGATCGACGAACTGCGCGGCAGCCAGGGCAGTGTCCGCGATCGCCAATTCGCCCTTGGCGACGCGCTGGTCGAGAAAGGCCGCCAGGTTCCGGGCGCCCTGCATCGGGCCGCGCTCGTAGAATTCGCGACCAAGCTCGGGCATGCGCTCGGCGACCCCCAGCACGATCCGGTGGGCGCTCAGTGCAAACGGGCCGGTCAGCAGGCGCACCAGCCCCACGCCGAAATTCGTCAGCGCCAGGGCGAGATCCGGCTCCTCGGCCAGCGCCTCGTACATGCCCTGCTTCTGCTTCTCGCGCTCGCGCTCGATCAGCGCGACGAAGAGATGCTCCTTGTCCTCGAAATAGACATAGAGCGTGCCCTTGGAGACATTCGCCGCCGCGGCGATGTCGTTCATGCTGGCCGCATCGAAGCCGCGCGCCGTGAACACGGCGTGCGCGCCCTCGAGAATCTGATGACGCTTGTCGGGATCCGCCCCGGCGACACGCCGGTTGCGGGAGATCGCCTTGACGTGCCGCGGCTCCAGCGTCGCGCTCATCATCGTCCTTCCGTTTCGCGCATAGTCGCGCTTGCAAAAATAATCGAACCGATTGGTTCGATTTCCTCTTGATATGCACCGCGTCCGGCGCTATTTCAACCACAATCGAACCGAGCGGTTCGAATTGTGATTGTCAGGGCATAGCCACCATGACTGTCGAATCTGCCGTTGAAAAGCGCACCGAGCCCCGCCGCGACCGGCTGAAGCTGGTCGATCCCGTGCTCGAGCAGACGCCAGCACCTGCCGAAGCCCGCAAGGCTGACGGAGAACGCACTTCTTCCCCCCAGGCAGGCGAGAAGCCGGCGCCTAAGCGCAGCGGCGCCAAGCGCGTCGCGCTGATCCTCGTCGCGGGCACGGCCCTCGCCGCCGGCCTCTGGTTCGGCGTCGACTGGTGGCGCAATGGCCGCTTCATCGTCTCCACCGACGACGCCTATGTCGGCGCCGAGATGGCGACGATCTCGGCCAAGCTGCCCGCCAACATCGCGACGATCGCGGTGACGCAGAACCAGGAGATCAAGGCCGGCCAGCAGCTGGTCAAGCTCGACAACGGCGACCAGCGCATCGCGCTGGAGAGCGCACAGGCCAAGAGCGCGACCGCCAAGGCCACGCTCTCGCGCATCGATGCGCAGGTCGAGGCTGCCCGCGCCAGCCTGCAGCAGGCGCAGGCGCAGCAGAGCTCAGCCGAGGCTGCCGTCACCCGCACCGCCGCCGATTTCGACCGCGCCAGCAATCTCGCCGCCAAGTCCTATGGCTCGCAGGCGACGCTCGACGCCGCCACCGCCGCGCGCGACCAGGCAGTCGCCTCGCTCGCCAGCGCCAAGGCCGGCGTCGTCCAGGCCCAGGCCAATATCGAGGTGCTGAAGGCGCAGCGCGTCGAGGCCGCCCGGCAGATCGACGAGCTCAAGGTCGCCGAGGACAAGGCGGCGCGCGATCTCTCCTTCATGACGATTTCCGCCCCGATCGACGGCCTCGTCGCCAACACCAACATGCAGCTCGGCGACCTCGTCAGCGCCGGCAAGCGCCTGATGTCGATCGTCCCGCTCGACAAGGTCTATGTCGACGCCAATTTCAAGGAGACGCAGGTCGGCCCGCTGAAGATCGGCGACAGGGCGAAGATCACCGTCGACGCCCTGCCCGGGCAGGTCTTCGACGGCACCGTCAGCGGTATCGCCGGCGGCACCGGCTCGGTCTTCACCCTGCTGCCGCCCGACAATGCCACCGGCAACTTCACCAAGATCGTCCAGCGCGTGCCGGTCCGCATCGCCCTGTCGCCGGAATCGGCCGGCAAGCACATTCTGCGTCCTGGCATGTCGGTCGTGGTCTCGATCGACCCGCGGCCAGGCGCACAGAAGTAAGTTTCCGGACCCTCGACCCGAGGAGCCGTTCCCGACCGGGGAATGGCGATGCGCCAAGGCTCAATCGCCCCTTCTGGGCCAAAGCGCACCGCGCCTCACGGCGCTCCTCGGGCCGGGGGCCCGGCCCTATCAACCAGACAGCGATACCCTGTCGAGGAGGCCTGAATGGCCACCGCCACGACTGCGCTTCCCGCCGGTCCCACGCCGGCCGAGGACGCCATTCCGATGCGCCGGATCTTCGCCTTCCTGGCGATGGTCTTCGGCATGTTCATGGCGATTCTCGACATCCAGATCGTCTCGGCCTCGCTCGCCGAAATCCAGGCCGGGCTGTCGGCCTCCAGCGACGAGATCGCCTGGGTCCAGACCGCCTATCTGATCGCTGAAGTCATCATGATCCCCTTGTCCGGCTATCTCAGCCGGGCGCTGTCGACCCGCGTCTTCTTCTCGATCGCCGCCGCCGGCTTCACCGTCGCGAGCGTGCTCTGCGCCACCTCCAGTTCGATCAACGAGATGATCCTATGGCGGGCAATCCAGGGCTTCATCGGCGGCGGCATGATCCCCGGCGTCTTCGCCGCGGCCTTCACCATCTTCCCGGCCTCGAAGCGGCCGATCGTCTCGCCGCTGATCGGCCTGATCGCCACGCTCGCCCCGACCATCGGCCCGACCGTCGGCGGCTATCTCAGCCACGCCTTCTCCTGGCACTGGCTCTTCCTGGTCAATGTCGTGCCCGGCATCGGCGTCACCATCGCCGCCTGGACGCTGATCGATTTCGACAAGCCCGACCACAGCCTGCTCCGCCGCTTCGACTGGGTCGGCCTCGGCGCCATGGCCGCCTTCCTCGGCAGCATGGAGTATGTGCTCGAAGAGGGCACGCGGCTCGACTGGTTCGAGAGCCATGAGATCGTGCTCTTCACCTTCGTGATGATCATCGGCGCCATCCTGTTCTTCTGGCGGGCGCTGACGCGCGACGATCCGCTCGTCGACCTCTACGCCTTCCGCAACCGCAACTTCGCCTTCGGCTCGCTGTTCTCCTTCACCATGGGCATCGGCCTCTACGGGCTGACCTATCTCTACCCGGTCTATCTCGGGCGCATCCGCGGCTATGACGCGCTGATGATCGGCGAGACCATGTTCGTCACCGGCCTCGCCATGTTCCTGACGGCGCCGATCGCCGGGCGCCTCTCGGCCAAGCTCGACCCGCGCATCATGATGATGATCGGCTTCGGCGGCTTCGCGCTCGGCACCTACATTGCCTCGGCCATCACCGCCGATTGGGACTTCTACGAGCTCCTGGTGCCGCAGATCCTGCGCGGCTGCTCGCTGATGCTGTGCATGGTGCCTATCAACAACCTGGCGCTCGGCACCTTGCCGCCGCAGCAGCTCAAGAACGCCTCGGGCCTCTACAACCTCACCCGCAATCTCGGCGGCGCGGTCGGGCTCGCGGTGATCAACACCCTGCTCAACAGCCGCACCGACCTGCATATCACCCGCCTGCACGAGGCCGTCGCCGCCGGCCGCCAGATCGCCGAGGAGAACCTGGCGTCGATGACGCAGCGCTTCATCGAATATGGCGACGCTGCCCAGTCGATGGCACTGAAGCTACTGACGCAGCGGGCTCATAAGCAGGCGCTGGTCATGGCTTTCGGCGATGTCTTCCTCGGCCTGACCTGCATTTTCGCAGCCCTGGTCGTGCTCGCCATCTTCATGAGCAAGCCGCCAGCGGCCAAGCCCGGGGCCGGAGGTGGTGGGCACTGACGCCTCCGGAACGAGGCCTCCTGCACCGTGGACAACCCCCTGATGCGTCTTGCCGCAGGTGCGAAGAGATTGACAGTCGGCTTCGGAGACGGCAAAAATATGAGCAATATCAGTAGTTTAGATAAATTCTAAACTGCGAGCACACCGATCTTCGAGTTGGAAGGCGTTCATGAGCATTCTGTCTCTCAAGGATGGCAGCCCGGTGCGAGCCCAGGTGGACCAGATTCCCTGGCCGCAGAAGGCTCCGGCAGCCTGCCCGATCAGCGCGGTCAAGGCGCGCCTGCGCAGCGTCGGCCTGCGTCCGACCCGCCAGCGCATGGCGCTCGGCTGGCTGCTCTTCGCCAAGGGCGACCGTCATGTCAGCGCCGAGATGCTCTATGAGGAAGCGCTGCGCGCCCGTGAGCCGCTTTCGCTGGCGACCGTCTACAACACGCTGCGCCAGTTCTCGGAAGCGGGCCTGTTGCGGCAGGTTTCGGTGTCGGGCCCCAAGACCTTCTTCGACACCAACGTCTCGGAGCACCACCACTTCTACAATGAGGACGACGAGACGGTCGTCGACATCCCGGGCTCCGAGATCCATGTCTCGGGCCTGCCGGTCGCGCCGGACGGCATGATGATCTCCTCGGTCGAGGTGATCGTGCGCCTGCGTCGCGCCGATGGCGAGGAGACGGTGACGAAGGTCGCCGGGGGCCACAGGGCGTGATCGTCTGCTCCTGCAACGTCCTCTCCTGCCGACAGATCAAGGGCACGATTGCCCCTGACGGCAGCGGCCCGCGCACCGCGGGCGAGGCCTATGACTGCCTCGGCTGCAGCCCGGATTGCGGCCGTTGCGCTCGCGAAGTCCGCTCTTTGCTTGTCGAGGCGCGCGCCGCCTGCGCCAGCCAGTGCCATAGCTGCGCCAGCCACGATGTCGAATGCGCCGTGCATGTTTCGGTCGGCCTGATGATGGCGGGCATCGAAGAGAACGACGACCGCGTCGCCGCCTGATCGCTGCGACCCGATTTTTCTCCCGTCAGGCGCGCAATCCGCCCTTCCCTTTCCGCCCCTGTCGCTCTACATTAGGATCATTCTAATGTAACCGATTGCGAGGAGAGCGGCATGAAGGGCGACAAGAAGGTCATCGAATACCTCAACAAGGGCCTGCGCTCCGAGCTCACGGCCATCAACCAGTATTGGCTGCACTACCGGATGCTCGACAATTGGGGGCTGAAGGACATGGCCAAAACCTGGAAGAAGGAATCGATCGAGGAGATGGTCCATGCCGACCGTTTCGTCGACCGGATCCTCTTCCTCGAAGGCTTCCCGAACCTGCAGACGCTCGACGCGCTGCGCATCGGCGAGAACGTCAAGGAAGTGATCGAGTGCGACCTCAAGGCCGAGGTCGAGGCCCGCGCCCTCTATCAGGAAGCGGCGAAGTATTGCCGCGACGTTGGCGACTACCCGTCCGAAGACCTGTTCAAGGCACTGATGAAGGACGAGGAAGGCCATATCGACTTCCTCGAGACACAGCTTGACCTGATCGGCCGTATCGGCCTCGAACTCTACACCCAGAAGCATGTCGGCGGCCTCGAGGGCGACGAGCACTGAGCAACTGCAGGTTTATAAAGGGGTGATAGACCGGGCCTGGTGATAGGCCCGGTTTTTTGTTGCGCATTCGGCTCCCGAATCGTCGCGCCTCATGCCAGAGAGCGGCCACCAGCATGGAGGTCAGGACGATGGGAACAATCGTAGCCGTGGCGCGGGACGACGGTCACCGGTTCAGCAAGCCGATCCTGCCGGCGATTCGGCTGCTTGCCGGCCTCGGCGTCGAGGGAGATGCCCATTGCGGGAAGACGGTGAAGCACCGCTCGCGCGTCGCCGTCGATCCGACACAACCTAACCTGCGCCAGGTCCACCTCATCCACGCCGAATTGTTCGAGGAGCTCGCGGACAAGGGTTTCTCGCTTCAGCCGGGAGACATGGGCGAGAACGTCACCACGCGCGGGCTCGACCTGCTCGGCCTGCCCGCCGGCACCCGCCTGCGGCTCGGCTCCGAGGCGCTCGTCGAGGTCACCGGGCTGCGTAACCCATGCGTCCAGATCGAAGCCTTCCAGCCCGGCCTACTCAAGGCCGTGCTCGGCCGCGACGCGGATGGAAATCTGATCCGCAAGGCCGGGGTCATGGCGGTCGTGCTCCAGGGCGGCGAGGTCCACCCCGGCGATTCGATCGGCATCACCTTCCCGGCCCTGCCGTACCGGGCCCTTGAACGCGTTTGAGGCGGCGGAGCCTTCCGGCCCGCCGCCTCATCGATATATCAAGACCATAGCCCGGTCAGGCTGGTTCAGCCTGACCGACGCGATACGCTCGCGGCCAGCTCCTCAGAGGAAGCTGATGTTCGCGGCCTCGGGGCCCTTCTTGCCGGCGCGGATCGAGAAGCGCACGCGCTGTCCATCCATCGGCGGCTGCAGGCCGCTGCGGCTCAGCGACGAGACGTGCAGGAACACATCCGGCCCGCCTTTGTCGGGGGCGATGAAGCCAAAGCCGCGATCGGTGTTGAAGAACTTCACCGCGCCGTCGAACGGGCCTTCCATCGGGGCGCTGGCGCCGCGATCGAAGCCACCGCGATCACCGCGGTCGAAGCCACCACGGTCGCCGCGGTCATAGCCGCCGCCACCGCCATAACCGCCGCCGAAATCGTCACGCGGCGGGCGCGGCGAGAACGGACGGCCACCGCCGCCAGGACCGCCGGCGCCACGCGGCGCGGCAGGGGCTGCGGTCGAGGCGTCGATCTCGTGGACGGAGACGACCTGGAGGCCGCGCCGGCCTTCGCCGAGATCACAGATGATGGTCGCACCGGGCTGCAGATCCTGCGGATCCTGCGGGCCGATGGCCGAGATGTGGAGAAAAACGTCGCCGGAGCCGTCCGCCGGAGAGGCAAAGCCGAAGCCTTTCTCCGGATCGAACCACTTGACCTTGGCTTCGATATTCTCGTGGGTGACGAAGGGCGCCGGGGCGGCGGGCTTACGACGATCGAACATGCAGCTTCAACGATAGTGACCGGGAGCGCGCAATCTAGCGCAAGCTTCCGGGTTCGTCATCGGTGCGGCGCAGCAAAAATGCTTGTCCGGCGAAATCAGGCCGGATCGCAAATTTTTTCCCCAGCGACCGCCGTTTCAAGCGGCGGATTGACTAAAACTCACTCGTTCCGGAGCAGACGTCAACCGTCCTGTCCGGGCTCCGCCTCCGAGCAGCGGATCATCTGTACTTTTTTCGGCATCTCGCCGACCGCCGGGACGAATTGCCCGGTCTGCGGGTCGAGCAGCATCAGCACGCCGCTCGCGACTGCGAAATAGGCGCCGTGCAGATGCAGCCTGCCTTTGCTCTCGAGGATGTTGATGCAGGGGAAGGTTCGCAGGTTTGCAAGCGACTGCTGCACCGAGAGCAGGGCGAGGCGCTCGACATAGTCATCGAGCGTCTCGTTCCGGCCGCGTCCGCCCGAGCGCCTGGCCGCCGGTTCGACCAGCGTGATCCAGCGGCCGATGAAGTCACCGGACGACAGTGGCCCTTGCGTATCGTCGGCAAAGGCCTTGATGCCACCGCAGCGGCCATGGCCAAGCACGACGATATGCTCGACCTTGAGCGCCTGGACACCGTATTCGAGTGCGGCCGAGGTACCGTGCAGCTGGTCGTCAGGCGAGAAGGGCGGAATCAGGTTGGCGATGTTGCGGATCACGAACATCTCGCCGGGGCTCGCATCGAAGATCACCTCGGGCGAGACGCGCGAATCGCAGCAGCCGATCAGCATGATCTTCGGCGTCTGCCCGCTCTCGGCGAGCTTTTCGTAGCGGCTCTGCTCTCGGACGAAGCGATCGTCGAGGAAGGCGCGATAGCCTTCCGTCAGGCGCTGCGGGAACGGCTGAGGAGTTGGCTGGTCCATGGCCGCAGTTGGGCCAGAAGGCGAGTGCCTTCGTCAAGAGCCGTCGGCGATGATTCTGCTGCAACGCAGCATCAAATCTCGCAAAGTCGCTTCTGCAATTGCGCCGCCAGAGCCTCGCCATCGCCCTGAACCGCGACGCGCTTCAGCCGCGCGCTTGCGCCTGCGGTCAGCGAAATCTGTGAACGGGAGACCTGGAGCTCCCTGGCCAGCAGCGCGATCAGCGCGACGTTGGCCTCGCCCTCGCTGGGGGCGGCCCGGACCCGGGCTTTCAGTACTTGGCGGCCATCTGACAGGGTCTCGACGCCGTCGAGGCCATCGCGGCCACCGCGCGGCGTCAGGCGGACGGCGATCGCAAGCCCGTCCAGCGTGGCGGACCAGGCCGCCATCCGGCTAGAACACGTTGGGGTAGATGTAGCGCTGGATCACGCTCTGGATGAAGAAGATCACCAGCAGCAGGATGATCGGCGAGATGTCGATGCCGCCGAGATTGGGCAGCATGTTCCTGATCGGCCGCAGCGCCGGCTCGGTGATCCGGTAGAGGAAATCCCAGACGGTCGAAACGAACTGGTTGCGGGTGTTGACGACGTTGAAGGCGATCAGCCAGCTCAGCACGGCCGAGGCGATCAGCAGCCAGACATAGAGGTTCAGCGCCAGCATCACGACGTCGAGAACGGAACGCATCGAGTAGCATCTCCGAGAAGGCCGGGCGCTCCGCGACGGGCACCCACAAAACTCCTGTCGCAAGCGATTGACAGAAGCGCGACGCAGGGCCTAGAAGGCCAGCGCCCTGGGGGCTGTAGCTCAGATGGGAGAGCGCTGCAATCGCACTGCAGAGGTCAGGGGTTCGAATCCCCTCAGCTCCACCAGGCCTTTCTCCCAACGCATTGAAATTGCTGGCGTCACCGCGCGCCCTGCGCGAGTTACCCCAACATTTACCCCAACACGTGCCGAAGCATGGCGCTGATTGCGGCCCAGCGCCCTCCCCTAGGCAGGTTGGCGATTCGAGCCAACTTTCGCCGGATCGTAGTCGACAATGGCCCGCGAAACGCGGCTCCACTGCGCCTTCGCCGCCGCAGCGCCCTCGCCATAGCTTGCGCCGGCTGCCAGCCCAAGCGATTCGCAGATCGCAGGCGGCATCACGGCGCCGTCGTCCGCCAGCGCTCCGCAGACCCGGTTGAGCGCGACGACCAGCAGGCCTGGCGAAGACGCCTCTATCTCTTCCTCGCGGGGGAGGCTGATGAGCGACCGGAACGCTCGCCGCAGCGTCGCCTTGTCGCCGTCGCCAATGGCGTCGGTGATATCGCGAAGCTTCATGTCACCCATCCGCCATATCGGTGCTGGTGGCCCCACTGCTCGGCCTGGCCGTCCGAGTCCGCGATACCGTTGTCGCCGAAATCTCCTTCGTCGTCGCACTGCGCGCCTTCATCCTCACACTGCTCTTCAAAATCCGGGTCACCGTCGATCTGATCGATGAAGGCGACGATAGCCCCAGCGATGGCGTCAAGCCGGCGCCGTAGGCCGTCAGCGGAATTGGTGGCACATGCTAGCCGGTTCGCGACTTCGCCCAGGATCAGGAGCACGTCGCGGGATTCGGCGGCGGTCAGCTCATCAGCTTCGTGAGGCTGAGCGAAGAGCGGAAAAAGATTGTCGGCTGCGAGGCTCATGACTTCGCCCCCGCCTCGACACGCGCCTTGAAGGCGAGCGCATAAGGAAATTCGCGGTCCCATTCCTCGGTGCAGCAGGCCCAGCGGCGAGGCTCATCGAAGCTCTCCGGGTCTTCCCATCGAGCCGCGAACCAAGTCGGCCAGCCCGGCACGGTTTCGAAGGTCGCACCGCAGCGATCGAGGTAGGTCATTGCGCGCGGAACGCCGGCAGAGAGCTTCGGGTTGCTGCGGTTGAGGAGCGCCAATTCAGCATGCAACCTCGCGACTTCGGCAGGTGACAGAATCCTCATCGCCGGATCTCCATCGGAATGACGCGCCTGCCGATGACCAGTTCCCCGTCAGCAAAGACGACGGGCAGATGGCCGTAGAAGGAGAACGTCGGGAGAGTAACGGGCTTCATGCCGTGGGAGCGCGCGGGCTTGCCCTTGCCGCGGCTGCGATAGATGCGGATCGGGCTCATGCGAGCACCATCGTTTTGAGACAGTCTCGAATAAGCTTCAGGGGCTTTTGGACCGTTTCGTCGATGTACTCGGAGTCGCGAGCAAAAATGACATCGAGCAAAGTGGCAGCTCCGGCCGGTGTCCGCGGCGCGGTTGCGTAGCAGGCGTCAGAGGCGGCCGCCCATATCTCGTACTGCTCGTCGAATTTGTCCGACAGCACCTTCGCTTCCGGGCTCCCCTCCGGCAGGGAACAATATCGTTCAAACTCCCCTGCCTCGGCCTTGTCTAAACGGTGGAACTGCGCGCACAGCTCGAACAGCTTGGCGTCGGGCGCGGTGTCAGCGCCGTCAAGCTGCACAAGTGGTGCCGGCACGTAGGGCGCTGCCTTGCAGATCGCGGCAGCGGCAGGCGAACTGGCGCAGCCGGAAACGACAGCCGGTACAGCAACGGAAGTGAGTACGCCTTTGATCGCGGCGCGGCGGTTCAATGCGGCCATGGAAGAGCACTCCTCTAGGAAGGGAAGCGGCGGCGGGTTAGTGGCGCGAGCCTGCAAACGAGCGCTCGTCTGCGACAGCGTTCGTTGCGGTCACGGCGATTTCGGCGAGGTCGCTGCTGAAGAGCGCAGCGCTGCTCAGCAGCAACCAGGCACGCCACCTCGCTTCGCCTGCATCTGTCGGCTGATGCGCTCTGGCGGTCGCTGCTATGTCGGAAAGCGCGCTGACGACCTCGCCGCTGAAATCTTGCAGCATGTCGCAGGCCGGCGTGATCGGGCCCGGATGATTGATGATGGCGCTTTGCGTAATTGCGCCCTGAACAACCCACAGAAGCTGCGAGAGCTGCGCCAGGTCGTGCATACTCATGGCGGCGAGCTTCGCCCGGGGGAAGATTTGCGAAGCGAAGTCGGGCGACGGCAAGCCAGTGGCGGCAGCCGGAGCGGTGGGGCTCGGCATTGGGTGGTTCTCCAGCGATGTTGAAGGCGATGAGCCTTAGGAGGTCAGGCGGCGGTCGCGCGGGCTGGCATAAGCCAGCCAATTCGCGTCATTCCTGCGAGGATCGGTTTCAGCCCTGCCGTCATAGACGAGCCACCGGGCGTAAGTGAGAAAACGTTGCTGCGCCGCCGGGCTGAGACGCTCGAAAGTCGCAAGGCAGTCACGCATGAACTCCTCCGAGCTCACCGCGCGAACGGCCTTATCGGCTGCGCTGGTTGCGCCCAAGATTGCTGCGCTCGGCGTCGCTGAGACAGCTAGGAAGCTAGCTATGCCCACCAGCAGACGACGGCGGTCCTGATTGTGTGAAGTGTCCATCGTCTCAAACTCCGATGTGGCTGAGGGCGGCTCGCAGCCGATCGACGGCGGCGAAGTTCACGCGGTCGCGGTGCTTCTCGCTGGCAATGGCCTGCCACATCGCGGAGGCGATGGTCTCGATATGGGGCGGCGAGCTGTGTTGCATTGCGGTTGCCCAGATGATCAATTACGATACCTGAGGTATAATTTGAACCTTGGGGCACTGTCAATACCCCAGGTATCATATAGTTCCTGAGGGATTGAAATGGCACTTACAAGTGAGCAGCTCAGGGCAGCTCGGGCACTCCTCCGCTGGGAGCAAAAGGATGTAGCTGAAGCCTCAAAAGTCTCGTTGCCTTCGATAAAGCGGTTGGAAGGCAGGCCCGGACCACTAGGAGCTCAGGATCGGACAGTGGAGGCAATTCAGTCAGCCCTAGAGGCGGCAGGAATAGAATTCATCCCTGAAAACGGCGGCGGTGCCGGTGTGCGCTTGGCCAAGCGCACAGATGGGACAAGCGGTGGGCACTGACGACGCGCACCGTTACCAAGCTCGCAGAGTCGCTATATCCCTCATCATTCGGGCGGCGCACAGGCCGGTTTGCCGGCAGTCATAGAAGCAGCTCGCGGTTGGCATACCTGCGTCGTAGCCGGCGATAATCCGCGAGGATTGGGAGGCGCCCGCCGATGGCGAAGATTAAATCATGCTGCGGGCTAGGAAGCGTGGAGATTCACATGCCCCAGACCACCGCCACCACCAACCAAGCGTCAGGCCGACGAAGAAAGTCGAGGGGCTGTCCTTCAGATCCACTTCAGCACAGGCCAGTTTTCCCTTCAAAGATATCTTCGTTCACACAGCTAAATCGCCGGGTGGAATGTCTCAGCCACCACTACCATCAATATAAAAGCAATCCTCTTGTCCGGCCTTGCACTTACAGGTGCGCCTCGAGTGACGTCGACACTTTTCTCATCGCACTCGCGGAACCGCTGCAGGCACGTTTTCTCAGACGCGCATCGAACCGCATGCTTTCCGCGAGTGCGGTTCCTTGACCCGAAGTTGGATTGGCACTACGTTTTGAGCAGCCATACCCGAAGGTTACCGCTATGATCTCGCGGCTTGCTTGGTTCATTATCTGGACTTTGCTTTGCGTTAGATGCGGCGCCGCGCAGACTCCTGAAGATTTGATTAGGCTCACAGCCTCCAGTATTGGGGCGAGCAGTGAGAAAATGTTTTCTACAAATATTATCGAGTGGGCCAAAACCGACGGCCGTGTGAAGCTCTCAAAGCTGCAGGCCGCTGGACCGATCGTTACCCTCTCGCATGTCGATAGCAAAGTGGCTGCTCCGCTTTGGCAGGTTGTTGGTCGTGCAACCCATCAGAGCGGGTATTCGGATTGGGAGATTATTTTCTCACGCGAAACGGGGACAATTATCAGAGTCGCGGTCCAAGTTTTTCTGAATGCCGAAGATCTGCCCACTCCCCCTGTGATCCATGGGGTCCGGGGCTCGGGATCAGCACAAGTACTCGACGCCTGTGGCGCGCTTGCAGATCTATGCGGACCATCTTCATCAGACGGGGACCGTCGCTCCGTAGAAATCCTGTTTGCGACAACGCGGCAGAAGGTGGATGAATCTGGTCGGACAACATTTTCCGGGGCGCGCGCACGCGCTATGACTTTCGGGGCTGCGAGAGTGCGTATCCCCGAAGATCATCGGCTTGGACACATTGAACTCCCGGGCAGTGCCCGCCTTTTCAGCATTTCCTTGTATGAGCGAAAGCTCGACCTCAAGCGACACTTCGTGATTAAGGACGTCAAGGCACTGGATCGAGAGGATTGGGATCAGGTAATCCGAACAAAGAAAGCCAATGAAGCACTAATATTCGTACATGGATTCAATACAACATTCGACCAATCGCTATATCGAGCAGCTCAAATCGTTTGGGATTTGCAGTATCAGAATCTGTCGATTCTATTTTCTTGGGCGTCGATGGGTGACGTCTTACGATATGAATTCGACCAACAGAGCGCAATGGTTGCTCGAGATAGTTTTATTGAGTTGCTACGAATTCTGCGTACGGAACACGGCATATCTCGCGTTAATGTTGTTGCTCATAGCATGGGGAATTATCTAGTTCTCGATGCGCTTGCAGCTCAGGCCAACAGCGCAAATGCACCGCGGATCTCTGAACTTATCATGGCTGCTCCAGATATTGATCGCGACCTTTTCCGCTCAGTTGCGCCTGCTGTTAGATCACTTGTAGACGGCCTGACGCTTTATGCATCCTCCGCCGACAAGGCTCTAGCGGCTTCAAAGGTTTATGCTGGAGGGATTCCACGCGCTGGTGATGTGCCGGAAGAAGGTCCAGTCACAATGTCCGGCATGGAAACTATCGACGCAACGGCAATCGGTGATGACGTGCTTGGCCTCAATCACGATGTGTTCGCTACCGTGCGGTCGACTATAAATGACATCGGCATTCTAATTTCGATGAGGCCTCGGACACTTCCGCACCAGCGGCTGCGCGAAATTCGCCGCATCCCCGAATTTGCCGCTGAACCGCGCTACTGGCACTTCTCGCGATAGGCGATATCACACTGCTATGGGCGCGCTGCGACGAAGCTGAACGGCGCCCAGTATGATGGATGGGCCGTCCGTTCATCAGTCGCGCCGTCGATTATGCTTACCATAGCAGTGCGAAGGGCCGCCGCCTTTCCACCATAGTCGTCAGCTTTGACACCGGCCACTGTCCGTGTGGTGAGTTCTACCGCCGCATGCGAATAGACTGGCCAATGCGACAATAGAAGGCTGCGCGCGCCTGCGTAGAAGAAGGCTCGCGCCAGGCCAGAAAAAGATTCACCGTTGGCGTGCTCCGCCGAGGCGGTATTGCAAGCGGATAAAATAACCCAATCGGCGTCAAGATCGAGATTCACAATCTCGCTCATCGATAGAAAGCCATCATCGTGTTCGATTTCCGCTCGATTCCGAGCTGGCGGTGATAGCACCAGAGACGGCTGTGCTCTACCTAGTTCTCCAGCCGCTAATCCGTGGGTAGCAAAGGCGAGAACTCGGAAACGGCGCAATTCCGCTTGTTCACTGAGTGCTTTAATGTTGCTCTCGGTGGCCTGATCGCGTGTGAGTATGTCTTCGCTTCTAGATTGTAAACGCTTTGACAGTTCTAGAAGTTCGCAACGACTCTCCGGCAACGATGCCAGCGATTGGAAGGCCTCTAGATCAGCTAAGGATCCGCCGCCCGGCTTAAAGAGCGAAGTATCTTGGTTAGTCGATGGGGCAGGGGATAGCGCCGTGCCGCCGCCCGGAACTCCCGTCTGCGTCCCGCCGCCTCCGCACTCGAGCGGCGGAATCTTCCCGATCGACGGATCGCCTACGCCAAGAAATGCTCGATCACCAGCCGATGGAGGGACTTGTGAGTGGTTTGCGATAAAGCCAGAGAGGGATGGTAGATGTATGATGTCATGGCTTCGCGCTAACCACGGCGCTGTCTTCAGCCTCTCCATATCAGACACAGCATTCGCCGCAGGACTTGATAGCAGGATGGAGAGCGGCAGCGTTGAGAAAATGCCGTCGCTGACAACGTATAGCCTCTTGACCCGCTTTACAATTTCTTCGCCGTGCGGCCCCAGGAGTCCAGAATAGAGCGTATGCGCGTCGTCGAAAGGAAACGGCGGCGCTCTCTTGTCGAATGCCAAAAGCATCCGTTGCGCTGCGCTTAAGCCACCGATCGCTGCATCGACACAAGCTGCTTCATCCGTGACGGAGCATCGAATTCGACGGACGGCCTGCCGAAAAAAACGCATGTCAGTGAGATTTCGCCACGCGTAGGAGCTTTTCTCGACAAGAAGCATGAGACCAGGCTCACTATCTGTGAGCAACATGACCGCAGATCCAGGCTCAAGCTTTTGTTGAACTTCGTCGATTGTCGCCACACGCGGCAAAACAAGCGCCGCGAACTCCGGTGACAACCTAGAGATGTTGTCGCTGTGTTGGGCAATATCTGCAAGAAACGACTGCTTTGTCGTTCGCAAGCCAGCGATGCTCGTATCGTCGCGCTCACCAGTTTGCTTCGACAGCTCCGCGACAAGCGTCTCGTCGATTTCATTCACCGCGCTGATCAATCGTTCTCGCTCACGAGCCGATTGCGATACCATGCCGTTGCTTGAGGTCATTCTCGCGGTTGCCTGCGCCACCGCGAGTGCGGTGCGCGTCCGAAGCCGCCATTGGACAGCCTCGAACGCTTTCGCGAACAATGCTATTCGATCACTCTCGGCCGCGGAGTTGAAGGCCTGGAGATGGACGTTCGCCACATCCACAAATAGCGAATTCTTTGACGCGAACAGCACAGCGTTGTGTGGCAAC
This sequence comes from Allobosea sp. NPDC003192, assembly GCF_050275675.1. NCBI lineage: Bacteria > Pseudomonadati > Pseudomonadota > Alphaproteobacteria > Hyphomicrobiales > Alloboseaceae > Allobosea > Allobosea sp. NPDC003192. The sequence continues at coordinate 61,338 of NZ_JBNNPK010000004.1, forward strand.
GTCACAATATCAAGTGCTTCGCTAAGGCTGTTTCGTGCGGCTTGATGCTGGCCTAGTCTATACTCAGCAATCGCGCGCTGACGCAGAAGCCCAGAGAAGCGCATGGAGGTCCTTGGCCAAGCTTCGGCAGAAATTGAAAGCTGTCGCTCCGCTGCGTTCAGTGCGTCTTTCCACCGTCCTTCTGCCGCCGCAACGGAATGAATCATTTCCATAGTCGAAAGCAAATCTATCGAGTTGACGCCGTAGTATCGCTCGCCAATCGTCAAGGCACGCTTGCTAATGTCGCTTGCGTTATTGTAGTTCTTGCGCTTCTGTTCGAGGCGGGCTTCTGCAAGGAGAATGTCAATCTCGCGTTGCGGCAGCCCCCATCTGCCTTTCATGCCCTCAGTCGCCTTATTCCAGGCCTCCTGCAGAATTGGTTTTAGCTCAGCGATAAACAGTGCTGCGTCGTCCAACCGATCAGCATCGATAAATGCGTGAGCGGCTTCGCTCGCTGGACCGAGGCTGCTGATAACGCCAGCGATGCCGCCTTCTGCACGTAGGGTCATGGACTCTCTGAACAGGTCCACCGCGTCCAGCGGCCGGCGCCAATCGCGCATCATCATGCCCAATCGATTGAGGGTATTCGAAAGTTCGAATCTATAGCCCGCGCCAGCCTCGCGTAATATCGCTTCGCTCCTCCTCAGCAGCGCCTCTGCTTTATCGCGACGACCGCGATTCGCTTGCTGTTCGGCAAGATAGAACATTGCAGTCGTAGTAGATGGATGATCTGGATGATAAATAATTTCCATTATTTGTAAAGATTCACTGAATAATTGCTCAGATCGCTCTCCGTCTCCATCGCTATTTCTTGCAATAATCCCTCGCTGTATTAGCAAGGCGGCAAGTCTAGAAGTATTAGGAACATAGTTTCGAGCCAAATGTATCGCCTCATCAAGTGGCGAAATACTATCTCTTATCTTTGAATTGCGCCATAAAGTTTGCGATTCTTCAGATAATTTGTCAATTTTCTTTATGACCTCATTAATGTTTGCTTCGGGAAATGAAGGGCTGCTTTGCTGCACTCGCTCGCCGGGGAGACTGCCTTCCCGCGCAACCAGGTGATCTGTTAGGGATAGCAAGCACGACAATACGCAAAAAACGAGCGGTAAGGTGGTCGTGCGGCGAATTCGCTTGGCACGCATGTTGCTCTCGCGGCTTGGCTTATCGAACCAAGCCATAAGACGCCAGAGGCGCCATAGTAGTCAAGAATGCGACCTCCAGCCGCCGCGAATGTCTTCGCTTTCGTCAAGGGATGCTTCGCAGGGAGAGACACTTATACGCAATCTCCGAGTTGTCCCGTGAAAACGCACATGTTTGCAAGTACTTGCGTGCGAGGTCGCGCGGGATCGATGTGCAGATGCCAATTTCGATCAGCTATCGCCTTACCGATCGCGTCGGCTTCTCGCTAAATCTCCGCGATGCCATCGCGCGGATCTTCTGGTGGCTTTAGTCGCTGTGGTCCGTCACCGCTGCCTGCTCGAAGGCCTTTCTTTCGCAAAAACCGATCCCATCTTTTCAGCAGCATCGAAATTGAAGGATCTGAACGCACATGTCGTGCGATTGCGAACGGCTGGCCGAAGCCATCTATCGCGAGATCGAAAAGCAGCTCCCCGAGCGCTGCGGCGCCCGGATTCTCGACAATCGAGACCTTCAATCGGTCTTGATCGACGGGCAACTGGATCTCGTGAAAATCGCGGCTTCGCTTACGAAACGCTTCTGTTTGCTAGCGGACGATCTAGAGACGTTGGACGCGAACGGGCCCGACGAGGTGTTCGCCGCTTCATGCCATGGCACCCCAGCAGGAACCGACGAGAGGGCAATGCGGTTGAATGCTGCGAACGCTGGCTGAGCCAGCTGCTTTGGAGCCGACGATGCCTGCCCTGCGGAAGTTTTCGCGAACGATAGTCAATCTCGTGGCATATGCGGTTGTGCTTCGCTGGTCCTTCCGGCCGGACCGGGATCTGAATGCTGGCTAAAGGCTAGCATGCGCACGTCACAGTGCGGTTTGCCCACGTTCGCCCGATCAATCGACTGCCTACCGGAACTTTCTATGCACGGCTCCGGTTCAGGGTTGTGCCGAGCGCACATCGCGCCCGGGCGAGATCATGAGGGTCAGCCATGGGCATCATCTGGACGATCATCATCGGGTTTGCCGCCGGCGTCATAGCCAAGTTTCTGTCGCCCGGCTCGAACGAGCCGGCTGGTTTCGTTCTCACCACTGTACTCGGCATCATCGGAGCCTTCGTGGCGACATTCCTGGGACAGGCACTTGGCTGGTACCGACCGGGTGAAGGGGCTGGCCTCGTTGGCGCGGTAATCGGCGCCGTGCTGGTCCTCATGGCCTGGTCGATGATGAGCCGCCGGAACGCTTAGGACGAAGCAAGGGAGAGGCAGATGAGCAACGAAAACAGTGGCTTCCCATCCATGACCGCTCTGCTCGGGCTGCTTGCAGTCGCGGGCTATCAAAACCGCGACAAGCTCGCTGAATGGTTCGGAGGCTCGCAACAGGGAAGGGCTGCGCAGGACGCCCCGGCCGACTTGGACAAGATCACAGGCGGCGCGCAATCTGCCACAGCTGGTGGCATTGGCGGGCTGCTGGGCAACGGCCTCCAAGAGCTGATCGAACGCTTCAAGCAGGCCGGCCGCGGCGACGCTGCAGACTCTTGGGTCCAACCCGGCCCGAACCAGCAGATTGAGGGACGCGAACTGGAGCAGGCGATAGGGCCTGATACGCTGGACCGCCTAGTTACGCAGACTGGCCTCAGCCGAGAGGAAATATTGGAGCGGCTATCGCAGCGGCTCCCGGATGCCGTTGACAAGTACACTCCGGACGGGCGGATTCCAGTCTAGACGAAGCGCCCGCTGGCGATCCAGGACGCTTCGCCAGGGCTCGCGAAAACTCGATAGTGTTGGAGGTTTTGCTGCCTGATCCTGCCTACGAGGCCAAATATGGCAAGGGCCCTCACCTTACCGCAGATGCCGTCGTTGTCCGCGGGGACGAGATTGCGCTCGTCCACCGCAAAAAGGATGGACTGTGGGCACTCCCCGGTGGCTTCCTCGATCCTAACGAGACCTTTCAGGCATGTGCGCTTCGTGAGTTCAAAGAAGAAGCTGGCATCGACCTTGAGGCGCTGGGACTAATTGAATCAATCTAGCGGCCCGTCGCCTTTGACGCCGTTAACCGGGCGGCGCAGTGCTGATCACGATAAGGGACGTCGGTGAGCGGCCAGTGCTCGTTGCTGGTGATGACGCTGATTACGCGCGCTGGTTCAGTCGGAGCCAGTTGCCGCAGCTCTATGCCGATCACAATGAAATCATCGAAGAGCTGACCGCTGCCCCTTCCAGGTGATCGGCCCTACCCGGCCGTGGGTAATGTCGGAAAAAATCAGCCATGCAGATCATGTCGCGGCACGGCTAGCGGCAGCGGCGCGGATCAGATCTTCAAGATCAGGGCCATTGACTGCAATTTCTCCCGCCCCTGAATGCACATGCACATTGGGAAGTGGTTCATCCTGCCCCCGATCCGCGAGCCATAGCAGGCACTCACGAAGGGTCTTGAATTCCCGAGCGGGCGTATCGGACATCCAGAACTGCGCCGTGCATTCCTTGCTGCCATGGGTCTTGAGCATATCGAAGGCGGCATCCGCGGACATGAGAGAGCTCCCACTACACTGACTTCATGCGAAGCTCGGAACGGCTGTATTCAGCGAGAGTTCCAATGAGGTCGCCTTCGACAGGAGCGAACTCAGTGACCCACGATCCTCCACCACCCAAAAAGGCCGGCATCGCCGCTCTCCTGGCCGTCGCTATCATCGGAACGATGGTCGTCGCGATATTCATCGGCTTCAATTTCTATCACGCTGACACGCAGCGCGAGCGTCAGTCAGGTCAGGTCGATCAGCGAGACATGCCGAAGACTCCTACAGATCTACAGGTGGCACCACCGCGTCAGTAGGTCGCCGGGACACCGCTCGTCGGGAGGGGGAAATGCCGGAAGCCATCAGCTCTAAGGATTGCGAGCGATTGGTCAGTGAAGCTCGTGTTGCCGGCCGGCTGGAGGGTTTGAATCAGGCACTCGATGCCAGCGACGTCGAAGAGTTGATCGCGGTCTGGATTCGTCGCCCGAGGGCTGACACGCCGGAAGGCAGGGCGTGGGAGGCCGGTGTCCGCCAAGCGTACGAATGGAAATCGGCGGCTATCCTTGCGCTCATTGAGGCCAGCCAGGGATGAGCCTGATAGTCCTCCCAATTCGAGACGATGATTGCGATTGGCAGGCGATTGCTGAGCTGCGGCTTCGGCCCGACGGCCAGATCACGCTCGTTCTGATTAGAGAATGGCGCAGCGACGGGGTCGAGCCGGACGACCTCTCAGAGCAGGCCGAACAGCCACAGCCCTGTCACCAATGATGCGGTCCAAGCCGCCGCAATGATGACCGTATTTCCAAACCGATAGAGTTCCAGCCGCCAGCGTGGCCAGGCCGCCCGACGCTCGCGCTCTGCGGCATTGTCTCGGCCGATCTGCTCCCAATGGCCCATTAGAACAGATCACCCTGAGCGGGCGGTTTGACCGCGGGGAATAGCGCCGGGTCGGACGGGTCGTCCTTCTTTACGCCACGGGCGACGATCGAGAGCATCCCGTCGGGCAAGGGGCGCTGCAGTGCCTTCGCTTGCTCCCAAGGCGCGGTCATCCATGCCGCGCATTCCTCCGGCGTCGTCAAGATAACCGGCATCGCCTTAGGGTGGATCGTGCGAACATCGGCATTTGGATCGGTTGTGAGAAACCCAAACAGGTCGAGGGTTTCTTCACCATCCTTGATCTTGCGCACGCTGGTCCACTGAGGGCACCAGATCCCGGCGAACATTGCGGTCGGCCGATCTTCGCCAAAGGCAAACCAGATATCGCCGCCCTCAAATTTGTTGAACTCGCTGAAGCTCGTGAAAGGGACGAGGCAGCGGTTCTGGACGCCGAGCCAACGCTGCCAATGCTTGCTGTCGGTGCGACGAATATTCGTCGTTCCCCGATCCGGCTCCAGGAGCAGCAGTTCCTCAAAATCTACAGGCTTGCCCTTCGCCCGCAACTTCTCCGCACGCTCGCTTGCGGCGTCGTACAGAGCTTTGCGAGAAGACGGCATGCCCCAGCGGACCATCGCCAGTTCAGGACCCACTTCGCCATTCCGAATGATCGGTGCGGGCCGGTCTGGATTAATGTTGGGCATCGGCAGCAGGTTGGCGAAGTTGGCACCGCCATCATTGAACGGCGCGAACAGCTTGCGCATCGCCTCTACGTTGCGGGTGTGGCTGTAGAGGTTGCACATGCCTCGCGTCTCCGGCTCCGCTCGATGAAGCTCGCATCGATGAGCGGCTTCTCGCCACCATATAGCAGATCACCGATCTGCCGATCCGTCAGGATCGATCCGCCGTGAGCCTTGACGAAATCCTTGGCCGTATTCCGATCTTTCAGCCGTGCCCTGATGCAGCCGATCTCGGGAATGCTGTAGATGCTGAACGTCGCGCCACGTGCGTCGAGCCAGGCTGAGTATCCTCTCTCCGCTTGGGCGAGTTCGCCGCTCGCCATGCTCACCATCACGCTGTAGGGCCACTTCGGCGGCCGGCGCAGCAGGTCGATCATGTAGTAGCTGCCACCCATGTCATCCTCGCCGGGATGGGGGCCGGCGATGCCGCAACCGTGCTCGGCGAGGAAGCTTTCAGCCTCGTCGACGATGACGAGCAATCGGGTCTGCAACTGCGGAATCCATTGGTTTTCAATGATGCCGAGACCATGCAGTTCATTGAAGGTGGCCATGTAGAGGTGGCCGCTCCCCTTGATGCCGGCGACGATTTTTGTCAGGGCATCAATCGCCTCCGATCCGACGGCGTTTCGTTTCTCGCTTTGGCTCGGCTGGAAGTCGGTCATCCTTGCCTCCTTCGATCAGGGTCAGCCCGGAGAGGCTGGGCGGAAGGTCCGGCGGCACATTGGAGCCGAGATCGGGGCAATAGCCGCCGCAGGGCTCGGGGCGGTGCACGATCCGGCCGTTTCGCTTGGCGGGACGGTGCGGACAGGTCGCGTGGAAGCGCTCGACCAGCCGGGCGATCGTCTCTGTCGCTCCGAACTTCTCCGCAAGCCTCGCCAGCCGGGCATCACCGAAGCGCCGGCAGCGGGTGCATCTGAACCGGACGATGATCCAGGGATAATGGTCAAGCGTCGTCTCCGGATGCGGGGTTTCATCACGGCTCATCATCGGCTGGACGCGGCCGGGCGCCCTCCGAAAACAGCCCGCGCAGATAGCCTCTCGACGAAGCCCGATCGCCGTCCCGCGCAAGTTCGGCAAGATCGAGCAGCAGCGCCCGAATTGCAGCGCGCTCGCTGCCATGCTCGGCGATGGCGTCGTCGATCTCGGTCTCCAATTCCGTCATTGGCGACGTGTCCGGCAACTGCACGGCTGACATAGGCTTCGCTCTCCAGAATGAGAACATAGTGAGAACATTTAGGCCTAGAGAGTCAAGCCGATCGGAAGTTGCGCTGGTCGAATGACGCTCGCCGAAATGCGTAGCCAGTTTTACCTCCGGCTCTCCGAGGCTTCTCTGCGGATTGGCAGTGCCTGGAAAGGTCAGCGTCGCGAAATCGTCGATGGCTGCAGTTGAATGGCCTCGCGATACCGATCTCGGGCACTTGGCGGGGGCAATGATGCGGCTCCCCCTGATGGTTTTCCGGCTGAGGAGGCGAAGGCTGCGCCCGCCAATGACGAAAGAAGAGCGGCTGACGATATCCGGCTGACTCAACGCTTCGCGCGGCTGAACTCCGCTACTCGGCCTGAGAGGCGCAGCCGGCGGCGAGCACGATACCGGTCACGACCAGCGCCAGCACGATGTTGCCGAGGGAGAACTCGCGGCTGTCGCCTGCAGGAACGCGGAGCCATCCCTCGCGTTGGATAAGCGCGAACGGGCCAATCACTGGAACGATCGAAGCCTGTCAGCATTTCTCGGCATGAAGAGGCGACGACCAAATGGACCGAGAAGAACTCGCGGCATTGGACGATGCGAAGCTCGTCGACCTTCTGAGCTTGGCGCAACACGTCATGGCGGGGCTCACGCGAACGCTCCTGCTGGTCAGCAGGACCATCACCGGCGAAAATCTAGATGGCGCCGCGCTGACTCATGAGGCCGCGAAAATTGTCGCCGACATGTTTCTCGCCGAGGCGACCCAGTTGCGAAAAGCCGGCAAAACCGCTGAGGCCGACGTTCGTGAACGTGCAGTCGGCCAATTCAAGATGGTCGTCCGCGAGACCTTTCGCCCGCCGCTCATGCGGCAGTAACAGGCGGTCTCGCCTAAACTGCGGCCGTGTCTGGGGCGGTAGCAAGGAATTCGGCGTAACGGCGGCGTGCTTCTGGAGTGTTCGGCCGCTCACGAAGCCAGGCGAAATAAGCAGCCGGCCGCACAGTGACGAACTCGATCGCCTTGCCCTCTCTGAGAAGGTCGTCGACCGTTTGCATCGCGCTTCGATACCAACGTCCGTAGCTCTCCTGGGAAGGCACTCCATGGTCGCTGATCGCCAATAACTCCGCGAAATCTGCCTCTTCGTACCACGGCAGAACCGCCGTGCACGGTTGAGTTGAGCCAGGCATTAGAGCGCCGCGCTCCCACGTTTCGACTCGCGGCATCTGAGGTTGGGTGTGCATGACAGGTCTCCGCCTAGGCGGCATCAACATGCGCCGCCAGCGGTCATTTCCAAAACGGTATGGAGACAACTGCGCACTCATGAGGCGCCCTTTTTCGGGGCGTTGTCTATGTCAAAAGACGGAACGTACGACTCAGTCCACGCGGTAGACCTTTGCTTCGTCCGCCTTCTCGCGCAGCCCTTTGAACGAGGCATGGCGCAGCTTGTCATCGTGCGTCCAGCCCCGATAGGCGATTTCCGCCGCGAGCTTCGGCTTCACCCACACCACGCCCTTTTTGCTGACGCCGCGGGCCGATGGAGTTGCCGCCTTGATCCGGTCGAGCTGCTTGCGCAGCGCCGTCGCGCTGGCATGCGTGAAGCCGGTCCCAACGCTGCCGATATAGGCCAGGCCGTAATTGCCATGGGCCGCCAGCAGCAGCCGGCCGATACCGCCGAGCGCCGCGGTCGACGGTTCATAGCCGATGATCAGGAAGGTGTCGGATTGGACGCATTTGATCTTGAGCCAGTCGCCGCCGCGGCCGGAGCGATACGGCGCATCGCGGCGCTTGGCGATGATGCCCTCCAGGCCGAACCGGCAGGCGCTCGCCAGGAATTCGGCGCCATCGGCCTCAACCTCTTCGCTGAGCCGGAGGTAGCCGCTCTCATGGTCGATCAGGTCCTCGAGCATGTGCCGGCGCTCGGTCAGCGCCATCCGCCTTAGATCAAGTCCGTTGAGATAGAGCAGATCGAATGCGTAGAGCATGGCACGCTCAGCGTGGAGCTTGCCGCCGCGCCCGCCGAGAGCCTGCTGCAGCAGCCCGAAATCGGCGCGACCGGCCTCGTCGAGCACGACCGCCTCGCCGTCAAGTATGAAGCTGCTGGCGTCGAGCTCGCGCGCGGCTGCGGCGATCGAAGGAAACCGATCGGTCCAGTCGAAGCCGCCTCGGGTGATCACCCTAGTACCACGGTCGTCGCGATGAACCGCCAGGCGGTAGCCGTCCCATTTCACCTCGAAAAGCCAATCGGGGCCAACCGGCGGCTTCGGCTTGAGAAGAGCGAGGCAGGGCTCGACCCGGGCAGGCATCTTGTCGGCGAAGAGATCCATCTCGGCAGCGCCGCGCCGAGCCATGACGGACAGGCTGCGCAGCACTTCGCCGGCAGGCGCGGCCTTTAGGACCCGACGCGGCTTCGCCATACTCAACACCACCGAACGCAAAGGAACTGGCGACTCAACGTCAACCGCGGACCGCCGTTCCGGCACCGGAAAAAGAATCTGGTACACGTGCGGAACGGCCGCCGCGACTGGCGGTTTCGAAGGGTTGTGTGGAGTGTGTGATGCGTACCCAGCCCAAGAGCGCCGATCCAGGCGCAAGCATTGTCAGAGCCTTGTCCTCGATCCCTCGCGAGCTCTACCGCGAACCCTGCCAGGACGAGGACGGAAATCCGTATACGGTGATCGTCTACCGACCGTTCCCTCACCTCAGCGTCACGGACTACGCCCTGGAAGACGGCACTCCGGTGCGCTTCATCGACGACTGCCTGTTCGAGATCGAGCCGACGGGCAAGCAGTTGACGAGGTGCCCCTGATCCCCGCGCTGGTGATTTGGGCTCTCTTCATCGGAGCAATACTCGCCGCGATCGGAAAAGCTGCGTTCCGGTAGTCTCTTCGGATCTGACGCGATCGAACGAATCTGGATAAGGCTCGGCTTCACCCGCCCTGAGAATCCGACGTGGGAGTTGCGCGCCATGCTCTATGGCGTCGAAGGCGAGAGCGCCACGGGCATCAAGCATCAAAGCGGCGACGTGGCGGCGGCGCAACTCGTCAGTGAGATCGACCGGTTCAGGCGGACTAATTGAAATTGGTCGACTGCCGGTAGCCCACACACTGACGCTTGATCACCGATCAGAACCTTTCTGCGAATTGGCTGTCGAGAGGCGCGACATAGCCGCTTTCCCTTTTACCGCGATCCAACCACCGGCGTTTTGAGCCCTAACCTGCAGTTTCTTCAAAGCGGGTAACAGGGTGCGGCGGCCGTGGGCGATCGTCCCGGTTACGCTGGTAGCCTCGTCCACAGCTGACCGCAGGGAAACAAGAAGTTCCCCCGCCGTGGTTTCGACGCGCCTCGATCGCTCTTCATCGACCTCGGCGGTCCGGGATTGGAACGAGCCGCCAGTCAGCGCTTCATGAAAGTTCGCAGCGGCCTCACTTACAGTCGATCCGCATCGTGGTCCGAGGCGCGGCTGAAGTGTATCGAGATACCCAAGTATACGGATATCAAGTCCCAATATCTGCGCTTCTCGCCTCACACGGTCAGTGGGGCGAGCAGATATAGTGTCGTGGCGCTCTTCTTCAAGCCAATAAGGTGCAGAGAGATCCGCCGCCTTGTCAACAAGGTCGCAGAGCTTTTCAACGCGTTGAACCCAAACATCTCTACGATATTGCCACATACGCAATAGCGTATTGGCTAAAAGAGTTAGGGAAGCGCCGAGAATCGCGGAGAAGAACGCCGACACTACAGTCAGGCTTTCCGAATGCCCATATATTCCTTGATTAATTTTGGATAGATTTGAACTCGCGGTGTCAGCGCCTGCAGTTCGATAAAACGCCCGGCTTCGTCCGCCGTAACTACGCGATTGCGAATCAAACCGCCAAAGGCGGCGTCCAAGAACGACGCAGGAAGGCCCGCGACGCCATCGAGCAAGACGATCAGCTTATCACCATGGCGCATCGCAGCCAGAAGCCGCGGCTTTAAGAGGCTTTCCAGGAATTCCTCACCGCTATGCGGACCATCAGCCCTCGAACGCCCGCCAGGGTAACGAGAGAACTCCCGTGCGATGTCTATAACATGCGAGGAGGTCATGACTGTCTGCCAGGTAGTTTCAAGCGCCACACCACGAGCGTGCCGCGCAAGGCGGCAACGCGAGTTGTCGTTATAGGTTCCTCGCCTTTACGTCTCGTATATTCGCCCCTACGGCTACGAATTGCAACATACCCACTTTCGCATATGTCAATCACATTTTCGATGGCGGGGAGGCCTTTTCCCCGATTCGATTCGTTGGTTCGGCTCTTCCCCAACTGCATGGCTAACGAGATGGTGAGACCGTCCTGGCTGCCATCGCTCTCTTCTAAGCGATGACCAACAGCCCGATGCCAAAGCTCCTGCAGAGTATGCAGTAGAGGCCACTTCGAATATGGCCTAGATAAAGATACAGGGATTGAGACGCCGTGATCATAAACACAAACAATCAACTCATTAGTTATCTCGTCGAGCGCCCCTGCAAGCCACCAGAGGTGTATACCATCCGCTCCCTCGACATGGTCATAAGCATGGTTATGTGAATTCAATATTGCCTCAAATAACGCTCCATAAATCTGAGGATCTTGCTCAACGGCTGCAAGACCCAAATCGTCAAGAAATGCGCCGATCTCCTCGCCCGCCGCGGATCCCCCAGCCCTCATTTTTCGAATTAACAGACTGTCGAGGCGCGCCACACCTTGAGACTGTTGATCGACATTACAAAGCTCCAGAAAGCCGATTGATTTCAGCATCCCCAAAACGCCTGGAGCCCAGTTATGTATATCGATAGCCGCGGGTCTCCACTTATTCAATCGCGACAAGCGATCATATTGTGATGCTATAACCATCGCAACAGGAAGAGTTATATTCTTTATCGTACTGTAATCCCAGTATTTTGGTACTATCGTTCCATATCCATTACTATCTCTTGCTCTCCGCTGGCGCCGAGTTCTTGTTCGATATTGCCTTGCAGCGCTGTCGACTTCTGCCAAAAAGCCAACCGTTTCCTCATAATTCCCTATAAAACTGAGATTCTCCGGCGCAAAATCAACTCTTTCGCTAACGAATCCTATCTCGGTCTGGCCATTCCTGTATACTGCTACGCGCTCATAGCCCCGCGATTCGCAATCCTTGATCCAAACATCTCTCGGCGAAAGCGCCGTAACGATGACCGGAGCGCCGCGAATTCGGGAACTCGAGCCTAGAATGGCCTTTTGGCGACAGTGTCTTCGAAGTTGTTCGGAAAGCTTTTTCACGGCTCAAAGAATCACTGGAGCTCGCAGAGACGTAACAGCGTCTCTGATTGCCAGCAAATAAGTTCGTCGGCACCGGTCTCGTCCTTACTGCCGGCGCGAGCCGACGGGGCACAGTTCTCGCAAGGCCTTCTCGCCGTCACGATGCAGGGCTGTCGACGACGTCGAGAGGGGGGCGCAGGGATCAGCAGCGCCTGCCGACAAAACGCCGGCCGCGGCTCCGATCCAGACGCGGGATCGGCGCCGCGCCCGAGGCGAAACGAGCAACCTGTCATTTGATGGCGACGAAGCATTGGAGCCGCGGTATCGTGACGAAGGGAAAACGGGGCAGACGCGATGAAAAAGCGCTCAACGGCCTACTACCTGCGGCGGGAGAAGCGCCGGCTCATGATTTCAATCAAGCGGGCAAAGCAGAAGGCCGCTGCTGCGGTTCTCGCTGCGGCGCTTCGGCCTCTGCCGGTGTGAAGTCATTGCGCTCCTTGTTGCGTAAAGTGATTTCCGGCGAGGCGGTAGGCATCTGGCTGCGTGCCGCCCTGGTGATTGGGATCGGCGCGGTATTGGCTCTGCCGATCCTGTAAGCGCGTCACTGAGCAGTCGCTGCCGTTTATCGGCGGCGCTTGCTTGCCTTGCGGCCTAGCCCCATCGATTTCGCCATGCGGGCGCGAGTCTCCGCGTAGTTTGGCGCGACCATCGGGTAATCGCCGGGAAGACCCCACTTTCTCCGATATTCGTCAGGAGACATGTCGTACGCTGTGCGCAAATGGCGCTTCAGCGACTTGAACGGACGGCCATCTTCCAGACTGTAGATGGCATTGGGCGTGATCGATTTCTTGATCGGAACAGCCGGAATTGGTCTTGCCGGCTCAGATTCGAGTGGCCCGCTCCCGAGTGCGACGAGCGCTGAGTGAGTATTTTCGATCAGGGCCACAAGGTCGCCCTGAGGCAACCGATTGGACCTCACATAGGCCGACACCACCATCGCGGTTAAGCCAAGCAGCGCCTCTTTGTCCTCGGGCATGGTTTCTCCACTCGCTGATCATGCATGACTAGCTGATTCGGTGGAGCAGATAGCAAGCGCGCTCGCAGCATGGTTACTCGCTCAAATGCGGTGGATATACCGCTAGCCGGATCTAGTCATGAATGTCAGCGAATGTCCCTGAATGCCACCGCATGACTTGACGCGACTTGAAATAACCAATTGAAATAACTATCAAATTTTTGCCTCTCCGGCTATGATGACCTCCAGAATCGGAGGTCGTCCACATGTCTCTCCACTCCAAGCGTACCGAACGCATCGGGCTCGCCCTTGACGAAGACTTGCGCGGCAAAATCGAGGCGGAGGCCCGACGCCGCGAAACGTCAATGTCGAGTGTCGTGCGCGCCCTCGTCCGCGCTCAGCTCGCCGCCATGCAGTCCGGCAATCAGCGGTCAGCGGCATGACAGGAACCGTCCACGAGCTTTTTCCTGATGCAGTCGCCGCGAGCGAGCCATCGACCGCGCCGCCTTTGCCGGTCATGCCGCACGTCGCCGAAATCATCATCCAGCTTGAGCGTTTGCGAGCTACCAGCGAGCAGGCGCTAGCCGTGATGCGCTTATGCCCGACGTTGACGAGCGCCACCACGGAATTCCTCAACCAGATCATGGACCATTGGGTTCGCGCCTCGGGGGCCAACGACGCCCTTGCAGCCATCCTCTCATGCAAGGGGCAGGCATAGATGGCTTTCAGACTCACCCCGCTCGCCATCCCGAATATGCGGACGGACTACGGCGCTGAGAACAGCGCGTTCGCGAACCTGGGCCAGACGTTGGGCAACCTGCCGGCATTGTATCGGCAGGGTCAGGAGCGCCGCGAGATGGCCGAAATCGGCCAGGGCATTGCGGCTGGCACGCTCGACTACAATCAGGCCGCTGGCCGGATCGCCTCTCTTGGCAAGCTTGATACCGCCTTCGATCTTCTGAAACTCGGCGAGGCGCGCAAACAGCGGGAGCTTGGGGCAGAGGCAAGCCGCGCGCTCGGCGAGGCGCTCGGCGGCGGCAGCATCCTTAATCTCAGCGGCTCTCCGGCCAGTACTCCTGCACTGTCTCGCGGCCAGGACAGCGCGTTGCCCACCGCACTGAAGATGAGCGAGAGCGGCGGCAACTGGACGGCACAGAACAACGAGGTCGGGGCGGGCGGCCAGCGTGGTCACTTTGGCCGCGCCCAGTTCGGGCAGGCCCGCTTGCGGGAAGCCGCTGCGGCGGGTGCTATTCCGGCGGGCACGACCCCGCAGCAGTTCATGCGCTCCCCCGAGCTTCAGAAAGCCGCGGAGAATTGGCACTTCAACGACATTGATCAGTTCATCGCCGGCAATGGCCTGAACCGTGCAATCGGCGCGTCGATTAACGGCATTCCGGTTACGATTGAGGGTATGCGCAATGTCGCTCATCTCGGCGGCAAGGAGGGCTTGGCGAAGTTCATCAGCAGCGGCGGACGCTACAATCCGAGCGACGCCAACGGCACGTCGTTGATCGACTATCTGCGCCTCGGGGCCCGGGGCTCGCGCACGGCGGAAGCCGACTTGCCGGCTCCCGGTAGCGGCTATGCCGAAGCGGCGAGCGGGGAGCGCGGATTCTTCCTCCCTCCGGGCGGCCAGGACGGCGGCATGGCTCCGGTCGATCCTATGGGTAATGTCACCGGGCCGGCGCCGCAGGCTATGAGTCCGCAGACATTCGGCCAGGTTGCTGGCGCGACGGAAGCGGTGCCGATGCCGCCTGTCTTCCAGAGCGAAGGCATCGGGCAGCCTTGGATGAACTCGACTATCCCGCACCAGCCGGTGGCTCGCACTGCCGGTCAGGTTGCGCCGCGATCTGCGATGGAAGGCGAGATTTTGCCGCCGCCGCGTCCTTACGACCTAAACGCCGATCGGTTTGCGGCTGGTGGTAGCCCTACGGTCGCGCAGATGCCGCAGCAGCGTTTGCCCGCCCCTATCGAGATCGATCCGAACAGCCCAGACGGCGGCTCTCGCGCCTTCGCAGCAGCGCAGGGCCGCAATGCTCCGGTGGCAGATCCAGCCGGCTTCGCAATTCCATCCGCGCCACCGAACGACGCGGCGGCATTCGCTCGCGCCACTGGCGGCGCATCTGGCCAAGAGCTCCTCAGCCCCAGCCAGCCGGCGCAGTACACCGGACCGGGCACTGCATCGCCGTCTGCTGCGCCCGTCCTGACGAAGGACATGCCGCGCCCGACCACGCGCGAGGAGGCGCAGACCTATACCGCCACCAGGCAGATGGAGTCCCGCCAAGGCCACATCGGCAAGCTCGCAACCGCGCTCGCGAATCCTAACCTGCCGGCCAATGCTCGCGCTGTGGGTGAGATTTTCCTGAAGGACGCGCTGGAGCAGTCCAAGGCGCCCGACAGCGTCAAGGAGTTTCTGTACGCGCGCGGCATGGGCTGGACGACGGCAAAGACCCCTGGCGAATACGCGAAGGAGAAACAGAACGCCCCGACCAGCGTGCAGGAGTACGAGTACGCCCAGCGCCAGGGCTACAACGGCTCGATCCTCGATTTCGAGCGTGACCGGGCTGCGGGCAAGGCCAAGCAAGGCATGTCAGCGAGCGATCAGAAGGCGATCTATGCCGCTGAGGACGAACTACCGAACCTCGACAATGCCCTGACGACGCTGAGCCGGGCCAAGGAGCTGAACCGCCAGACCTATACGGGTGCTGGAGCGGGTGCGAAGGGCTGGGCGGGCACGTCGGGAATCCCGGGCACTGGCCTGATCTTCGACCAGCAGAAGGCGATGGCGACCCGCGAGTTCGGGCAGATCATGTCCATGGAAGCCATCCAGGCGATGTCCAACGCGCTGAAGGGCGCCACGACCAATTTCGAGCTTGGCGAGTTCCAGCGGTTGCTCTCCGACCCGAGCACGCCGCCTGATATCCGCGAACGCACGATCGACCGCATGATGACGCTCGCCGCCCGGCAGCGGGATATCGCCCGCGGTCGCATCAACGACCTTCGCGGCAAGTCCGGCCTCGATCCGCTGGAGTGGAATGGTCAGGGCCGTCCAAACGCTGGTGCATCGTCTGGGCAGCGGCCGTCAGGTCAACGACCGGCCCCACAACCTGCGCAGGGTGGTAAGCCACCCCTACCCGGCGCTCGGCTGGCGCCGGATGGGAACTGGTATGCCCCTGATCCGAACAGGCAGGGCGGTTGGGCGAGGGTTGATTAATGGCACAGCCTCGGCTCACTCCGGTCGACTTCGACCCGTTCGCCTCTGCGCCGGCCACTACTGGGGGCGCCCGCCGGCCCACCCTCACCCCTGTGGACTTCGATCCGTTCGCCGCAGAAGGAAATTCGTCACGTGACGAATTTGGCGGCGGGATGCCAGCGAGCCAGAATGGCGGTTGGGCGACGCGAGCACAGCGCGAGGGCAGCGAGGCGGATCTTCGACAGGCCGGCTATCTCGCCGACGCCGTTCGCATCCGGCAGGAGCAAGACCGCGGGGGCGTGTTCGGCAACATGGACGCTGCCGCACGCGGGTTTGCCGGTTGGATTCCCGGGATGGACAAGCTGGCGGCCGGTGCCGATGCGGCGCTGGGCCAGGGTGACGGCGCCTCCTTCGGTGAGCGCTACAGCACCAATCTTGAGCGCCAGCGCGCCATGGATGACGCCGACCGGCTGATGAACCCGGCCGCACGCTTCGCGGGTCAAGGTGCCGGCCTTGTTGGAACGGCCCTGGTGCTGCCAGGCGTCAATGTCGTCCGGGAAGGTGCGAGGGGCGCGGCCACCGCCAATGCCGCGGCTACCGGCGCGCTCTACGGGGCCGCAACAGGCGCGATCGAGAGCGACGGCGGCGTGGCGGACAAGGCGGCGGCTGGCCTGCAAGGCGGACTGCTTGGTGGCGCCATCGGTGGCGCAGCACCTACCTTTGTTCGCGGCGCTGAGGCCTTCGCCCGCGCGACCGGCAAGCTCGCCGGCAAGGCCGCCGCGCCTTTCCGCGCCGCTGCCGCTCCCGAAGCCGAGGCTGCTCGCCGGATCAATGAAGCACTTGCCCGCGATGGCGTGACCGATCCAGCCGCCCGCCTGACCGAATTGCAATCGACGGGGGCGAATGCCGTCATCGGCGATATTGGTGGCGAGACGACGCGCCGCCTTGCTCGGTCTGCTTCTAACCTCTCCTCGGAAGCAGGCGAAGTATTGTCTGATGCCGTCTCGGATCGCTTCGCCAGCCAGGGCGACCGTGTCGTCAGCATCCTGAAAGGGTTCGGCCCTTCCGCTGCCGGCAAGACGCTGGACGAGCTGGAGCAGGCCGCGCGCCTTGCCAATCGCCCAGCCTATGGCCGTGCGTACATGCAAGGCGGCAATGGACTATGGAACGACAATCTTGCATCGCTTGCGCAGGCTCCAGCGGTGCAGGACGCCATCCGCTCGGTGATCAAGACAGGCGCCAACAAGACGGTGGGCGATGGCATGCCGCCGATCCGCAATCCCTTCACCACGGATGCCGCCGGCAATCTCACCCTCGCGCGCCGGCCTGACGGCTCGGTCGCGACGCCCAACCTTCAGTTCTGGGACTACGTCGGCCGCGAGCTGCGCGGCAAGGCAGGCGAAGCCGCTCGGGGTGGCAACAAGGATGCGGCAGGCGATTTCAACAACCTGCGCCGCATGATCCTGACCGAGCTCGATACCGCGGTCCCGGCCTTCAAGGAGGCCCGCAGCGGTGCTGCGCAGTTCTTCCAGGCTGAAGATGCGTTGGAGGCCGGGCAGAAATTCGTCACATCCAGGATGGCGAACGACGAAGCCCGCAAGGCCGTCTCGCGGATGAAGCCGCAGGAACGCGAGCTGTTCGCCGAGGGCTTCCGTTCCGATCTCATCGCCAAGATCCGCGAGATCGGTGACGGTCGGGACGTAGTGAAAGCCGTGTTCGGGAATCCGGCGATGCGGGAACGGGTCGAAGTCGCGCTCGGCAAGAACCAGGCGGCGCAGCTTCAGGCCGCGCTCACGGTCGAACAGGCGCTGCTGCCGCTGCAGGCGGCAGTGAAGGGTAATTCGACCTCGATCCAACAGGCAATTGGCCTGGCCGGCGCCGGAGGCGTAGGCGGGGCTGTCGGTTTCATGCAGGGACGAGATACCGCCAGTACCGTTGCTGGTGCGCTGGCGGGGGCAGCGCTGCGACGCGGCAATACGAAGATCCAGCAGGGCCTCGCCAAGGAAATCGGCAGGATGCTGGCTTCCGACGACCTGAAGCTGCTCCAGCGCGCGACGCAGGTTGCGGCGAAGAGCCCGGCTGTAATGCGCTTTATCCAGGACTTCGCGGACGAGGCGGCCAAGCTCGGCGGCCTGTCAACCTCGCCACTTGAGGTAACGGTCAGGCCGGGGAGCGGAGCGCAGTACCTGCCAGCCGCAGCCGGCCAGGATCAGCGATAGGGTAAGCGGATGCGGACCGAAAGCGATCAGCACGCCGAGAGCCAAGGCTGCAAAGGGTCTAACCACGTGTCAGGCGGTTTCGCGGAAGCCGTTGATGACCCATGCGAAGGCACGACAACCGGCGTACCAAAGGCCCGCGACGACGATGCAGAAGACCGCCATCCCGCCTTCGCCATTGCTCGTCAGGCTGCCGCTCGCGATTCCCGCAATCAGGAAACCGACCGCAGTCAGTACGGCGGGAACTGCGCCCACAAGGCCGATCCGATGAAAGCCGCGCGTCAGACGATCCAATTGCCGCTCCCGGTGCTCGGAACAGCCACAACCTGCCCTCTCACCTGCTCAACTGCAAGGGGTGACGCTCTGTTGATGCTGGCGAGCCTCAGCATGATCGGCTGGGTGATGATGCGAGGGCTGGCATGAGCGTGCCTGAAAAAGCAGGTGGCAAGCAGGATGGTCGGTTCAAGCCCGGTCGATCGGGTAACCCTGCCGGCAAGCCGAAGGGCGCGCGCCATAAGGTCACGCTCGCGATCGAGGCCATTCTCGAAGGCGAAGCGGAAGCGCTGACGCGGAAGGCCGTGGAGCTTGCGCAAGCCGGCGACATCACGGCGCTGCGCCTCTGCATGGATCGTCTCGCCCCCGTTCGCCGGGACCGGCCAGTCACCTTCGATCTTCCGAAGATCGAGACTGCGGACGATCTGCCCAAGGCGACGCAGGCCATCATGGAGGCGGTGGCTGGCGGCGATCTGACGCCATCAGAGGCGGCTGAGCTCGGCAAGCTGGTCGACGCTCACGCCAAGGCGATCGAGGTGACGGACCTGCATCGCAGGCTCGCGGCATTGGAAGGGGGGCGGACATGACGAGGCAGATCGCAACGCGCATCGAGCGGTTGGAGCTAGCGCGCGACGCTCAGGCTGGCGGCTTCATCATGTGGTCGGAATCCGACGACCCGGCGGCCCCGCTCGAACGCATCGAGCTGTGCGGCCTGTCGCACGAAGAATGTCTGGATTTGCTCGACGAGCCGGAGCCGCTGCAATGACAGGCGCAATCCTTGCTCGCATCATCAAGCTGGAGGAACGGCGCCGGCCGGTCGTCGACAGGCGAGCCAAGGATCTGCGCGACGCTCAAGTTCGGGCAGTGCTCTCCGATCCGGCCCAGGTCATAGCCATTCGCGAACGGCTGCTGGGAGCGGAAAACGAAGCGTTCGCGCGCAACGGGCTGCCGGCCATCATGGCAGCCTTGAGGGCTGACACATGACCAGCATGCTTGATCGTCGCCTCAGGGCGCTTGAGCTGCGGGCAGGGAAAGGTACCCGACCGACGACCGCTTTCGTCATCCGCGCTCGGAATGGAGATGAGGCCCAAGCCATGCTCGCACGCGCCATCGCCAGCAACGAGGTCCGCTCCGGCGATCCGGTGCTGCTGCTGACCTGCATCTCGTTCGAGGGGAGCGAGTGGGAGGATATCGCTGGCCTGTCGCTCTCCGATCTCGCGGCAATCGCGGAAGGCGGTCAGCCATCCAGGGAAGCCGCTCGGCTGAGCGACAACGATCTGCATGCCGCAATCGTCGATGGCTTGCCGAGGGTCGCATGAGAAACCTAGCCGATCGTATCGCCAAGCTGGAGGCGACCCGCGGCCCGGCATCTCATCGCCGCATTGCGCAGCATGTACTTGATTGCGCTCCGTCAGACAGGCCGGCGCGCCTCGCCGCGATCGAGGCAACAGACCCGGATGCATTTCACATCGTCCGCGTTGTGGTCCGCCCAGATGAGAGGATTGCGGCGTGAGCAGCGGGTTGGAGCGCAGGTTAGTGAAGATTGAGGCCAAGCACCATGCCGAACGCGGGCTGGATAGGCGCATACAGCGAATGACCGATGCCGAGTTGGATGAAGCTATCCGCACCTGCAATCGCCAGATCGAATCCGAGATCGGGCCGAGCTGGCGCGCGTGGCTGGCGGAGAATGAGCGAAGACCGAGGCATTATTCCGAGAGCTCGAAAGCGAAGGCGTCGAGATATGAGCCAGAACCTTGATCGGCGGCTGACGGCACTAGAGCGGGCAACGTCGCCGGAACGCACCCGGTACATCGTGAGCGACAGGCTGCCCGAGGAAGGCGACGACGATCAGAATGCATCATCGCTCATGACAGAGGCCGAATGGGTCGCGCGCCACTGCACAGGTGATCAGCATTGGTCAGATTGTGCGGTGTTCAACGAGCCCGCCCTGCCTGTCGGGGAGTGCAATTGCGGCGGCCTCAAGCCTGACAGGCGATCGAAGCCATAGCCGCATCGTTACGCCGATAGCCCGGTCTCGGGGCTTGTGAGCGCTCATCGATCATCTGCCCACCCCGTGCTTCATCGAGACGGAGCAGCTTCCATCCCTGTCGTTCTCCGCTGTTGCTGCCTCCCCGCACTTGCCAGACCCGCATTATGGCGTTTCCGTCCTTGGTTTCACCAACGGCGTGCACCTCGACGGCCCGCACATAGCCGTCGTAAATTACTTCCAGCAACTTCCCAGCGGCCAAAGCCTGGCAGGGGGTGACTTTCCACATGACTGTTCACCCGTTCGAACAAGCGCTACGCAATCAATCTGAAGTCTGGTTTCGGCGCCGCGGTGCCAGTGCACATTCGCGATTTGCACCTGCGCCAGGCGCATTCTCAAAAACACAGGCCGCCGGATCACCGCACTTCTTGGCCATATCTCGAAAGCCGACACACTGTCCGGAAGCGATATGCCTATAGCCGGGCCCGCCCTTGCAGCCACACCCTCTACACGGCGTGCCGTCGATCACGCAACCGGCTGCCCAAGAATGGGCAGAACAAAACACCAGCAACAAGGATATGGCGATCAAGCGCATTGAGAGGCGAGATCAGTCGCCATCCATGTCGAGCGTCATGGAATTGCCGCTGTCATCGGTGCCCTCAATTTCGACCCGATTGCCGTAGCGCCGAATGCTGTCGACAGAGAAATTGCGTGTCTCGCCGTCAACCTCGATCTCGATGTCTCGGTAGGGCGTGATCAGTTCCCCGCGCCCAATCTCGACCGAATTGCCATTCTGGTCGGTGCCAGACCAAGAGAAAGCGGTCGCCGGCGCTATGGCGACCGCGGTTACCAAAAGCCACTTCAAGGCTAGTCACCAGCGGTTACGAGAGCGGCCATACCCATCGCCAATGCCGCCATCGTGCCTGTTGTAATTGCCGTATGACCCGTAATTGTTCGAGCGGGTGCTGTCGGGGTTGGTCCGATAGTGGCCACCGACGTAACCGCCGGAGTTGCTGTTGTAGTGCGGCCGGACGTAGTGGCTGTTGCTATTCGAGCCAGTGCCGTAGGTGAAGGTGTTCTGCGCGAAGGAAGCAGTAGATGCGCCTGCCAGTGCAGCAGCCAGAATCAGAACTCGCATTGTCAACCCTCCCGTTATGGTTGCGGACAATCTGCCGTAGAGGAATGCCGGAGTCGAGTCATAGCGCTCAGCGGCGCTGCCCTCGTCGTCTCTGCCGATCTCATCACGTTTCCGCAGCCCGCCGCAGACCCGCGGTCGCATCTGGCCTGGCACGATTAGCCAGAAACGTGGCTGACACTGCCACAACCGGCATCGTAGCCTGTGCCATAAAGGCGAGCGGCATCCCCTGACGCCGCGCAACGATGGCGGGAACCGTGAGGCTCGAACTACTCGGCAGAATTCCGGACGAAGACGAACAGGGGCGCTATCGCGACACTGCCGGTGGCCAATATGGACGGATCGATATCGCCGATCCGCTGGTAAGGCTGGGAGGGGCTCTTCAGATCCTGGAAAAGAAGAACCCTCGTTTCATATCCCGCGACCACTACGGCAGAGTCATCTTTGACGACTGCGAGGCTGCTTTGAGAGGCGATTCGCGGCCGATCGACCGATATCTCGACAACTATCTCAGCTACACAAATTTCGAGTCCCTGAAAGAGCGTCGACGCGGCATTCACGGAATCAACCGTGTTGTTATCAACGCAACAGTCACGATCAAGGACAATTTAAGCGTTCGTCTTTGGATGAAAGTGCTGGATGGGCAAGGACGATGGTGTTCCGCCCCGGAATGGCGAGATATACCATACTATGGTCACACGGCGGTGATGGAGCGCCCGAATGACGAGGTGCTGTTCATTCGCGATGTAAATCGTCTCTTCGTCGAGCGTGCTGCGATCTACGGGCGCGCCGAAAAGCCGGATCCGATCAAGCTAAAAATCTTCGAAGCGTCATGCGAACTGGTCAATTCGATCTTTTGGCTCACGGTTCAGCGCTTGGCACAGCGCTTCGAGGTGACGCTCGCACGGTACGTCGTCATGCTCAGAGAGAGCAGAGACGGCAGAATTCTTGGGCTGGAGGTCGGCGACGCGCTTGACGAGCGCAAGAACGACATCAAACGCAGCTTGGCCAACTTTGAAGTTGAGACCGGCTGGGCGACAGAAGAGTTCTGGGCCGCGTGTGAGGGCGAGCCATCAGCAGGACGACGTTATGCGACCGCGAGCAGCGTGAAGCGGCTCCGCGCAAAGGACGCTGGCACCGTCAAACTCACAGCCGGCGAGGTAGACCGGCGCCTCGATCTCTTATCCACCGCCGAAGCCTACGGATTTTGGAAACCCGCGAGGGGCGCGTCCCCCGACAAGGTCGTCAGCCTTTTTCAGTCGCCAGCGCCAGCACTTTTGAGTGACAGCATCCCGGCGAAACCATCTGCACCTACGGAGCAACCAACTCCACGCGGAGCGTCGGCGCCTATTGAGAAGCCAGCCAGAGCCTCACCGGCGCTGGTCCCTTACCTGCGCCGAAACTTCACGCCGTCCCGGCCTCCCGAGGAACTACACCCGAACTCGCCTCAACCGAAGTCGCAGTTCGATCCCCCCTCGTACGTCGGTTTGCGCAGCGCGCCTTGGACCGAGGAACTAACGCGAGAGTTTGCCGTGGAAGGCACTCACGATTTCGTCGCGTTCCTCAACCAGCTTCGACGGGCCGAGAACCGCTTACCGGTGCCGCAGGGCAGCTTTCCGGCAAAAGCGAGCGACTTGGAGAGGCTGGTGAAGGAAGCCCGCCTGGCTAGGGCCCGTCAGCAGCATCGCCCCGATCCTGGCTCAAACAGCGTCACCGAGTGACCTGCGATCTGAGCGGAGGCAAATCCGAAACCGTTTCGTTTTAGATCGGCGCAAGACTGCGCCGATTGCTCATGCCGCCAGCGCCGTCATAGCCAGGATAATCGTTATCATGAGAGCGTGGCCACTTCCATATGGTCGCGATATTCGCCATCGACGAAGAGTTGGCGGCCGCTGCGCAGCTTGGACCACATGCGCATCGTCCAGCATGCCGGCGAATGCACTGCCCCATACGCCCGCTGCTTTAGCGGCACGGAAACAGCGGTCGCAGCTAACGCGATCCGTCCTACGGGTCAGCGCCGTTCGGGATCAAAGGGCGGCAGAACGCGCACACGGGCGTCTCGCATAAACCGAACCAGCCCCACATTGGCAATCTCTGACTGCGGTTCGCTCGGATAAACAACGACTATCGTGAGGCCTGACTTTTTGTTTGGCGGGCCTAACCGGACCCGCGGTATGAGCACATGGCGCCGCTTCGCCCGCCCTACTCGGCCGAAAACCGAACCCCAGGGAGGTCCGCGAAAGTATTGATTGATGTCGTCGGCGGGACCAGCCAGCACGAGCTTTCCTCGCATCGAACAGAGCCGCCAGTCGTCGCTGAATACATGTTCAGGACGTATGTAGCCGCGTCGATAAGGCATATCATCGTCGTCGCTAGGAACCTCATCGCGGCGGTCTCGCGAGGGTTGGTGACCAATCCGAAAGGGCATGGCTACGGCTCCGAACTCCAAGGAACGCTTACGAAGTTAGCCGGGACCGGGAACTGGACTGAGGCCGAATTTGCGTCTGGATCTGTGACGAACTCAAACTTATGCGCTTCGCAAACGTTGAGATGGACGTCCGGTAGCGTAGAGGCGATTTGTTGGAGGTCGTTCCACACTCCCCAAGGCGTAAGAACGTTCTCTGGAGTGAGGTGAGCGCCCTTCAGAACATCGAGGACGGAATCGACACATGATTGACCGATTACCTCATAGTCCATCGCATTCACATGATAGTAATTAACGGCGTCCAGCGCCCCCTCGAGCTGGTCTGCGGTCAGCGTCCACGAAAGCTGGCTGAACTCATTGAAGCGGTCTTCGTCGGACGTCGGGTCGGGGTTCAACAGCATCGGAGCCCAGAATGGTTTGCCCTCGGTCGACCATACGTCGAGAGCGTAACTCCTTCCGTCCTCGCCATCGGTTACGATGACGGCCACGTGCCCGGCGAGGCCCCCGATGTCGAGTTCGCCATGCGCGTCGTGGAGTTCACCGGGAGGGTGGTAAAGGACGGTGATCCGACCGGCGGCCTCGGTCATGGTCTCAACCTCACCTGAAAATGTGAGCGAATTGCCGAAAAACCTGCCGTAGGATTGGCAGTTGTATGAATACGATGATCAGCAAGGCAACCGGAATGCCGACGTAAAGCGTGAGCCGGCGAAGCCAGCGAGAAGAGCTCTCCACCTCGTTCGCCGGCTGGGGTTGCCCCGCTACCAGAGGGCCAGGAGGCCGCTGCGGTTCCGGCTTCTGGTTCAGGCGATGGAACCATTCATCAGACGACCCGGAACGAGGCCGCTTCGGCGATCGGGACAAGGGTCGGAACGGCATCTCACGCTCCGTTCAACGTCATCAAGCAGAATGTTGCTCCAGGTCTTGACGCTAGGCAAGCGCGCTTTGGCAACTCCGGACGAAGACGGGCCGCTTGACTAATTGGTTCGCGCCACACACAGCGCCGAGCATTGTCGAAATTTCGGAACCAGCATGCGAAAATGCACGAGACGAGCGCGACACGGCGACAGGATGCACGATCCGCGCAAGGTTTAGCAGATTGGCGCAGAAAGCCGCCAGCGGGCGCTTGCTGATTTTAGCTACCCATGTAGCCGAGCAATCCAGAATACCCGCCAGCGGCCACGCCTGAGTCACGGCGAGGCATCGCAGCACTGCGCCATCGTCCGAAGACCTATTTGCAGCGGTTGAAGGTTAGCCCGTCGCTGGCGCCCCACGGGAAGCCCTTGAGCGCCAGGACGAGCGCGTGGCCCGATCGACGGAACTCTGCTCTGCCATGCGTGAGCTGACTGCCGCCCTTCTGGCATGTGGCCGCATAGCTAATTCCCCCGTCGACGGGCGAGCCGGCCCCGACGCTGCAACCGACCTCATAGAATGCGAAGTCATCTTTGCCGACCGACAGCACGTCGATCTCGCCATTTACCTGCTTGCAGATGTGCCAGTCAGTTGACCACTCGCCACGGAACTCCAGAGCGATTTCGGCGCGGGCTGAGAAGGCCCCAGCGAGGGCGGAGCCTGTGATGAGCGTCAGCGCCATCCATCTCATGCTGTGCCTCTTTCGATCAGCAGGGCCCTCGGCTGGCAAAATCGCCAGTCAGAGTGGCTGCAAGAGGGCAAGCGCCAATTCCTGAGTTCGACGGAACCGCCCTCCTTCGAACCCACGGTACGGTTTCCTGCCTTGCGCAGCCTCCTCTGGCGTCATTCAGTAGGCCGACCCGGCAGGATCGGACCGACAAGGGGCTCTTGATGACGAAGCTTTTCGTGGCCGCGTGCTGCATCCTGCTAGCGGGTTGTGTCTCTACCGGCATGTCGGGGCCTGCGGGCGTCGATCCAATGCAAAGCGATGGATCGACCTATGTGCCGGCGGGTGTAGAGGGCACATATCCACCGGCTGCCGATGAGCGCATACCGTCGAGCTGCGCCATGCGGGGACAGAGCGTCGTGTGTCGCTGAGAGAGCGAACGCGCGGTATCGGCAGATGTCCAAAATGGACGGCTACCAAACGCGCAGCATAAAAACTGAGGTATTGAGCCCGAATTTTCATGCGTCACGTTTGCGGTATTGAGCCTGCCGATCGGGGCGCACAAAAACTGCGGTATTGAGCTTATTTTTTTGCCCACCTCCTGCTCAAGCTAGGCACCCTCCATTCAGCTTCTTGCGCCAGGTAGAAGCGGTTTGCGGGCTCACGCCGATGCGGCGGCCGATTTCGCGATCTGGTAGCTCTGGAGACGTGCTCAAGATGGACAGCACCTCCGCTCGACAGTCTGCCTGAGTGCGCCTGTCTACGGCATCCCGGTCAGCCGACCGCTCAGATTGGACAGCCGCCGTGAACTCTTGGAAATCGGCGGCAAGACGAGCCGCTAGCGCTGCGTCTTCGGCATTCGTGCGATAGTGATCGAGCTTTGCGAGGTGGGCGAGCCATTCGAGCCTAGCCGCGATGCCAGAGGCCGAAGCATCCGGCATCGTATCCATGAAGTGCTCCAAGCCTGCCATTCGTGCAGAGACGTGCGGTGCGGGGCTATCCTGGCTCAGGTCTTGCCAATGGCAATATTCTGTCCAGGCTGCAGCGAGATTGCCTGGCATTCGATGAGCTGAATTCAACGCATCGAGAAGGCTGGGCGTCACTGGTTGCCCAAAGGTCCAACCAGCATACCCGCAGGTCCAAGGCTGATCCGTCATTCCATAGCCGGCCTCCACCTCGACAGGGGCGAGAGCGGCTTTCAGCTTTCCTTCCAGATCCCAGGCGACCGTCACGCGAGTTCTCCCGCATCTCGTAGGATTTTGCGGCAGGCCTCGATCCGCTCGCCCAAGCTGGCGATGCCGGCGCCGCCGGGGACAACGTTGCTGGTCAGCATGCTATCCCAGAAGTCGCCATTTCGATCGCGGTGGCCTCCGTCGCGAGCGCCGTTCCGCCAGCCATGCCAATAGGACCGGCTGCGATTGCCGCCGCAGGGCAATCCCTCTGCGCCATCGTGATATCCTTCAGCCTGCTCCTCATCGATCAGCCGGGCGAGGTCCATGAGCGAGATGACGGGCTCTCGGTTCGGGTTCTTGAAATCAGGTTCGTTCGACATGTCTGCTCCAGTGATTGCGCCAGTCAGTCGGCTGCGCCACTTGCGCCAGTTCAGTCCCCCTAAAGGGGTGACTGACTGGCGCAGATTTTGCGCCGGTTTGCGCCAGTCGTGCGCCAGTCAGAAAGCGCGACTGGCGCAGCCTCCTCACGCTGTCTTTCCGGGGATGATGTACGACCGCATCTTTCGCTGTTCGTCTTGCCGGCGCTGGATCGCGAGAGCGCCGTTGTCGATCCAGATGCGCAGCACTCGGTTGACCTGTTCCCGGTCCGCCTTGCGATCCACATCGAGGCCCAGCACATCCGCAATCGCGAAGCCGATCCAGTTGCTGGCCCGGCTGTCGTGCCGGTAGGCCGGATCGGCGCGCACCATGGCAATGACGCGCTCGCAATCGTCGGCCGTGACGCTGTCGAGCACGCCCGGCATTTCCCAGGCAGTGGCGACGCCGACGTTGTCCTCGGGCTCCAGCCCGCGACCATTGCCGAGCCCGACGCTGATCATCTTGAACCAGTTGGCTCGCTCCAAGGGCGGGGCCATGTTCGACTTGCCGTCGTCTACCCGGAAATGCAGCCGGCGATGCCCTTCCTCAATGCCAGCCCGTTCCGCTTCCTCCTTCGACATGGCGTTGAGAACGCGAGCGCTCCGAACGGCGCCGATCAATGAGGAGCCGCCGCGGGCGTCTTCGACCGTGTAGCCCTCTGCACCGCTCGCGGACTTGCGGACGTGGTGCACCAGCTCGATCGCGCAGTTGCAGCGCTCAGCGATGCCGGCCCAGGTCTTGGCGACACGGTCGATTGCGCCGTTGTCGTTTTCAGGTACCCCGTGGCTCGCGACGAACGGATCAATGACGAGCAGATCAATCTCGTTCTCGCGGATAGCCTGCTCGACGCCTTGGACGGTTGGCACGGCGACGACGGTCCGCTGACCGGCCGCCATCTCGACAATGCGGATAGGCAGATCGCGACCACTGTCGACGAACAGTCGATCAGCGATATCGGGCGCACTGATCCGGTAGTGCAGACAGGCTGCCGCGATGCGCCTGTCCAGTTCGTCCCGCGGATCTTCGCCGTTCCACAACCAGGCTCGCAGCGGCTCGCGCACCCTCACCCCGAGCAGATCGCGCGCCGTCACCATGGCGAGCGCTTCGACGATGCCCAGCGACGACTTGCCGAGTCCGCCCGGGGCAACCGTCGTGCTGACGAACCGGCGCACATAATGCCGGCCGTAGAGCCATTTGCGCGTCGGGATGGTGCTCGGGTCCATAAGCACGAAGGGCGTCGCTTTGATGGCGGGATTCCCGGCATCATTCGGCTCGGTGACTTCTTCGTCCGCCCCGAACTCGCGGAAGTCGAGCACGTCGTCGCTGTCGCCCTTCCGAGCCTGCCAGGCGTCGTTCGTGTCCTTCCCGAGCCCAGGCTTCGGCAGGGCGATCAGCACCTCGCGCCCGGCATCGCGCCAGCGCACGCCACATGCTCGCGCGGCCGAGGCGTTGGCCGCATCGTGTTCACCAAGGATGGTGAGCGTGTCGACGCCATTCACTACCGGCAGCTTTGCTATGGCGCCGGCCGATCCCATGGCCCAGGTAGGGGCGAACCCCATACCGTGGCCAGACAGCGCGCTCTCGATGCCCTCACCAACGGCAAGAGCGCCGCGCTCCGCGTCCAGATCCCCGAACATGATGGCGGCGCCGACTACCGGCCCGAGCATCTTCCGATCGATCTTCCTCGCGTCCGGCGTCAGTGCCGTGCGGTGGATCGCCGCGACCTCGCCGCTCTCGATCGAGCGGAAAGCCGCAACCAGGCAGGGGTGGCGTGTGCCCTCGCCGAATGGACAATCGGGGTGGTAGCGCAGCGTCGTCGTCGCAATGCCGTCCGCCAGTTCCAGCCCGCGAGAAGCGAGATAGGTTTCGGCGAGCGTACCGCGAGGGTCGAGGCTCTCTTGCCAGATGCGAAGCGCCTGCATCTGACGCTTGTCAATGGGTCGAGAATCCGGCTGAGCATGGCCGTTAAGCTTGGTCACCCGAGCTTGCATGCGCTCGAAAGCGCCAGTGTCATGCTGGTGACCTTCCGGTTGCCAGACGATGCCGAGCTTGCGCTCGACATAGGCCTTGCACGCCATGTCGTCATCGCCGGCATGACTATGAACGATGAGCTTGCCGCTCTCGCCGATCTTAACCGACATGCTGCGGTCTTTGGCGCTGTGGCCGGGGCCAGGTGCGAGCACCTGACCTCCGGTGACGATGCCGCCCAACGCCTTGGCAATGTTGGGGAGGGACATCAATTGGCGCCCTCCTTGATCAGCCCTTGCTCGGTCGCTATGGCGAGCGCCCGACTGAAGGCCTCGGCCAGCGCCGGCAGATGCCGGATGCCAACCGATAGCCCCTTGCCGGGGCGCATCTCGCCACCATCGCCCCGAAACCAGAGCCGAGCATTGACGAGGGGATGGCCGTTGTACTCATCGAGTACGACCCGCACGACCTCCCGGTCATTCTTCGGCCATTCGGCCACAACGATGAGGGCGCCGCTCATGCGCCACCCCCATCGGCATCCGCCAGTCGCTCGCTCCACACGAAGCGGAGCAGCCAGGGGCAAAGCACCATGTCCGTGTCGGCGGAGTAGGTGACTTCTGCCTTGTCGCGGTCGAAGCCGCTGCACAGGATCGTGCCAGCGAAGATCAGGCAGGACATCGCATCCCTAATGTCCTCGCCGGACTCCTCCTCGGCCAGCCCGGTCGTAGCTAAAGTGCGGCGGAAGACCTCGGTGTAGCTGACGGGTGCCGGTGTTTCCGCGATGTGCTGGAGAATGCCGGCGATGATGCGGGCGCGCAGATCAGCGACAGATTCGCTCATGCCGCCCTCCCCACCATGTCGCCGCGGTCAACCGAGACGATTTCGACGGCCATTGTCAGACTGTAGCGAGCATGGTGGCCGACGCCGTGGCTCTCGGATTCGGTCTTGATGCCGACTCCGAAGCCGCGAAGGTCCGCGACGTAGGCGGCCAACCGATAGGCAGGACCGCCGGGGAAGTCGACGCCGGTCACGCCCTTGGGGCCGCGCTCGATCAGCGCGAGAAGCGTCAGGGCCTCGCGGCCGTTGACGGCGATGGTGGGGCCGTCCGCGATGCGGGCGACCAGCTTGGGGTAAGAGCGTTTTGCCATCGTCAGCGGCCCTCCTTCGGCCCGAGAGAGGCGAGGCGGAGAACCGTCAGGGCGTGCAGCTCGGAAAGACCGAACCGGCGCTGGAGACGATTGACGAGAACTGCGGGGATGGTATCTTCGCTAGGCATTCCGGCCAGGAATGAAGCCTTCGCGAGCCCGGCGCCCCCACAGCGCCGGGTTTCGTTTTGCAGCCGCATCAGATCACGCGGCCTCCAACTCGGCGGCGGGAAGCGATGCAAGCCAGGCCTTGAAGTCGTCGGCGAGGATCAGCGTCTTACGCCCCGACTTGCGGGCAGTGAGCTTGCCGGCCTTCAGCTTGCGGTAAATCTCGCGGGACGAATGGCCGCTCTGCTTGGCCACCTCCGCAATGGTGTATGCTGCCTTCTGCATCTGATGGGCTCCAATCCCACCAGTCGGCCCCTAGTAGGCGGTATTGCCCAGGAGCGCCGTGGTGTGACCGGATGGGGCCATGAAATTTGCCGCAGAGGGCCGCAAAGTGGCGCATTGCGCGAGATTGCGCGGTTCTGCGCCAATCTGCGCCGCCTTGATCAGGCCCGTTCCCCAGCCCGGTAACGGGTCGCGGCTGAAGAGATCAGCCGATCGCCGATTGTCACCCCTCGCCTGTTAGATCCCAGCCAGCCCCTAACCGCATCGTTCCTGTCTCTTTCGGCCACCCCGTTGAAGCCCGAAGGGTAAAGCGCCGAAAGCGCCGCGAGCGCCACAAGCTCCTTGCCTTTTGCACTCGCGGTAGCCGCTTCCTTGGGAGCGATTGCCGCATCGTCAACCACGTTTACCTCAGCGTTTTGGATAGGCGGAGCGGAACCGTTGACGCTGTTTTGTTCCTTCTCGATCGCCGCTGAGAGTTCGGCCTTATTGATGATAATCCAGTGCGTTCCAGCAGGCACGGCAGAGCGCCCAGGCACCATCATGCAGCGCTGAATGCGCATCCTAAGACGTTCCGGGCTTGGCATACGCCAGTCATCGGCGGTGGTCGGAGACCACCCGCCCCCATCCCGTGCGTGTTGGACGAACGGAACAATTTCACCACGGACAATCCGATTGAAGAGCCAGCGGGCCGCAGTGTCGACCATGGCAATCTTGGGTTTTTGCATTTCGTTCTGGTAGTGAACGGCAGCGCGGAAACGTTCCCAATCCGATTGGGAGAACCACCACCCAGGCGGGCGCTCCGGAGCGCCTTCGGATTCGATAGCCGATCCGAGGTAGCGCTGAGGCGGGAGGCCACTACCAAGCGCCCCAAGCAGCCCAACGGCTTGCGGCGGTGGCGGCGGCTCCTCGAAGTCCTCTTTATAGGAGTCAGGAAAAAGAGCACAAAGGACCCGATGAGCCCACGCGCGCTCCTCAGGTGTGGCTTCCTCGACGCGCTGCGCCTTCACCGCCAACGGGTTTAGCGTTGGGTAATCGTCTCTCCATTGGTCGCCATGGATCTGTCGGCCGATGCGACTGAATGCCGGCACTAGAAATTCATGGTCATCGTCTGTCATGGGCCAGCCTTGGCCTGCCCATAGATATTCCGGATGTGTCATGCGTCGCACCTCGCGACAGCACCTGAAGTTAGAACGGGGAAACCGAGTGGTGCGCCTCGGCTTTTCGGCTGGCCGGCCTATCCCCGCCCGTCTCGATCGCTACCCCGCCACCTTGCGGAACTGCGTGATTGTGCCGTCCCTCGCCTTCGGCGAGTTAATATATTTGCTCCAAGCGTCCATTAGCTTGCGGCGTTTCTCCAGCGCATCGCCGCGGCGATAGGCGCGCTCGACCTCGTCTCCGACCGAATGCGCGAGTGCGGCCTCTGTGACCTCGCGCGGAAACGATGTGGTTTCGCCGGCCCAATCCCTGAAACTGGATCTGAAGCCATGAACGGTGATGTCCAGCTTTTTCATCCGGTCGTTGAGCAGTGTCGCCATCGCCATGTTCGATAGCGGCTTGCCCTTCTGCTGGCCTGGAAACACGTACTCGCTCGCCTTCACCTTCTCGGCCTCGTCAAGAAGCACGAGCGCGCGTTCCGTCAGCGGTACCCGGTGCTCCTTGCCCGCTTTCATACGCTCGGGTGGAATCGTCCAGATCTTCGCCTTGCGATCCACCTCAGGCCATTTCGCCCCGATGACCTCGCCCGTCCGACTGGCGCAGAGGATAAGGAATTCAAGGGCCAGTGAGGACACCGCCTCCCGCTGCCGCAGTTCGCCAATGAACTCGGGCACGTCCTGATAGCGCATAGCCGGGTGGTGCCCTCGCTGGAGCTTTTTGCGCCGAGGTAGAAGCTTGTCGAGATGGCCGCGCCAGCGAGCCGGATTCTCCCACGGAGACGCAATCCGACCTTTCGCCTTGGCAGCGTCCAACACGCGCTCGATCCGCCCTCGCAGCCGCGACGCCGTCTCCTGCTTCGTCGTCCAGAGTGGCTTGAGCACGTCCAAGACATGCTCGGTTCCAACCTCATTAACCGGCAGCCCTCGAATGGGTGCCGCATAAGTCTTTAGCGTGTGCGACCACTGCCAGAGGTGCTTCGCGTTTCGGAAGCCAGGCCCGATCTCTTTCACCAGATCATCGGCAAACTCGCCGAAAGTCGGTATGGCGACCGGTCTAGCCTTCCGCGCCTCAATCGGGTTCACACCGGCGTCGAGCAGCTTCCGTGCGGCAGCCGCCTTGTCACGCGCATCCGCCAGGCTAACGGCAGACACGCCGCCCAGCCCCATCTCCTTCAGCTTGCCCTGCCAGCGGAACATGAAGAGCCAGCGCCGGGCGCCGCTTTGATCGACGACGAGATAGAGCCCATCACCGTCGCTGTGGCGGCCCGGCTTCGTCAGCGTCGTGACGGTTCGTGCTGAGAGCTTCTTGACGGCTCGCGCCATCGGCTACCCCAACTTTTACCCCAACAGGCGACAGTCATTGTGTGGCACAGACTGACAGAACAGGGCAAGAACTTGATGGGACATAGATCGAACCTGTACACAGAAGGCAGGTTCTGACGCGCCGTGTCAGTTTAGTGTGGTGGACCTCAGCTCCACCAGGTCCAACGACTGATCGTTGATCTCCCAAAGTCATTCTGCCGAAACGCCTTGAGCGATGGTTTCGCCTTGGCCACAGATGGTCGCGCCGCATACTATCAGCCAATCGGCCCGACCCGCCCGGCAGCGCGACGATGACCCGCTACCCGATGTTCAACCCGCAGCTGCTGCAGAGCTTCGTTGCGGTCTGCGACAGCATGAGCTTCACCCGCGCCGCCGAACGGGTCTCCCTGTCGCAATCGACTGTCAGCCAGCAGGTCAGGCGGCTGGAGGAGATGCTGGGCAAGCCGCTGTTCGAGCGCAATCCGCACCAGGTGCAATTGACCGAGGAAGGCGGGCGGCTCCTCAGCTATGCAAGGCGCATCCTCGCTTTGCACGAAGAGGCGCATGACGCGTTGACCGGCTTCTGGCGCGACGGCGTGCTGAGGCTCGGCATGCCCGAGGATTTCACTGTGCCCACCGCCGGACTCCTGGCGCAGTTCAGCCTGGCGGAGCCGCATCTGCGCCTCGACGTCACCAGCGGCCTCAGCGCCGATCTCTACAGCGCCTATGAGCGCGAGGAGCTCGACCTCGTCCTGGTCAAGCAGCGCCGCCGCCAGCCGCCGCGCGCGGCCAGACCCGAGCCGCTGCTCTGGCTCGACAGCCTGGCCCATCCCGCGATCGAGCGCGCGCCGGTGCCACTCGCCGTCTTCCCGCTGAACGGGCTCTACCGCGAGGAGCTGTGCGAGGCGCTCGACGGCCTCGGCATACGCTGGCGCGTCAGCTACGCTAGCACGAGTCTCGCCGCACTCACCGCCGCCTCCGCCGCCGGTCTCGGCCTGACCCTGCTTCCCGCGAGCTGCCGACAGCAGGGCCACCGTGTGCTGGGCACGGCGGAGTGCCTGCCGGAGGTGACCGGCTTCGAGCTCGCCCTCTACTACCGTGACAATGCCCCCGACGCGACAACAGCCCTCGCCGGGCAGCTGGCCGCCTTCTGCGGCCTGCAGCCATAGCGCGATCTCTGCCGCGCATTCCTGGCTATCGGCTTGAACAGATTGATCATTGCCGAATCGAATGATCATCATGGGCAAAGATCGCTGCCAATGCGCGCGAGCCTCCCGTAGAGCGGAGCCACAAGCTCACATTCAGATCGGGGAAACACCATGGGCAGCGTGCAGCACCAGAGCCGCAGGGGCTTTCTCATGCAGACCGGCCAGCTCACCACCAGCGCCGCGATCATCGGCTTGGCCGGCAGTGCCGAGGCCGCGCCGGCTAAGGCCGGGAAGGACGATGCCAGGGCCGACGTCACCACGCTGACCGACCGTCATTACTATCTCGGCGGCGTCCGGCTCGAAGACGGCTTCGACTATGACGGCGAGATCGTGGTCGGCACCCGAACCGGGCTCTACACGCTGGAGATCAAGGACGGGACAATCGCCGCGCTTCATCCGGCCGGCGCCAGCCTCTCCGCCACGCTGCCGCGTTATGACGCCACTGGCCAGCTCGCGTTGCCGGCGATGCGCGACATGCACATCCACCTCGACAAGACCTTCTATGGCGGCCCCTGGCAGGCGCCACGCCCGCGCCAGGGCAAGACGATCATCGACATGATCGCGCTCGAGGAGAAGCTGATCCCGACGCTGCTGCCGACCTCGCAGGAGCGCGCCGAAGGCCTGATCCATCTCCTGCAGTCGAAGGGCACCACCACCGCCCGCAGCCATTGCAACATCGACCCGGTCAGCGGTCTGAAGAGCCTCGAGCACCTGCTCCTCGCGCTCGAGAAGCACCGCGACGATTTCAGCTGCGAGATCGTCGCCTTCCCGCAGCACGGCCTGCTGCATTCGAAGGTCGACGGGCTGATGCGCGAGGCCATGAAGATGGGCGCGCACTATGTCGGCGGTCTCGACCCGACCAATGTCGACAGGGCGATGGAGAAGTCGCTCGACGCGATGTTCCAGATCGCGCTCGACACCGGCAAGGGCGTCGACATCCACCTGCACGAGACCGGCCCGTCCGGCGCTGCCGCCGTCACCTACATGATCGACACCGTCGAGAAGAACCCGGCTTTGCGCGGCAAGGTGACGATCAGCCACGGCTTTGCGCTCGCGACCATGGCGCCCGGCCTGCAGGCCGAGACGATCCAGCGCCTCTCGGCTCAGAAGATGACGATCGCCTCGACCGTGCCGCTCGGCGCCCTGACGATGCCGCTGCCGCAGATGCAGGACAAGGGCGTCTTCGTGATGACCGGCACCGACAGCGTCATCGACCACTGGTCGCCCTTCGGCAGCGGCGACATGCTGGAGCGGTCGTATTTCTACGCGCAGGTCTACCGCAACTCCGACGAGTTCCGCCTGTCGCGCTCGCTCGCCATCGCCACCGGCGGCATCCTGCCGCTCGACGACGAGGGCAAGCGCGCCTGGCCGAAGGTCGGCGATACCGCCGGCTTCACTTTGGTCGGCGCCAGTTGCTCGGCCGAAGCGGTCGCGCGCGTGCCGGCGCGCAGCGCCACCTTCCATCAGGGGCGCATGGTCTATGGCAGCGTCAGCAAGGCCTGAGGCTTCGCAACGCTCAACCAAGTGATGGTGCGCCCGGCATCCGGGCGCACCGTGCGGTCTTCAGCTCAGCCCTTGAGCTTGGTGTTGCACTGGCTCCAGTAGCCGCCGCCCTTCTCGATCCACTTCAGATCGCCATTGGCATTGGCCGCCTTGTTGGCGTTGTACTGGTCGACGCAGGTCTTGAGGCGCGCCTTGCCGGCCGTCTCGTTCGAATACTTCTGCGAGACCGTCCGCGGGAACACGGCGGCCTTGGCCTTGCCGGCGGGCTTGGCCGGTGTGGTCGCGGCCGGCGTCGTCGCCGGAGCATCCGTCACCGCCGCGGCCGCATCATTGTCCGAGGCGTCGTCATCGGCGCAGTTGGCCTTGCGGAAATCGTTCCACTTCTGACCCTTCAGCGTGTTCGCCTTCTTGGCGTCCTGATACTTGGCGCTGCACTCCTTCATGGTCAGGGCCGAGGCCGGCGCGCCAGCAAGACCCATGGTCATCAGAGCGAGGGCGGTGGAGAACAGAAGCGTCTTCATGTGCAGTCTCCCTAGATCACGATGATTTTGGATCGTATCGATCCAAAATCATAAAAGGTGATCGATTCTAGAGGCTTAGAGCAGGATTCATGCGAAAAACCGGTTCCCACTTTTTCGCATCCTGCTCTAGGCGATGAGTCGAACTCGCCGCGGCGAGCTTAACCAACGACGCAAATCTCTGCCATTGCCTTGCGGCAACTTCTGGGCTGGTCAGACGTTTGAAACTCCGGTCAATACGGAGGATCAGATCATGAAGACATCCATCCTCGCCGGGCTCGCCGTTATGGCATTGGGCCTTGCCGCCTGCTCGACGGTCGAGCAGCGCGTCGGCGGCGCCGCGGTCGGCGCCGGGACGGGCGCAGTTGTCGGCGGACCGATCGGCGCAGTCGCGGGCGGAGCCGTGGGTGCTGTCAGTGGTCCCACGGTCGTCCGCGCCACGCGTCGCGCCACACGCTAATCCTCTTGGCGGCGGAACCCTGCCGCCGCTCCTTCGTTTCGACCATGAAGCTATTCGAGCCCACGGAGTCGAACGATGGACAACGACAAGCGCCTGCCGCCGGACGTGCCCTCCAACGAGGACGAGATCGACCGTGCGACGGGCAGCGTCGCGGCGCGGGCCGCGGACCTCGCCAACCGCACGGCCGAGACCGTCAAGGACGGCTATGGCCGGGCCAGGGAGAAACTGGCCGAGATCGACCCACGCGACACGTTGCGGGATGCCGGCCGCTATGCCCAGGAGACCGGCGAAGCGGCCGTGGAAACCGTCAACCGGCATCCGCTCGCGGCCTTCGCGGTCGGTGCGCTCAGCGTCGGCCTGCTGGCCTGGGCGATGACGCCCCGTCGTTCGAGCTGGCAGCCTGACACTTCGGGCTGGAGCCGGATGCTGCGCGACTATGGCGACCAGGCGCTGCGCGCGGGACGCGATCTCGTCGGCAGCGGCCGCGAGCAACTCGACCGCAGCCGCGACTACGCCGCGCGCGGGCAGGACTATCTCGACATGGGCCGCGATTACGCCCGTGAAGGCGGGCAGATGCTGATGCGCCGCGGCGAACGTGAGCCGTTGGCAGCTGTCGTCGGTGTCGGCTTGGCGCTCTATGTCATTGGCTCGCTGCTGAGCAACGGCAGCCCATCACAACCAGCCACCCGTCGCCGGGCCAAGCGGTGATCGACTGACTGGCAGACTCAGCCCGTCCGGCGCGAGGCTTTCTCCGCCTGGCGGGCAGCCTGCTTCTCGGCCTCGCCGGCGCGCACCAGGCTCCTGATCGCGAGCGGACGGCGCCCCGATTTCTCGGCGATGATGCGGTCCTGCTCCTGGATCGCATCGAGGGCGGGATCGTCACCGTCGATTCCGCCGAGAAGTTCGCTCGGCACCCGGCGGTTGGAACTACGCGAGCCATCCTCGTAGAACACGTCGAACAGCACATAGGCGGCGTCGAGCGGCTTCGATTTCTTGCGGGCCATGGTTCGATCCTGTCGGTTGGGCGACCCATCCGGCGGCGGCGCTGATGGCGGGGCCAGAGGATCGCGGAGCCGCGCGAGCGGCGGCAGAAAGCTATGGTCGCGAGGTAGACCCGTCGGGCCGGCAAGGCAAGCCGGAACGCTGTGCTTCGGCCACCCGCCCTCTTACAGGCTCAGCATCTCGACTACAGGCTCAGCGTCTCGACGATTTCGGAATCAAGCACCAGATCGTCACGCGCGCCCATCAACCAGAGCCGATCGGCGGTGAAACGCAGGATCGGCCTGTCCCACCAGCGCTCGACGAGGGTTGCGAGCGCCGCCGCCTCAGCAACGTCGAGATCGTCGCTCAGGTTCCAGATGCCGACGACATAGAGATCGCTGGTCGGCCGCCCGAGCGCCCGCTGGAGGAGATGGAGCGCATTCTGGCCGTCGCGCCGCTCCGGATAGAGCCGCAGATAGAGCCGGCCACGATTGACGTTTCCCGAGAACAGGCCGCGCAGTTCCATGGTGACCGGCCCGATGCGCGACAGCACCTCGCGAGCCACTGGGTCGATCATCGGTGGAGTCTCGATCGAGAGCGAACCACACACCGTCGCATGCAGCTTGGCCTGCCGTCTCGCAACGATGTCCCAGGCGATCTTTCCCGCGAACGGAGCCTCGCGCAGCTCCTGTTCGAGCTCGCGATAGGCCAGTGCCTCCTGCATGCCGAGCGTCGGCACCACCAGTGAATAGATCGGCGGGTGCCGGCCATTGTCGTAATGCGTGCCGTCCTTGCGTGCGATCGCCTTGGGGTGGGCCGGATCGATCAGCGGCAGATGCGCCAGGCGATAGCCATCGTCGAGCGTCATCCCAGCGCCGGCAACGAAGGCCGTGCGGCTACGGAGATAAGCGAGATCCTTGTCGCCGATCAGGTCGATCCCGGCCGCCTCGCTCACGCCTTCAGCATCCACTCATGCGCGGGGTCGTTATCCACTCATGCGCGGGGTCGTTGTGGAACTTCCAGATCCGCTTCGGCCCGGCCATGACGTTGAGATAATAGAGCTCATAGCCATGCGGCGCGCCGACTGGGTGATAGCCCCTCGGCACCAGCACGACGTCGCCATCCGAGAACGCCATGGTCTCGTCGAGCGAGCGATCGTCGGTATAGACGCGCTGGAAGCCGAAACCCTGCGGCGGATTGAGGCGGTGATAATAGGTCTCCTCCAGCAGCGATTCCGCCGGCAGGTTGTCCTGATCATGCTTGTGCGGCGGATAGCTCGACCAGCAGCCCGAGGGTGTGATCACCTCGACGACGAGCAGCCCGTCGGCGGCTTCCGTCTCCGGCAGGATATTGCGGACATGGCGGGTGTTGCTGCCCTCCCCGCGGGTCAGCGAGCCGACATCCGCAGGGCCGATGACGCGGGCTGGCCGCGCTCCCGCCTTGGCCGGCGCCGAGCAGATCGCGAGCTCGCACGGCCCCTGCGCCGTGACGCTCCATTCCGAACCCGCCGGCACATAGAGCGACCACGGATCGGGCTCGAAGGGCGAGGAGCGCCCGCCGATCACGCCGAAATCCTCTTCCCCTGTCTTGGCTGCAACCTTGCCCGAGAGCAGGACGAGGCAATGCTCCCTGTTCGCGGTCTCACGCGACAGGCTCTGCCCGGCGGCAAGGCGATGCACGGCAAAGCCGACATGCTCCCAGCCGGCCGTTTCGGGCGTGACCTCGTGGATGCGCCCCTCGGCATCGGGCGCCTGCGGCTTGACCAGCAGCTTCGACATGACCGTTCCGGGCTCAGGCGAGCCCGGCCTCCTTCAGGCTCTGCTTGAGATGGGCGACACCCTTCTTGGCATAGGTGAGCGGATGCGCCTTCTCGGGATCCTGCTCGGCCTCGACCACGACCCAGCCGGAATAGCCCGGCAGCGCCTTGAACACGGCGGGATAGTCGACCATGCCGTCTCCTGGCACGGTATAGACGCCGAGTTCCTTGCCCTTGCCGAGGATGGCGTCGAGGAAGCTCCAATCCTCCCGGCGGGCCTGCTCCATCACGCCCTTGCGCACGTCCTTGGCGTGGACATGGCTGATCCGGGCGCGATAGCGCTCGGCGAGCTTGACCGGGTTGGCCCCGCCCCAGGTGGCATGGCCGGTGTCGAGTAGGAGGTGAGCCGCCTCGCCGGTTGCCGCCATGAAGGCGTCGATATCGGCCTCGCTCTCGACGATCGTGCCCATGTGGTGGTGGTAGACCAGCCTGACCCCCTCGGCGAGCGTCTGCTCCGCGACCTGGGTCACGCGCCGGCCGAACTCGGCCCAATCCTCATCGGCCATCACCGGCCGCTGCGACAGGGGCTTGCTGCGGTCGCCATGGATCGCGTTCGAGGTCTCGGCGAAGACCAGCACGGTCGAGCCCATCGCCTTGAGCAGGTCGAGATGGGGCCGCAGGCGCCGCAGCTCCGCATCGGCATCGCGGGTCAGCAACTCGGCCGAATACCAGCCGGAAATGCAGGCCATGCCGAAGGGATCGAGCGCCGCCTTCAGCGCTTTCGGCTCGCGCGGGAACTTGTGGCCGAGCTCCATGCCGACGAAGCCGGCTTCGCGGGCTTCCGCCAGGCAGGTTTCGAGCGGCGTCGCGCCGCCGATGTCCTGCAGATCGTCATTCGACCAGCCGATGGGGTTGGCGCCGATACGGATAGGCATGTCGTCCTCTTCGATTCAGTTGTCGCGCGCGGCGAGCGCGCCGTCATAGCGCTCGCGCGCCGCCTTGACCTCGTCGCGCACCGAGACCTCGGGCACCGCGACCTCCCACCAATGCCCGCCGGCATCGGTCGAGATCAGCGGGTCGGTGTCGATGACGATGACGCTGGTGCGATCATGACCACGCGCCTCGGCAAGCGCCGTCTCCAGCTCCGCCAGCCCGGCGACCTTGCGCGCGATCGCGCCCATCGAACCGGCATGGGCAGCGAAATCGATCTCGGGCAGAACCTCATGTCTGCTGTCGCGCAGGAGGTTGTTGAAGGAGGCGCCGCCGGTCGCGTTCTGCAGGCGGTTGATGCAGCCGAAACCTCTGTTGTCGAGCACGACGATGGTGAGCTTGATGCCGAGCATCACCGAGGTCGCGATCTCCGAATTCATCATCAGATAGGAGCCGTCGCCGACCATGACGAAGACCTCGCGGGCCGGGTCGGCGAGCTTGGTGCCAAGGCCGCCGGCGATCTCGTAGCCCATGCAGGAATAGCCGTATTCCATATGGTAGCCGCCCGGCGCGCCGGCCTGCCAGAGCTTGTGCAACTCGCCCGGTAGGCCGCCGGCGGCGCAGAGCACGACGTCGCTCGCCCGGCTCTGGCGCTGCACCGCGCCGATCACCTGCGCATCGCTCGGCAGCGCCTGGTTGCTCATCGCAGTGTAACGCGCGGCGGTTTCGAGCCAGGAGTCGCGCGAGGCCTGCACCTGCGCCGTCCAGTTGGCGGGAGCCTTCCAGCCGGCCAGTGCGGCTTCCAGCTCGGCGAGGCCCGCCTTGGCGTCGGCCACCAACGGCTGCGCGCCATGCTTGCCGGCGTCGAATGCTTGCGTGTTCAGCCCGATGATCCGGCATTCGGGATCGGCGAAGAGCGCGCGCGAGCCGGTGGTGAAATCCTGCAGGCGGGTGCCGACCGCGAGCACGACGTCGGCATGCTTCGCGGCCTCGTTGGCGGCACCAGTGCCGGTGACGCCGATCGCGCCGAGATTGAACGGATGGTCGTGCGGCAGGGTGCTCTTGCCGGCCTGCGTCTCCGCGCTCGGGATGCCGTGCGCCAGGCAAAAGCGGGCGAGCTCGCTTTCGGCCTCGCTGTAGAGCGTACCGCCGCCAGCGACGACCAATGGCCGCTTCGCGCCCTTCAGCAGCGCGACCGCCTGCGCCAGCTCCTGCTCGTCCGGACGCGCCCGGCGCGGCTGCCAGATCCGCTCGGCGAAGAAGCTTCCGGGATAATCATAGGCTTCGGTCTGCACGTCCTGGCAGAGCGCCAGCGTCACAGGCCCGCATTCCGACGGATCGGTCAGCACCTGCATCGCCCGCTCGAAGGCGGGGATGAGCTGCTCCGGCCGGGTGATCCGGTCGAAATAGCGCGAGACCGGACGGAAGCAGTCATTGGCCGAGACGGTACCGTCGCCGAAATCCTCGATCTGCTGCAGCACCGGATCGGGCCGGCGGCCGGCGAAGACATCGCCCGGCAGCAGGAGCAGCGGCAGGCGATTGACATGCGCGACCGCGGCGGCGGTCACCATATTGGTCGCGCCCGGCCCGATCGAACTCGTCACCGCCATCATCCGGCGCCGCCGCGAGGCCTTGGCGAAGGCGATCGCGGAATGCGCCATCGCCTGCTCGTTATGGGCGCGCAATGTCGGCAGGACGTCGCGGGCGCCATGCAGCGCTTCGCCAAGGCCGGCGACATTGCCATGGCCGAAGATCGCCCAGACGCCGGCGAAGAGCGGCAGCGTGCGGCCGCCGACGACGGTCTTCTGCGCCGCCATCGCCGCCACCAGCGCCTGCGCCATGGTGAGCCTGATCGTGCTCATGATCGCAATCTCCTCAGCGGCCTTGCCAGGCGTCGACCAGCCGGCCGAAGCGCTCGGCCATCATCGCGGTCGCGGCCTCGTCGTCGAGCGTGCCGGCGAGCCAGCCGCGCGCCGCCTCGCCGAAGATGCTGCGGCCGACCGCGAAGCCTTTCACCGTCTTCGCAGTCTGCGCCAGCCGGAACGCCGCCTCCAGCTCCGGCAGCGGCGCATCGAGCCCGAGCAGCACGACGCCGCGGCAATAGGGATCGTTCTCAGCGATCGCGGCATCGACCGCCGCCCAGGCAGCGGCAGTGGGCTGCCCCTCCAACTTCCACCAATCCGGCTTGATGCCGATCGCATAGAGCCGGCGCATGACTGAAGCCATGGTGTCGTCACCGACCGGACCGTTCTTCGAGCAGATGATCTCGACCAGCAGCTCGCGGCCGACCTGCCTGCAGGCGAGCGCGACCCGCTTCAGGGTCGCCTCCTGCTCGGCCTTCAACGCCGCGTGGTCATCGGGATGATAGAAGGCCAGCACCTTGGCGACATGGTCGACCGGCCACTCGTTCAGCGCCGCGCCGAGCGAGCCGTCCGCATCGGTCTCGAGCCGCAGTGGCCGAGAACCCGGAACCTCCAGCGGCCGCGCCACCCAGAAGCCGTGATCGCCGGCGCGGAATAGCGCCTCGCGACCATGGCGCCCGTCGAGCAGCATGCCGAAGCCATCGCTGCCCTTGGCGATCCGCGCCGCCGCATCGACGGCGAGCCGCTTGAAGAGCTGGATGCGCTCGCGCGGCACGCCGGCCTCGTCTGCCATCGCCTCGATCTGGGAGCGATGGTCGATGGCGAGCGCCATCAGCGTCGCGGCTTGCGGCCGGCGCGTCGTCGCCCAATGGACATGGTTGATCGCCACGTCATGGCGCAGCGCCCGGTGCGGCGAGCCCTGCTTCAGGAAGAACTGCAGCTCTGCGAAGGTCGGACTCTCCGGCGAGCAGAGCAGGCGCGAGACGGCGAAGGCGCCGCAGGCATTGGCCCAGGTGCAGCAGGTCTCGACCGGCTCGTCGCTGAGATAGCCGCGCAGGAAGCCGGACATGAAGGCGTCGCCCGCCCCCAGGACGTTGTAGACCTCGACCGGGAAGCCCGGCCCCTTGATGCCGTCCTCGATCGAAGCTGGGATGGCGCCGGGAAACACCACGCAGCCCATCGGCCCGCGCTTGCAGACGATCGTCGCCTTGCTCAGCGCGCGGATATTGCGGATCGCGGCGAGCGTATCCTCCGAGCCGCCGGCAGCGTGCAATTCCTCCTCGGTGCCGACGATCAGGTCGCAGTCGGGCAGGATCGCCTGGAGATGCTGGGTCACGGTGTCCGAGCGGATATAGCGCTCCTCACCTGCGCCGTGCCCGGCGAGCCCCCAGAGATTGGGCCGGTAGTCGACGTCGAACACGATCTTGCGGCCATGCTT
This sequence comes from Allobosea sp. NPDC003192, assembly GCF_050275675.1. Taxonomy (NCBI): domain Bacteria; kingdom Pseudomonadati; phylum Pseudomonadota; class Alphaproteobacteria; order Hyphomicrobiales; family Alloboseaceae; genus Allobosea; species Allobosea sp. NPDC003192. The sequence continues at coordinate 105,091 of NZ_JBNNPK010000004.1, forward strand.
GCGGGCGAACGCGATCGCCTTCCGCTGCGCCTTGGCGGCGTTCGGAATGGCGAAATGCGTGCCGGTGACGACGACAGCCTTGGCCGAGGCGATGAAGGCCTCGTCGATCTCGCTCTCGTCGAGCGCCGCATCGGCGCAATCGGTGCGGTAGAAGATCAGCGGGAAGGTCTTCTCGTCGCGCACGCCGAGGATGACCAGCGAGGTCAGGCGTCTGGGGTCGACGACGACGCCCTTGGTCTCGACGCCCTCGCGCTGCAGCTGCTCCAGGATGAAGCGGCCCATCTGCTCGTCGCCGACGCGGGTGATTACCGCCGATTTCAGGCCGAGCCGCGCCGTGCCGATCGCGATATTGGTCGGACAGCCGCCGACCGCCTTGGAGAACGAGCCCATATCCTCCAGCCGCCCGCCGATCTGCTGGCCATAGAGATCGACCGAGGAGCGGCCGATCGAGATCAGGTCGAGCACGGGTTCAGGCATCGGGACGGGCTTTCTCTGCGGTGCCGACGGCGAGTGTCATGGCGAGCGCGAAGGTGGCCGACATCGAGCGGAAGGCGCCGTAATCGGCCTCCTCGACCTCGAGCCACAGGGAACAATGCTGAGCGAGTGGGCTGAGCGCACTGTCGGTGATCGCAATCACCGGAATGCCCCTGCCATGGGCCTGAGCCGCGATTGCGACCGTAGCCGGCGTATAGGGCGCGCAACTGACGGCGATGACGACATCGCCCTCGCGCGCGATCGCCGCCTGCTCAGGCCCGAGCGCAGCGATATTGTCGACCAAGACCGCCCGGATTCCGAGCTTGCCGAAGGCATAGGCGAGATAGGACACGACCGGGAACATCCGGCGCGCACCGACCAGGATGATCGTCTCAGCCCCGGCAAGCAGGTCCGTCGCCCGGTCGACGTCGCGATAGCGCACGGTCGTCTGCAGCCGCGTCAGCGAGCTGCGGCTGGCCTCGACGAAGCCGTCGAGCAGCACCTGCGCCATGTTCGGCCCGGCCGCGCCCTCCTCGCGCAAGGCCACCAGCCTTTCACGATAATCGGGGAATTGCTGGCGCAGTCGCGAGCGGAACAGCTGCTGCAATTCGCTGAAGCCGGAATAGTCGAGCGCCTGGGCAAAACGCACCAGGGTCGAGGCCTGCACCCCTGCCTGCTGCGCCACCTGCGCCGCCGTACTGAGCGCCATGTCATCGGGATTGGCGAGCGCATAGTCGGCGACCTGTCGCAAGCGTTTCGGCAGGTTCGGCCCGCGCTCGCGCAGCAGGGCGACGAAGCCGTCGAAATCGTCCTTTGGCGTTTCCTGCTGCACTGGCGATGTCATCGGGAACAGGGGCTCTCGCGGCCTTGACTTGCGCCGGCAGAGAATGGAATGTTTGTTCCATTAGTCAAGCGTAATAAAAATAATGTGCCATTGTGACAATGGCGCTCCCAGGGAGAAACCGAGGTGCCCGAGCCAACCGACTTTCGCCGCGACCTCGACGGCAAGGTCGCCGTCGTCACCGGCGGCAGCCAGGGCCTTGGCGAGGCGATCGCCCGGGAATTCGCCGCGCGCGGCGCCACCGGCCTTGTCCTCACCGGCCGCAATCGCGAGCGCGGCGAAAAGGTCGCCAACAGCCTGAAGGCGGCCGGCTGCAACGCCCTGTTCCACGCCGCGGACCTTGCCGATCTCGACGCCGTCCACGGGATCGTCCCGGCCGCCGAGCAAGCTTTCGGCCGGCTCGACATCCTCGTCAACGCTGCCGGCGATACCGATCGCGGCACGATCTTCGACACCAGCCCTGAGCTCTATGCCCGCATCATGGCGGTCAACCTGACTGCGCCCTTCTTCCTGATCCAGGACGCCGCGACCCTGATGCGCAAGCAGGGCATCCAGGGCGCCATCGTCAACATCCAGTCGATGTCGGCCCATGGCGGCCAGCCCTTCCTGTCCGCCTACAGCGTTTCGAAGGGCGCACTGGCGACACTGACGAAGAACGCCGCCTACGGGCTGCTTTCCGACCGCATCCGCGTCAACGGCCTCAATATCGGCTGGATGGCAACGCCGGGCGAGGATGCGATCATGCGCCTGCGCCATGATGCGCAGGATGGCTGGCTGGAGAAGGCCGAGGCCGGACGACCGTTCGGGCGGCTGATCGATCCGCGCGAGGTCGCCAAGGCCGTCGCCTATCTGGCGTCATCCGAATCGGGGCTGATGACCGGCGCCAACATCGACTTCGACCAGACCATTCTCGGCGCGCACGACTGAAGCGCCGCAGCACTCTCGAACCGCAGGACCACGGACGTGATGAGATTTGGATTGCTGGGCGCCGGCCGGATCGGGCGCATTCACGGGCTCAATGTCGCGACGCGCTCCGATGCGCAATTGGTCGCGCTCTCCGACGCCTCGGCCGAGGCCGCAGCCTCCCTCGCTCAGGCCTCCGGCGCCAAGGTCGCAACGACTGAGGCGATCCTCGCCGATGGCGGCATCGACGCCGTGGTGATCTGCACCCCGACCGACACCCATGCCGACCTGATCGAGGCGGCCGTTTCCGCCGGCAAGGCGGTGTTCTGCGAGAAGCCCGTCGATCTCGACGCCGGGCGCATCCGCCGCTGCCTGGAGGTGGTCGCGAAGTCCGGCAAGCCATTGATGATCGGCTTCAACCGCCGCTTCGATCCGAACTTCGCTGCGCTGGAAGGCCGCCTGCGTGCAGGCGAGGCCGGCGCGATCGAGATCGTCAGCGTGATCTCGCGCGATCCCGGTCCGCCGCCGGTCGAGTACGTCAAGCGCTCGGGCGGGCTCTTCCGCGACATGATGATCCATGATTTCGACATGGCCCGCTTTCTCCTCGCCGAGGAGCCGGTCGAGGTCTTCGCGCTTGGTTCGGCCCTGGTCGACCCGGCGATCGGCCAGGCCGGCGACGTCGACACCGCCGCCGTGCTGATGCGCACGGGGAGCGGCCGCATCGCCCAGATCTCGAATTCGCGCCGCGCCACCTACGGCTACGATCAGCGCATCGAGGTGCACGGCTCCAAGGGCATGCTGCGTGCCGGCAACATCCACGAGACCACGGTGGAGATCGCAACCAGCGCCGGCTTCCGAGCCGATCCCGTGCAGAACTTCTTCCTGGAGCGCTACGCCGCCGCCTATCGCGCCGAGCTCGATGCCTTCGTCACCGCCTGCCGCGACAGGCGTACGCCCTCCCCGTCCGGTCTCGATGGCTTGAAGGCCCAGATCCTGGCCGACGCCGCGACGGAATCCCGCCGCACCGGCAAGCCGGTCGCCGTCTCGCTGGAAGCGCTGTGATGACGCCTGCCGAACTCGAACTGCGCGAATATGCCGTGCTCGGCCTCGTCGCCGAGGCCAGCCATCTCGCGCTTGGCTATTTCGGGCGCAGCGACGCGCTTAACATCACGATGAAGGGCGCGCAGGACTGGCTGACTGCCGCCGACGGCGCCGTGGAAAACTTCCTGCGGGAACGGCTCGGACGGCTTTTCCCCTCCGATGCCGTGATCGGCGAGGAAGGCGGCGGCGAGGCGGCCGATGCGGTCTGGATCATCGATCCCATCGACGGCACCGCCAATTTCGCCCATGGCGATCTCAACTGGTGCATCTCGATCGGCCTCGTGCTCAACGGCCAGCCCGAGATCGGTGTCATCGCCGCCCCTGCGCTCGGCGAGGTCTACCGCGCCCGGCGCGGCAGCGGCGCAAGCCTGAACGGCCGGCCGATCCGGGTCTCGGGTACCAGCGATATCGGCCGCGCCAGCCTCGAATTCGGCTGGTCGAAGCGCAGGCCGCTCGACAGCTATATCGACATGGTCAAGCGCGGCTTCGAGGCCGGTGCAGCGGTCAAGCGCCCCGGCGCCGGCGCACTCGGCCTCTGCCACGTCGCCTGCGGCCGAACCGACGCCTATGCCGAGTTGCACATCAATTCCTGGGACGTCGCCGCCGGCCTGGTCATCGCGGCCGAGGCCGGCGCCCACGTCAACGACTTCTTCGAAGGCGATGCGATAGCGGCCGGCAACCCGGTCCTGTGCTGCACACCGGAGCTGACGGTGGAACTGGAGCGCATCACCGGAATCATGAGCCGGCACAGGGATCGTTGATCTTTTCCGGCGAACGGTCACTATCGACCCAACAAGAGCAAACAGAACCAACAATCGGGAGGACATCATGCAGGCATTGAACCGGCTCCGCGCCGGATTGTTCGCAATCGCAGCCACGGGTGCAGCCTTCGCCGCGGCTCCGGCCCAAGCCCAGGGCTCGCTCGTCATGTATTGCGGCGTGCAGGAGGAGTGGTGCCGCGCCATGAGCGGCGCCTTCGAGAAGGAGACCGGCATCAAGGTCGCGATGACCCGCAAATCGGCCGGCGAGATCTACGCCCAGCTCAAGGCGGAATCGTCCAATCCGCGCGGCGACATCTGGTGGGGCGGGACTGGCGATCCGCATCTGCAGGCGGCCGAGGAAGGCCTCACCCAGGAATACGAGTCGCCTGCCAACAAGGACCTGCACGAATGGGCGCTGGCGCAGTGGGAAGCCGCCAAGAAGCGCTCGGTCGGCATCTATGCCGGCGCGCTCGGCTTCGGCTACAACACCCAGCAGATCAAGGCCAAGGGTTTGAATGAGCCCAAATGCTGGGCCGACCTGCTCGATCCCAAGCTGAAGGACGACGTCCAGGTCGCCGACCCGAACTCCTCGGGCACCGCCTACAACCTGCTCGCCACGGTCGTGCAACTGATGGGCGAGGACAAGGGCTTCGACTATCTCAAGCAGCTGCACAAGAACGTCAGCCAGTACACCAAGTCGGGCGCCGCCCCGGCCAAGGCGGCGAGCCTCGGCGAGACCGCCGTCGGCATCGTCTTCATCCATGACGCCGTCGTCTTCTCCGTGCAGGGCGATCCGATCAAGGCCGTCGCCCCCTGCGAGGGCACCGGCTACGAGATCGGCTCGATGTCGATCGTCAAGGGTGCGCGCAATCTCGACAACGCCAAGAAGTTCTACGACTGGGCCCTGACCCCGGCGGCGCAGGCGCTCGCCGCGCCTGCCAAGTCCTATCAGGTGCCCTCGAACAAGAACGCGCCGGTTCCGGCCCAGGCGCCGAAGATGTCGGAGATGAAGCTGATCAAATACGACTTCGTCAAATACGGCTCGTCAGCCGAGCGCGTCCGGCTTCTGACCAAGTGGGACAAGGAGATCAAGGCGCTGCCCAAGTGAACGCACGCTGATCGCTGGCATCTGACACGGAAGGCGAGAGACGATGCGTCCCGCGACGAGGCTTGCGCTGCTGGCCGGCTGGCTCGGCTATGCGCTCATCCCCTGGTATCTGCCCGAGGGCATGAGCCTCGTCGGCTATCCCTTCGGCAGGGCCGGCACGGCGCTGGCGCTCGTGCTCTCGGGGGCAGCACCCTGGCTCGCGCCGGTCGGCATCGCCCTCCTGCTCGCCAGCCTGCTCAGCACCCGGCAGGAGAATGCCGGAACCGGCAAGCTCCTGGCCTGGATCGGCTTTGCCGGCCTCGCGTTCTTCTTCGCTCAGGGCTTTGCCGTCACGCTCAAGGACCAGGGCATGCCGGCGCTGGCGGCCCTGCTCGGCGGGGCAGGCGCGGCCCAGTCCGGCATGGGCTTCGGCGCGCTCATCACCCTCGTCTCGCTGCTGCTGCTGCTCTGCCACGGCCTCGCCTATCGCGGCCTGTGCCGTGGCGACCTGTTCACGACCTCCTCGATCGGCATCGTCATCATGCTGATCGCGCTGTTCATCTTCCTGCCGGTGGCGGTGATCCTGCGCAGCGCGCTGGTCGATTCCAGCGGCACGCTCGTCCTCGGCGAGTTCGTCGAGCGCTTCTTCAGCCCGACGATCTGGGGGCTTGGCTGCCTTTCGGCCAACGTCAACTGCGGCGTCGCCTGGAACACGCTGATCCTGGCAGTGCTGACCGGCCTCATCACCACCTTGCTCGGCCTCGCCTGCGCGCTCCTGATCCTGCGCACCGGCATGCCCGGCAAGCGCGCCATGCGCCTGCTCACCGTGCTGCCGATCATCACGCCACCCTTCGTCATCGGCCTGGCGCTGATCCTGCTCTTCGGTCGCTCGGGCCTGTTCTCGACGCTGATGTTCGACTGGTTCGGCATCCCGCGCTCGCGCTGGATCTACGGCCTGCCCGGCGTGCTGCTCGCCCAGGTGCTCGCCTTCGCGCCGATCGCCTTCCTCGTGCTGATCGGCGTCGTGCAGGGCATCGCGCCGAGCCTCGAGGAGGCCTCCCAGACGCTCGGCGCGAAGCGCTGGACCACCTTCCGCACGGTGACCTGGCCGCTGCTGCGGCCCGGCCTCGCCAACGCCTTCCTGCTCGGCTTCGTCGAGAGCATGGCCGATTTCGGCAACCCGCTGGTGCTCGGCGGCAATTTCGAGGTCCTCTCGACCAAGATCTTCTTCGCCGTGGTCGGCGCTGCGCATAATCAGGGCCAGGCAGCGGTACTCGCCATCGTGCTGCTCGGCTTCACGCTCGCCGCCTTCTGGGCCCAGCAACGCTGGCTCGGCGGCAAGTCCTACACCACTGTCACCGGCAAGGGCGATTCCGGCCTGCCGACGCCGCTGCCGCGCCGCATCACCTGGATCTCCGCCCTCGTCATCGGCCCCTGGGTGGCGCTGACAGCTGTGATCTACGTCGTCATCCTGATGGGCGGCTTCGTCAAGACGATGGGCCGCGACCACACCCCGACGCTGCAGCACTACATCACCGGCTTCTCGATCGACTTCAGTCGCGGCATCCATTTCGACGGCTCGGCCTGGCCGTCCTTCTTCACCACGCTGAAGCTGTCGATCATTGCGGCGCCGCTCACCGCCGTGATTGGCCTGCTCACCGCCTATCTGCTGACGCGCCAGCGCTTCGCCGGGCGCGGGGCGCTGGAATTTGCGACCATGCTGAGCTTCGCCATTCCCGGCACCGTGCTCGGCGTCGCCTATATCCTCGCCTTCAACGTCCCGCCGGTCGAGATCACCGGCACCGGCCTGATCCTGATCATCGCCTTCGTCTTCCGCAACATGCCGGTCGGCGTGCGCTCGGGCATCGCCGGCCTGTCACAGATCGACAAGAGCCTGGATGAGGCGTCGGCGACGCTCTCGGCCCGCAGCTTCACCACGCTCTGGCGGGTAGTGCTACCGCTGCTGCGCCCTGCCCTCGTCGCGGCGCTGGTCTACAGCTTCGTGCGCAGCATGACGACGGTCAGCGCCGTGATCTTCCTGGTCTCGGCCGAGTACAACCTCGCCACCGCCTATATCGTCGGCCGCGTCGAGGCTGGCGAGTTCGGCCTCGCCATCGCCTATTCCTCGGTGCTGATCGTGGTCATGGCGCTCGGCATCAGTCTGATCCAGCTCGGCGTCGGCGAGCGCAAGCTCGGCCGGCGCGGCACGCCCGCCCTCGCCTCCTCCGCCGCCGAGCCGATCAAGTAAGGACACGTTGCAGCCATGCCCAAGGCCGGCCCCGCCTCCGTCGAGTTCCGCAATGTCAGCATGCGCTATGGCGCGGTGACGGCGGTCGACAATGTCAATTTCTCGATCGAGGCCGGCAAGCTGGTGACGCTGCTCGGCCCCTCCGGCTGCGGCAAGACGACGACGTTGCGCATGATCGCCGGCCTGGAGATCGCCAGCGAAGGCGAGATCCTGATCGGCGGCAAGGACGTCACCCGGCTCTCCGCCGCCGACCGCGACGTCAGCATGGTCTTCCAATCCTATGCGCTGTTCCCGCATATGAACGTGCTCGACAACGCCGCCTATGGCCCGACGGTGAAGGGCCTGCCCAAGGCCAAGGCGCAGGAAATGGCGCTGGAGAAGCTGGCGCTGGTCGGCCTCAAGGGCTTCGAGAAGCGCTACCCCTCCGAGCTCTCTGGCGGCCAGCAGCAGCGCGTCGCCGTCGCCAGGGCGCTGGTGCTGGAGCCGCAGGTCCTGCTCTTCGACGAGCCGCTCTCCAATCTCGACGCCAAACTGCGCCGGCGCGTGCGCGAGGAGATCCGCGAGCTGCAGCAGGCGCTCAACCTGACCGTCGCCTATGTCACGCATGATCAGGAGGAGGCGCTCGCGGTCTCCGACCGCATCATCGTGATGTCGAACGCCCGCATCGCCCAGCAGGGCACGCCGCGCCAGCTCTATGAGGAGCCGGCCGACGCCTTCGTCGCCGACTTCATCGGCGACGCCAACATGGTCGGCGTCACCGTGACATCGGTCGCGGACGGGCGCGCGGATGTAGCGATCGGCCCGGCCCATGTCTCATTGCCGGCACGCGGCCTGCAGCCGGGGCCGGCCAAGGCGGCTATCAGGCCGCAGAGCCTGCTGGTCTCGCGCCATGAGAGTCAGGGCAGCCTGCCCGGCAGCATCAGAAAATGCGCCTATCTCGGCAACCATCTCGACCTGATGATCGAGACCGCTGTCGGCGAGCTCTTCGTCATCAGCCACGATGTCGACGACATGCTGGCGCCGGGCACGCCGGTCTGGCTGTCCTTCGCGAGTTCAGGGGTGATCCTGGTCCCCTGAGGCCGGCCGTCAGCCGCCGACCTGGAAGGAATAGCTCGCGCCGATGCCGAACGTGAACTGGTTGCGCTCCCCAAGCCTGTCGACGAGCGGCGAATTCCCGGCATCGCCAACCAGCCGGTCGTAGCGACCGAACAGCGTGGTGGAGAGGCTCGGCGACCACGCATATTCCAGCGATGAGGCAAGGCCGACCGATTTGGCGCTGGCGCCGGGCTTGTAGGCGGGGATCGTGCCATTGAGCGCTGCCTCTCCCGGCAGCACACCGAAATTCGTGCGCATATAGGAGGCGCTGCCGAGCGACAGGCGTGGGCCGACCGCGAAGGTGAAGCTGCCGAACCGCTCGACCCAATCGGCGGAGAAGTCGGCGACCACGCCATGATGGCCATTGAAGCCCTGGCGGACCTCGACGCGGGTGCGCAGCCGCTCGGGCAGCACCCAGTATTCGGCATAGAGGCCGGCCTCGACCGCCCAGGGAACGTCGCGCATGCCCCGGAGCCGATAGGTCGAGCCTGAATAGCGGCCGCCATTATAGGCGCCGACGACACCGACATCGAAGCGGTCGGTATCGTAGATGGCGTAGTCGAAACTGTCGTCCGGGGCGCTGAACCCGGCCGGTTCGCCGACCCGGCGCCAGGACAACGAGGGCATGAAGCCCGGGCCGAAGGACTTCGCGCCGTCATATTTCGGGCCAACCTGGAATGAGCCACCCAGCGTGATGATCCAGCCCTTGGCGGGTGTCGGATCAGTCAGGATCTTCTTGGTGTCATCATCGTCGTCATCATCATCGGCATCCGCCCGCACCGCCCCGTTGGAAAAGGCGAGCAGCGCAACGAGCCCGGCCAGGACGGCGGCGCGCTGGCGCCGGCCGCGGGCTGGGCGTTCATGACGTACGAGAGAAAGCATGGAGGAGGCGTCCCGTTGGTCGTCAGTCCGCGATCGCGCGGCCCAGCCTAATACCGAGTTTCTTAATGCGGTGCCAAAGGCTTCTTTCCGCTATGCCTAGCAATTTCGCAGCGCGCACCTGCACACCGTCACTGCGCCTGAGCGCCTCGATGATGAAATCGCGCTCGATCCGTTCCAGCTCGGCGTCGAGATCGCGCGGCAAGCCGTCCCGCTCGGCCCGGCGGCTGCCGTTGAACAGGTCCTGCGGCAGGTCGGCTGCGTCGATCGTCTGCGCCTTGGCGACGATCACCGCCCGCTCGATGCAATTGTGCAATTCCCGGATGTTGCCGGGCCAGTGATAGGCGCTCATCGCCGCCATGGCCGCCGGCGAGAAACCGGTGGCGCGCTTGCCCATCGCCTCGGCGAGCTCCGCCAGGAAATGCGCAGCGAGCAGCGGAATGTCGTCGGCCCGCTCGCGCAAAGGCGGCAGCTGGATCGGGAAGACGTTGAGCCGGTAGAACAAGTCCTCGCGAAAGCTGCCCTGGTCGACGGCCTGGCGCATATCCTTGTGCGTCGCGGCCACCAGCCGCACGTCGACCGTCTGCGTCCGGGTCGCCCCGACCGGCTCGAAGCTGCGCTCCTGGATCACCCGCAGCAGCTTGGCTTGGATCGGCAATGGCATGTCGCCGATCTCATCGAGGAAGAGCGTGCCGCCATCGGCGGCTGCGAAGCGCCCGATGCGGTTGGCAAGCGCTCCGGTGAAGGCGCCCTTCACATGACCGAAGAGTTCGCTTTCCAGCAGGGATTCCGGGATCGCCGCGCAATTGATCGCGATGAAGGGCTTGTCGCGACGCGGGCTGTTGAAGTGGATCGCGCGGGCGACCAGCTCCTTGCCGGTGCCGCTCTCGCCATTCAGCAATACGGTCGCCTTGGTCTCGCAGACCTCGGTGACCTGCTCGATCACGCGGCGGAAGCTGGCGCTGTTGCCGACCAGCGTATCGAAGCTGTGGCGGCCTTCGAGCTCGCTGCGCAGCCGCTCATTCTCGCGCACCACGTCGGCGAGGCGCAGCGCCCGCCTGATCGTGGCCGAGACGTCGTCGATCTCGAAGGGCTTGGCGATGTAGTCGAACGCCCCCTCCTTGACGAGGTCGACCGCGTCGCGCACCGCCGCGAAGGCGGTGATGATGATGACCGGGACCTCGGGCCAGCGCCTGCGGACCTCGCGCAACAAGGCGCGCCCGTCCATCACCGGCAGCCGCAGGTCGGTCAGCACCAGATCGAAGCGCGCCTGTTCGAGTTCTGCGAGCGCGGCGCGGGCGCTGTGCACCGCCGTGGCGCGGTATCCGAGATCTTCCAGCGCCGCTGCCAGCACGTCGGCGAGCCGTATCTCGTCGTCGACCACCAGGATGGACTGGTTCATGCCGGCGCTCCCGGTTTCGCCCGCGGCAGCGTGATGGTGAAGGCAGCGCCCCGTCCCGGCTCGCAGACGCAGGCCGTGCTGCCGCCATGGGCTTCCGCCACGCTCTGCACCTTGGCGAGTCCGAGCCCGGTGCCCTTGGCCTTGGTGGTGAAGAACGGGTTGAAGATCTCCTGCCGGATCGCGTCCGGCACGCCGGCGCCCTCGTCGCTGATCGTCAGCGAGACGGTCTCCTCGGTGGCGCGCAAGCTCGCCCGGATCATGCCGCCCTCCGGCATCGCGTCGATCGCGTTGAGGATGAGATTGAGGCAAGCCTGATACAACTGGTCGGGATCGCCAAGGACTGTCGCGCCGCCACTCTCGTCCTCGACGGACAGCTCGATCTTCTGACGGCCGAATTCGGGCGCCGCGATTGCCGCGACCCGGTCGATCACCGCGCGCAGCGGCATTTCGACCTTCACCGGCGGCTTTGGCTGGGCGAAGTCGAGGAAGTCGCGCACCAGCGTCTCGATGCGGCGGACCTCGTCGATGACATAGCCGAGCATCTTCTCCTCGGCGCCGCCGAGCTTGGCGCGGTTGCGCACCACCTCCGTCGAGGTCTTGATGATCCCGAGCGGGTTGCGCACCTCATGGGCGATCACCATCGCCGCCTGGCCGAGCGCCGACAGCCGATCCTTGCGCCTGAGCTCCGCCTCGAGTTCCTGCAGCTTGCCGAGCTGCTCGGCCATGCCATTGAAGCCGCTGGCGAGCTCGACGATCTCGCGCCCGCCACCCGCCGAAACGCGCTGGCCGAAATCTCCCGCCGCGATCGCCCGCACGCCATGGGTCAGGGCGCGCAGCGGCCGCACCAGCAGGTCCGAGGTCAGGATACCGACGACGATCGAGATCGCGCTGCCAAGCAGGAAGATGCCGAGGAACAGGCTCTCCCGACCGAGCTGCTCGAAGAAGCCCGCCTCGCTGCGCATGCCGATGAAGCTGATCGCGGCGAGCTCGCCATCGATCCCGCGCAGGCTCGAATAGACGGCCCGATAGCCACCGCCGTCGGCAGCCGGGTCAAAGACCGCCTCCTCTCCGGCTTCGAGCCTCGTCCGTACGCCGGCCGGTACCGTGGCGGTGCGATCGGGATGGGTCTGCATCACCGGTTCGAGCTGGCCGTTGAACAGCGCGAAGAGACGGATCTCCAGCGACGTCACCACCTTGATGCCGCCGAACGAGCCTTCGTCGAGCCAGGTCCCGATCAGGATATTGGCCGGCTGGCCGCCGATCTGCACGGCCTGAACGGCGCCCGCCATGATCCAGCGCTTGCCATCCGTCTCGATCCGGAACAGGCCGAGGCTGGTCTCCTCCGGCAAAGGTGTGAGGCTGCTGAAGTCGCGGGTCTTGAACAGGACATCGCCACCCGGGCGATAGATCGCGATCAGGTCGTAGCCGACCGAACTCAGCACCGCGAACTCGCGCTCGACGGTGCGCTGCATCTTATGGTCGTCGCCGGTCTGCTCCAGCCGGTGGCCGATGACGCCTGCGACGCGCTGCGCCTCCTGCGTCGCCTCGGCGATCTCCAGCGCGAAGAAGCGCGAGGTCTCGCCGAGCCATTGCTCGACATTCTCCTCGAAGGCGTCCGAGATCAGCCGGGCAGCGATATAGGCGGACGCCATCATCGCCGGCACGCTGACCAGCATGAAGCCGATCACCAGCCTGAATCTGAGCGATGTCATCCGTATCGACATGCCGGGGCTTGTTTCCTTCACCTGTGATCGTCGATCGACATCATGGTTGCCTCGACCAGGTATCATCGTCGCAGATCAGGCCGCCGAGCACGCAGCCACGTACCACAAGACTTTGCGACGAAGTCAGTTCGAGCGTGGTCCGATACATCTTGCCGTCGGCAGGGTTGTAGCCCTCGCCTTCCAGCCCCCCTTTTGCCGCCGGCTTGAAGCCGGAAAGAACCTGGAGGCCGATCAGCGAGCGCTTCCGCAAGCCCTCATTGGGGTTGAAGATGTCAAAGCGCGCCTCTTTCAGCCAGACGATCTTGCCGCACAGAGCCGACCCGCAGCGGCTGATCGCGATTTCCGATTCACCGTCCGAATCCCGCCAACGGCCAACGACATCGCTCATCGGGTCGGCGAGGGCCGGCAGTGCCACCAATAGAGCCGCCGCAACAAAAAAGGCCGGGCCAATCCCCCGCATCAGTCGTCACTCCCGAGCAGGACCACGCCTGCGATGATCAATGCGATTCCGCCGGCCCGCATCAGGTCGATCTGCTCGCCAAAGGTGGACCAGGCGAACAGCGGAACCGTGACATAGACCAGCCCCGTCATCGGGAAGGCGCGGCTGAGCGGCATGTCGCGCAGGATCGCCATCCAGACGACGAAGGTGCCGATATAGCCGAGCGTCGCGAACCAGACGCCCGGCAGCGACACCGCCTTCGCCATCATGGCGAGGCCGAACTCCATGTCGCCGAGCCCGTCCGCGCCCCATTTGAAGGCGAGCTGCGTGCCGGTGTCGAGCGCGACGAAAATGATCCAGATCGCGAGCTGGCGGGTCCAGGACGTCGTCGCCGGTGAAGAGATGCTGCTCATGCGGCCTTCCTTCGGGCGAGCGCTGCGAGGTCGGGGTCGAAGCGCTCGAAACCGAGCCAGGGGCTGAGCGAGCGCAGCGCCCATTGCAAGGGCGCAAGCCGGTGCCGGACATGCAGGGTCGAGGGCACCAGCCGGCTGCCGAAGCGCAGCTTGGAGGCATAGGCCGTCTGGCCGCTCTGCAACTTGCCGATGCCGCGCTCCAGGCAGAAGCGGACATTCGCCATCCAGCTCACGGCATAGAGGTTGTGCTCGCGGGCCAGCGGGTAGCGCATGCCCAGGAACTTATCGATCACGCGGTCGGGCTCGACCAGCAGCAGATTGAAGGCGGCAAGCTCCTCGCCGATCCAATAGAGCACGAACACCGCCCGCTCGCCGAGCGCCCGCGAGACGGCGCTGAAATAGCCGGGCGGCAGCACTTCGAGCTCGCCATAGTCGAGCCCGCTCCGTGCCCGTGTCGCCTCGTAGAGTTCGTCGATCCTGGGCTCCAGCCCGGCAATGTCGGTATGGGACGCGATGCGCACCTCCCCCGCCTTGGCGAGCTTGCGCCTGATGTCCTTGCGTGTCGCCGCCGAAAGCGAGGCGAGATAGGCCGCCTCGTCCTTGAAGGGCAGGTCGAGCAGCGCGATCGGCAAGCTGCCGAGCCGGGCGAAACCGGCCTGCTTCAGGCTGTGCCCAAAGCCCTCTTCCTCGACCGGCGCCAAGTCCTTCCAGATCACGAGATGGGCCTTCTCCTCGGCGGCCCGCCGCTCCAGCGCGGCAGCGAGCGCCCGGAAGGCGGCGGCGCGCCCGGCCGCATCGAGCTTCGGTGAAAAGCCGAGATGGCAGCGCTCTGCATAGGGCGAGCCTATGCAGAGCCCCTTCAGGGTGACCAGTCCCGGCGCATGACGGAACAGGGCGTCGCCAAGGCCCCTGAGCTTGCCCTGCAGCGGCGTATCGAGCCGATAGTTCAGCCGGAAGAACGGCGCCACCGCGACGACCTCGCCGCCCTCCTCGGCAATGGCCGCCGCCATGCGCAGCCCGATGCCGGTTTCCGCTGCGGCCGTGTTGCAGGCGCTGTAATAGGCATGGCATTCGGCTTCGCCGGGCAGGCAGGAGTCCCAGGCGGCCGGCGCGACCTCCGCGATACCTGCCAGGATGCGGACCCGGATCATGGTCATTCAGCCGCCACGAGCGGCAGCGCCGGCAGGCGGGCCTTGGCCAGCCGGGCCGCCAGGGCCAGCGAGCGCTCGATCACGATCTCATGCTGCTGGTCGATGGTGACGAGGTGATAGCTGTCGTCGAGGATCACCGCGTCGACCAGCCCGCCGAGCTTGCGCTGGATCTCGAAGGCGTTCTTGAGGTCGGCGATGTCGTCCTCGCGCGGATGCACCAGCAGCGCCGGGCATTTGACCAGATGGAGCTCGCGGCGGGTGACCGCGATCAGGTCCCACATCTCTTTCAGCGAACCCGAGGGCGTGCCGAGCAGCCCGGCCTCGGAGCTGTCGCCACTCGCCAGCGACGAGACCACCAGAGCGCGGGTGCGGGTGTCCTTCAGCCCGTAGGGTTCGCGCTCGACGAAACGATAGCGCCGCCCGAACGGGGTGTTGATGAACCACTTGAGCAGGAAGGCGTAGCGCGGGATCGACCAGCCATCATACCAGAAGGTCGGAGCATAGAGGGCGAGCCCATCGACCTGGCCGGGACGTTGGGCGGCGACATGCATCGCCAGCACCGCGCCCATGGACAGCCCGCCGACGATCACCGTGTCGCAGATCTCGCGCATGCGCCCGAGCTCGGCATAGACGCTTTGCGCCCAGTCGCGCCAGCCGGTGGCGAGGATCTCGGCCTCCCCGGCGCAATGCCCGGCAAGCTGCGGGCAATGCACGGTATGGCCGGCCCGGTGCAGCGCCCGGGCGACGAAGCGCAATTCGGTCGGCGTGCCGCCGAGGCCGTGGATGAGCAGGAAGCCGGTGCGGTCGCCGGAGAGGCGGACACTGAAATCGCGCATGGTCATCGGAACATGTCCGTCAGGCGGTTCGGGCGACGATGATGACGCCGCAGGTGATCAGGAAGGAGCCGATCCATTGCCGCCGGCCGACGCGCTCGCCGAGGAAGACGGCGCTGGCCAGGGTGATGGCAAGGAAATTGGCGCTGGCGATCGGGAAGGCGATCGAGAGCGGCACCTCGGCGAGGATGCGCAGCCAGATGAAGAACTCGGCGACATAGGTCGCGAGTCCGGCGGTGATCCAGCCGCAGCGGGCCACCGCCGCCGCAGTGGCCCGGAAATCGGCGCCCTGCGGCAGCCTGTCGGCGCCGATCTTGAAGCAGATCTGGCCGGCGACGTCGCAGACCACCGACAGTACGAACCAGAAGATGATCGTGGCATTCATGACAGCACTCGCTGGAAGCAGTCGATCAGCCGCGCGTTGACGCGGGCATTGACGGCGAGTTGCTCGGATGTCGGCCTGAAGCGCGCTGGATGGTCGAAATAGGCGAGCGTCGCGCGGAACGGATCGCTGAAGCGCGGCTCCGACCAGTCGCCGCAGACATCGGCGCCGACGATCCTGCGCTCGACCGCCAGCCGCTCCACCGCCGCCAGCAGATGCCGCAGGGGCAATTCACCCTGGTCCCAATTGGTGCAGGCCTCGCCCGGCCCGAGCACGTCCTTGTCGATCGTCAGCCAGACGGACTTGGTCGGGATCTGCGCGATCAATTCGTCGAGGAAATCCGACCAGTCCTCGTTCGCAAGGTTGCGCCAATGCAGGTGGCCGCTCTCCTGCCGGAAGCTCGCGGTCTTGCCATAGCGCCCCCAGACCCGCGACGGCTCATGCCGCCAGGGGTAGAGCGCGATCCGTCCGTCGGCCACGGCCCGTAAGTTTGCGAACTGCCATTCCGGGCGGACGAGGTCGTCGCTACATGGGCCGATCGTCACGACCTTATGGACATCAGGCAATTCCAGCGCCCGGTTGACCCAGGCGCCGCAATTCACCGTGGCGGGGAAGCTGACCCAGTCGGGATGGTTGTCGAAATGCACGACCGTGACCGGCTCCTCGACCCTGCCTAGCAGGACCGAGGTCAAGTGATGGAAATCGCCCGAGCCGTAGAAGAAGACGGGCACGCCCTGCCCTTCGCCATCGCGCCGGCCAAGCCGCTCCAGCAGCTCCGCCTTCGCCCGGCGGCCGGCTACGATGCGCAGCGCGCCAGCGAGGTCGGCGGCCTCGATACGCGCGGCGGTGCCGGCGTCGATGCGGTGGCGCAGCGGCTCCTGCGCCGCCACGCTGCCGTCGAGATCGATCGCACGCAGGCGCACCGG
This sequence comes from Allobosea sp. NPDC003192, assembly GCF_050275675.1. Classification (NCBI taxonomy): domain Bacteria; kingdom Pseudomonadati; phylum Pseudomonadota; class Alphaproteobacteria; order Hyphomicrobiales; family Alloboseaceae; genus Allobosea; species Allobosea sp. NPDC003192. The sequence continues at coordinate 121,750 of NZ_JBNNPK010000004.1, forward strand.
CCCCTCTCCGCTCTCAGGCGCCGGCGACGCGGGCGAAGAGCTGGTCGAGCAGCTCGATCGCGAGGTCGATTTCGGCATAGCTCATGGTCAATGCCGGCGCGAGGGTGATGACGTTCTTGTAGTAGCCACCGATGTCTAGCACGAGGCCGTAGCGCTTGCCGCCGACGTCGAGGTCGGCCTTCATGCCCTCGTCGCACATCAGGTCGACCAGCCGCTTCGACGGGGTGAAGCTGTCATGCGGCTCGCAGATCTCGATCCGCAGCGCCATGCCGAGGCCGTCGACCTCGCCGACGATCTTGTGCCGGCGCTTCAGCCCCTGCAGCCCCTCGAGGAAATACGCGCCCTTGGCCATGACCATGGTCTCGTAGTCCTCTTCCTCCATCATCTTCATCGCCTCGAGCGCCACGGCGGTGCCGAGCGGATTGGCGTTGAAGGTGGAGTGGGTCGAGCCCGGCGGGAACACGGTCGGATTGATCAGCTCTTCCTTGGCCCAGACGCCTGAGAGCGGGTTCAGACCGTTGGTGACCGCCTTGCCGAAGACGATCACGTCCGGCTGCACGCCGAAGTGCTCGATCGACCAGAGCTTGCCGGTCCGGTAGAAGCCCATCTGGATCTCGTCGACCACCAGCAGGATGCCGTGCTGGTCGAGCACCTTCTTGAGCTCGATGAAGAAGTTCGGTGGCGGGATCACGTAGCCGCCCGTGCCCTGCAGCGGCTCGACATAGAAGGCGGCGTACTCGGCCTCGCCGACCTTGGGATCCCAGACGCCGTTGTATTCGCTCTCGAACAGCCGGGCGAACTGCTGCACGCAGTGATGCCCGTACTCTTCCTTGCTCATGCCCTTGGGGCCGCGGAAATGGTAGGGGAACGGGATGAAATGCGCGCGCTCGCCAAAATGGCCGAAGCGGCGGCGATAGCGATAGGACGAGGTGATCGCCGAGGCGCCGAGCGTGCGGCCGTGATAGCCGCCCTCGAAGGCGAACATCAGGCTCTTGCCCTGCTTGGCGTTGCGCACGAGCTTGAGCGAATCCTCGACCGCCTGGGCGCCGCCGACATTGAAGTGGACGCGGCCCTTGGCGCCGAACTTACGTTGCGCGTCCTTGGCGATCATCGCCGCGAGCTCGATCTTCTCGCGGTGCAGATACTGGCTCGCCACCTGCGGCAGCGTATCGATCTGGCGCTTCAGCGCATTGTTCAGGCGCTGGTTGCCGTAGCCGAAATTGACGGCCGAGTACCACATCTGCAGGTCGAGGAAGCGGTTGCCCGCCGCGTCGAGCATGAACGAGCCCTCGCAGCCCGAGAAGATCTTCGGGAACTGCGTGTAGTGGACCGTGTCGCCATGCGAGCAGTATTCGGCCTCGAGCGCGAGCAGGCGAGCCTCCTCCTCGGCCAGCGTCGCCGCCGGCGCGGAGGAAACATCGACCGGCTCGGCGCGGTCGAGCAGGGTGAAGCCGTCATCCATTGATCATGTCCTTGCGTGCAGGGGCTGCCGGTTCCGTCGTGGTGTCCGACAGCAGGGTTTCGAGGAGGCCGACGGCCTCCGAGAAGGTGTTGAACGGGCGATGGCCGATGCCGTTGTCGCGGCAATGCGCGATCAGGCTCTTCTTGGCGAAGACGAGGTCGGCCTGGCCGGCGACGCAGAAATCCGAGCGGCCGTCGCCGACCAGCAGGGTCAGCGGGCGGCTCAGGCTGCTGGCGACGCGGCATTTGCAGGTGCCGCTCGTGCAGCCGCCGGAGGGGTCGGCATGTGGCGAGGTCAGCCGCCAGCGATCGCCGGGCAGCGGCTCGATATGATTGGCGACGACGGTGAGGCCATTGAGGCCGGCGCGGCCGAGCAGCGCGTGGATGGTGCGGTCCAGCCCGTCGGAGACGACCGTGACCGGGATGCTAGCGCGCTGGCACAGCCGCACGAAGGCGGCAAAGCCCCAGTCGATCGCCAGCGAGGAGACGAAGGTGTCGAACACGTCGGGCGAGGCGTGCAACAGCGCGACCTGGCGTTCCATGCATTCGCGCGAGCCGATCGCTCCGGCGACCCAATCGGCTTCGATCTCTTCCCAACCCGGTTCCGCGAAGCGCTGCAGTACGAGGTCGGTGGTGTCGTCGCGTGAGATGGTCCCGTCGAAATCGACGATAGCCTGCCAATTCATGCCCGCTGCGCTCCAGCCAGTCCGCGCGACGCTTCAGCAACCCCCGTGCCACACACCAAGCTATTGAAAAGGCGAGCTAAAGGGGCCGCGAGCCTGGACGGCGACTCCCGCTTTTTGGAGGCAGCTCCAATTTTTGGAGTTCTATGATCAGTTTAGGAGCGGCGAGCTTGCCCGGAGGTTGCCCGGTAACGGACGAGGGCCCCAGGCACTGGCTGCCCCGGGCGATAGCAGTGAAACCCGGGGCCATTCCGGAGGATTTCCGATCAAGCTTCAGGCAAGGATCCCGGCTCTACGCTGCGCTCCGGCCGGGATGACCCAGGTTCAATGGACCGGCGTGCGCCCTACCCCTTCGTCGATGGCGGCGTGCCGTGGGTGTGGAAGCTCTCGATCGTCTTCAGCCCCCAGGCCTGGCCCTTCTTCCGCTCTTCTTCCGTCCAGGTCACGGTCTGCCAGTCGGGATCGAGGATCAGGCGGGCGCCGGCATTGGCGATCTCGACGCGGTTTCCGGCGGGTTCGTAGACATAGAGGAAGAAGGTCTGCTGCACCGCATGCTTGTGCGGCCCGGTCTCGATGAAGACGCCATTCTCGAGGAAGAGATCGGCCGCCTCCAGGATGTGCTCGCGCTGGTCGACGGCATAGGTGACATGGTGGAAGCGCCCGCGCGCCGGCGTGTGATCGCGGGTGTAGGCGATGTCGTAGCTCTTGTTGTTGACGGTGAACCAGCAGCCGCCGACCTCGCCTGAATCGAGCACGATCTGCTCGGTGACGCGGCTGCCCAGCGCTTTCGGCATGAAGTCGCGGATCTTGGCGACATCTTGCGCCAGCAGATTGAGATGATCGAGCCGGCGCACCGCGCAGCCGCGGCCATGATTGCGCTGCGCCTGGTTCTTCAGCGCGGGCCGCTCCTTTTCCGGAGCGACATATTTCTTGGTGTCAAAGTAGATCTCGAAGACATGGTCGTCCGGGTCGCGGAAGCGATAGGCCCGGCCATGGCCGAGATCGCCCTCCGTCCAGCCTATGCCGCAGCCCATCGCCTCGATCGCCGCGACGCGGCGCAAGAGCGCCGCCTCGCTGGTGGCGCGGTAGCCGATATGGCCGACGCCGGTCGTCTTCGCCGCGGTGAGCTTCAGCGTATGGAACTCATAGTCGTCCCAGGCCCGCAGATAGACGCTGTCGCCCCCGCGCCCGCTCTCCGTCAATCCGAAGATCTCGACGAAGAAGTCGAGGCTTTCCTGCGGCTTGTCGGTGAAGAGCTCGACATGGCCGAGATGGGCGATATCGAAGCAAGGCTCGGTGCTCATCCCCAGACTTCCTTCGCCACTTCGAGGATGCGCGAGAGCTTTGCCCATTGCTCGTCCTCGGCCAGGACATTGCCTTCCTCGGTCGAGGCGAAGCCGCATTGCGGCGACAGGCAGAGCTGCTCCAGCGGCGCGTATTTCGAGGCTTCCTCGATCCGGCGCTTGAGATTGTCCTTGCTCTCGATCTCGCCGAATTTCGAGGTCACCAGCCCGAGCACGACCTGCTTGTCGCCCTTGGGCAGGAAGCGCAGCGGCTCGAAGCCGCCAGAGCGATCGTCGTCCCACTCCATGAAATAGCCGTCGACATTGATCTCGTTGAAGACCATCTCGGCGACCGGCTCGTAGCCGCCGGACGCGATGAAGGTCGACTTGAAGTTGCCGCGGCAGGTGTGCGTGGTGATCTGCATGTCGGCGGGCTTGGCCTTCAGCGCCGCGTTGAGCACGTCGCGATAGATGAAGACCAACTGCTCGGGATCGTCGCCCCGCTCCGCCAGCATCTTGCGCTGCTCGGGATCGCAGAAATAGGACAGGCTGGTGTCATCGAGCTGGAGATAACGGCAGCCGGCATCGTAGAAGGCCTTGATCGCCTTGGCGTAGACCTTGCCGAGATCCTCGTAATAGTCCTCGATCCTGAGATAGGCGCTCGGATCGATCGCCTTCCGGCCACCGCGATAATGCAGCATGGACGGGCTCGGAATCGTCATCTTCGGCACGCGGCCGGTCGTCGAGGCCAGGAACTTGAAATGAGCGAGATGCGGATGGTCGTCCGGGAAGTCGAGCTTGCCGGTGACGCGGACCGCATGGCCCTTGGTGGTGACGCCTTTGAACTGGATGCCTGAATCGGTCTCGAAGCTGGTGACGCCGGAGAGGCCGTCGAGGAAGTCGAAATGCCAGAAGGCGCGGCGGAACTCGCCATCGGTCACCGCCTGCAGGCCGACCTCCTCCTGCTTGCGCACGAGCTTCCTGATCTCCTCGTCCTCGATCGCGGTCAATTCGGCCTGACCGATCTCACCGGCCGCGAGCTTGGCGCGGGCATCCTTCACCGGCGCGCTGCGCAGCAGGCTGCCGACCATGTCGCCCCGGAACGGCGGCTTCTGTCTCTGGCTCATGGCGTTTCCTTTCCCTGGTTCTGTCGTTGATTCAGGCGGCTGCGAGGCCGAGATGGCGCTCCAGCCGTGACGGATCGGCGAGGAGCTCGGCACTCCCCGCGGCGAGGACGATGCGGCCGCGCTCGAGCACGATCGCCTCGTCGGTGAGTTCGAGGATCTTGCGGGCGTGCTGCTCGATCACGATCGCCGAGAGCCCCTCCTCGCGAACCAATCGCTTCAAGGCACGTAGCAATTCCTCGACGATGATCGGCGCGAGACCCTCGGTCGGCTCGTCCAGGAGCAGCAGCTTGGGATTGAGCATCAGCGCCCGGCCGATCGCCAGCATCTGCTGCTCGCCGCCCGAGAGCTGGTTGCCGAGATTGGCCTTGCGCTCAGCGAGGCGCGGGAACATCGCGAAGACGCGCTGCGTCGTCCACGCGCCCGGCGTCGCCACGGCGGTCAGGTTCTCCAGCACAGTCAACGACTTGAAGATGTTGCGCTCCTGCGGCACCCAGCCGATGCCGGCATGGGCGCGCTGCTCGGGCGAGGCCGTAGTGAGGTCGCGCCCAGCCAGCACGATCCTGCCGCCGCGCCGGCGGGTGACGCCGATGATGCTGTTGACCAAGGTGGTCTTGCCGACGCCGTTGCGGCCGAGCAGAGCGAGCGAACGCCCTTCGGCGAGCGAGAGATCGATGTCGAACAGCACCTGGGCCTCGCCATAGCCGGCGCTGAGGCGTTCGACATTGAGGAGCTCAGCCATGGCCGTGCTCCCCGAGATAGGCGGCGCGCACCGCCGGATCGTTGGCGATCTCGCTCGGCGTACCGTCCGCGAGCAGGCGGCCATTGACCAGCACGGTGATCCGCGTCGCGAAACGGAAGACGAGGTCCATGTCGTGCTCGATCAATAGGACGGAGACGTCCTCCGGCAGACCGGCGACCGTCGCCATCAACTCGCGCCGCTCCGCCTCCGGTACGCCCGCCGCCGGCTCGTCGAGCAGCAGCACGCTCGGCCTTGCCGCGAAAGCGGCGGCGATCTCGATCTGCCGCTGCTTGCCATAGGGCAAGGTCGCGATGCGCTCGTCCATGATGTCGTCGAGCTTGAAGCGGGCAAGGATTTCGGCCGTTTCGGCGACGAGTTCCTTGTCCCGATCGAGCGCCCGCAAGGACTGCCGGCCGCGGCCGAGCCGCTCGGAAGTAACCAGCGCGATCATCTCGACCGGCGTCATCGTTCCGAAGAGCTGGTTGATCTGGAAGGTCCGCGCCAGCCCGCGCCCAACCCGCGCCTCGCGCGGCAGCGTGGTGATGTCCTCGCCCATCAGTTCGACCCGGCCGGAACTCGGGCGCAGCACCCCGGTCAATTGGTTGACGAAGGTGGTCTTGCCGGCGCCGTTCGGGCCGATCAGCGCGTGGCGCGCGCCCTTCGCCAGGGTGAAATCGACATGATCGGTCGCAGTGATGCCGCCGAAGCTCTTGCAGAGATCGAAGGTCTGGAGCGCCACGCTCATGTCGGCGACCTCCGGCCGAGGCCCCCGATCCGGCCGACCACAGCCTTGATCCCACCGTGGATCAGCTCGCGTCCGCCGAGCACGAACAGGACGAGGAACAGACCGATCCAGAACATCCAGTATTGCGGCGTGAAGCTCGCGATCACGTCCTGCAGCAATTTGAAGGCGACCGCACCGATCAGCCCGCCATAGAGATAGCCGGCGCCGCCGATGATCAGCACCAGCATCAGGTCGGCCGAGCGATGGAAGGCGAGCACGTCGAGCGAGACGAACTGCGTGGTCTGGGCGAGCAGCGCCCCGGCCGCCCCGGCATAAGCCGCCGCGAGCGTATAGACCGCAACCAGCCGCCAGTGCAGCGGCACGCCCGAGGCCGAGGCGCGCAGGGGATTGTCGCGGATCGCCCGCAGCGACAGGCCGAAGGGCGAGCTCACAATGCGCCGCGCCAGCACGAACAGCACGAAGAGCACGGCGAGCGAATAGAGATAGGCGACACGGCCGAAGATATCGAACTCGAACAAGCCGAGCACCGGCCCCATCATGATGCCTTGCAGACCGTCGGCGCCGCCGGTGAGCCAGCCGAGCGAGTTCGCCAATTCCCCCAGGATCAGCGCGACGCCGAGCGTCACCATCAGCCGCGTCAGGTCGCTGCCGCGCAGGATCAGTGGGCTGGTGATGAGGCCGAGCAAACCGGCAGCGCCCATGCCGACCGCCAATCCCGCCAGCGGATCGGCGCTGGCATGCTTGGCGAACAGCCCGGCGGCATAGGCGCCGAAACCGAAGAAGGCGGCATGCCCGAGCGAGACGATGCCGGCATAGCCGAGGATCAGGTCGAGCGAGAGCGCGAACAGCCCGAGGATCGCGATCTCGTTGAGGATTAGGAGCTGGCGCGGCAGCAGGAAGAAGGCGGCCAGCGCCAGGACCCAGAACACGATCTCGGCCGGGTGCCAGCGCCGCGCGCCATAGAGCGAGCGCTGGACGCGCGCCTCGATGCTCTCCCCGCTCATGCCCGTCCCCTGGCGAAGAGGCCGTGCGGCCGGGTGATCAGCAGGACGACCATCAGCGCATAGATGATGAAAGCGCCGAGCTGCGGCACCAGGTACTTGCCGGCGACATCGGCGACCCCGAGCAGCATCGCCGCGAAGAACGGTCCGGAGATCGTCGAGGTGCCGCCGACCGTCACGACGATCAGGAAGTAGATCATGAATTTCAGCGGAAAGGTCGGATCGAGCCCCATCAATTCGATGCCGAGCGCGCCACCTAGCCCGGCAAGGCCCGAGCCAAAGGCGAAGGTCAGCGCGAACAGCCGGTTGACGGGGATGCCGAGGCCGCGTGCCACCCTGGCATCGTCGACCGCGGCGCGTAGCCGGCTGCCGAAGCGGGTGCGCGTGAAGCCCCATTGCATCGCGAAGGCCAGCGCGCCGCAGAGCAGGATGATGAAGAGCCGGTAGCGGCCGACCCCGATGCCGGCGACATCGAAGCGCCCGCTCAGCCAGGCCGGCAGCTGCACGAATTGCTGGCTCGAGCCCATCAGGTAGTCGGCGCCGGCGACCGCCATGAACACCAGCCCGATCGAGAACATCACCTGGTCGAGATGGCTCTTGGCGTACATCGGCCGGTACACCAGCCGCTCCAGCACCAGCCCCGCCAGCGCGGCGGCAAGGAAGGCCGCTGGCAATGCCATCAGGAACGGCAGGCCGAGCCGCTGCATCGCCAGCACGGTGACGTAGCCGCCGAACATGGCGAAGGCGCCGTGGGCGAGGTTGATGAAGTTCATCAACCCCATGGTCACGGACAGCCCGCAGGCCAGCACGAACAGGATCATGCCGTAGGCGACGCCGTCGAACAGGATGGTGAGCACGTCGGATCCGCCCTGGCCGGCTTACTTCTTCGCCTTGGTCGGATCCTTGACGTTCGGGATCGTCTCGAACTCCTGATTATAGAGCTCGCCGTTCACGCGCTCGACCTTGCGGATATAGACGTTCTGGATGATGTCGCGCGTCTCGGGATCGATCGAGATCGGCCCGCGCGGGCTCGTCCAGCTCATCCCCTTCATCGCGGTGACCAGCGCCTCGCCGCCTTCGCCCTTGGTCTTCTTCAGACCCTCATAGAGCGCGTGCATGCCGTCATAGCCGCCGACCGCCATGAAGTTCGGGCGCAGGCCGGGATTGGCCTTCTTGAAGCCCTCGACGAAGGCCTTGTTCTCCGGGCTGTCATGCGAGGCCGAATAGTGCTGGGCGGTGATGACGCCGAGCGCGATGTCGCCCATGCCGTTGAGGATGTCGTCGTCGGTCAAATCGCCGGTACCGATCAGCTTGATGCCGCTCTTGTCGAGGCCGCGCTCGACGAACTGCTTCATGAACTGGGCACCGACGCCGGACGGCACGAAGACCAGCAGCGCCTCCGGCTTGGCGTCGGCGACGCGCTGCAGGAAGGGCGAGAAGTCCGGGTTCTGCAGGGGCACGCGAATGTTCTCGACCTGGCCGCCGCCGGCCTTGAAAGCCTCCGAGAACGAGCTCTCGACGTCATGGCCGGGGCCGTAATCGGAGACGATGGTGATGACGCGCTTGGTGCCCTGCTTGGCGATCCAGGTTCCGAAGGGCGAGCCGATCTGCGGCACGACCTGGCTGGTGCGCACGATGAAGGGCGAGCGCTCGGTGATGATCCCGGTCGCCGCCGCCATCACCACCATCGGCGTCTTGGCCTGCGTCGCCAGCGGCGCGGTCGCGAGCGCCAGCGGCGTCAGGCCGAAGCCGGCAATGGCGGTGACCTTGTCGTTGACGATCAGTTCTTGCGCGATGCGGCGGGTGACGTCGGCGGTGCCGGTATCGTCCTTGACGATCAGCTCGACCTTCTTGCCGGCGACGGTCGCGCCCTTCTCCTGGATATAGAGATTGGCGGCAGCGGCGATCTGCCGGCCGGTCGAGGCGAAGGGGCCGGTCATCGGCAGGATCAGGCCGATCTTGACCGCATCCTGCGCCAGAGCCGCGCCGCTGACCGAAGTGGCCAGCGCAAGGCCGAGCATTCCTTTGAGAACAGTCCTGCGAATGGTCATGTCGTTCCTCCCGAGTGTTTAGCCGAGCCCCTTGCCGGGGCTTTCCTTGGATTATTCGCTGTCGTCGTCGCGATAGACGAGGCCCGCTTTGGCGAGGCCGTCGCGCATAGCGTACATGTCCAGCCCGAGTTCGCCAGCAGCCAGGCGTCTACGCTTTTCGTCTTCATTGGCCTCACGCTTACGGCCGGCGGCGGCGACCGCCTCGGCCTCGCGCCGCGGCACAACGACGACACCGTCATCGTCGGCGACGATCACATCGCCCGGATGGATCAGCGCCCCGGCGCAGACCACGGGCACGTTGACCGAGCCGAGGGTGGCCTTGACCGTACCCTTAGCCGAGATCGCCCGAGACCAGACCGGGAAGCCCATCTCGGTCAGCGTGCGCACATCGCGGACGCCGGCGTCGATGACGAGGCCGATGCCACCGCGCGCCTTCAGCGAGGTGGCAAGCAGGTCGCCGAACATGCCGTCGGTGTTGTCGGTCGTACAGGCGACCACGAGCACGTCGCCGGGCTGCACCTGCTCGATCGCGACATGGATCATCCAGTTGTCGCCGGGCTGGGCCAGCACCGTCACCGCCCCGCCGGCGATCTGGGCGCCGGCATAGATCGGCCGCATATAGGGCTTCAGCAGGCCGCTCCGGCCCATCGCCTCATGCGTGGTGGAGACGCCGAGCGCGGCGAGATCGGCCATCGCCGCAGTCGGGGCGCGCTTCCTGGTGCGGATGACGACGGGGTTCATGCCAGCGTCTCCAGCGCTTCCGGGAAGAGGCGCTGATAGGCCTCGCCATAGGTCATCGCCTTGCCGGAGTTGCGGCCACCCTGCATGCCGCGGTTCAGCGCGACGCGGGTGTAGTATTCCCAGAGATGCTTCTGCGCCGCGAGGATCTCGAACGCCTTGCGCTTCTGCTCCCAGACCTCGTCGATGTTGAGGATCACGTTCGGCTTGAAATTGCACTGCTCGGGCTGATGCGGCTCGAACAGGAAGACCGGCGGGGCGGCATAGGCGCGGCTGGGATCGGGCTTGTGGCCAGCCGCCTGCGCGATGATGCGGGCCTCCTGGGCGAAGCGCGTCGCCTCGGGATGGTCGACATTATAGGGGTCTTCGAGCGCATGGGTCAGCACGAAGCTCGGGTTCAGCTCGTGGAAGATGTCGATGGCGCGCTCCAGCATCGGCTCGGTGGTGCGCAGCGGATAGTCGCCGGCATCCATGAACTCGATCTCGGCGCCGAGCTCTGTTGCAGCCGCTTCCGCCTCCTCGCGGCGCTGCGCCTTGACCTCCGCCATCTGCACGCCCGCCTTCTTCCAGGCGAACTGGCTCTCGCCGCGCTCGCCATAGGACAGGCAGAGGATCTTGACGCGCATGCCGCGTTTGACGTGCAGCGCGATGGCGCCACCGGCGCGCCAGACGAAATCGCCGGGATGAGCCGTGATCACCAGCCCTGTCTTCTGGGCGCTCATTGCGTGCGCTCCTCTCTCACACTCTGCCGGCCGGCACGAAGGCCTGCCCCGCCATCAGGATACGCGCTGTCCGCAGTAGCCCGGCCCGCTCGACAACCGGCTGCTCCCCGCTTCCGCCGACCGTCAGCGTGACCGTGAACTCGCCGGTCGGATGCTCGACCGAGAGGGTACGCTCGCGCCCCCCCGGCATCACGACGACGGAAGCGGCAGGCGAACCCGGCAGCACGGCGGCGGTCGCGACCGTCACCGCGGCGAAGACGCCGATCGAGGCATGACATTCATGCGGGATGAAGCTGCGCGTCGAGATCGCCCCGCCCGCTTGCGGCGGCGCAACCAGCGCGATCTTCGGCACCACCTTCTTCGCGACGTCGCCGAGATTCATCAGCGGCCCCGCCGCGAGGCGTATCGCCTCGATCCGGGCTTTCAGCTCGGCATCCTCGTTGAGCTGATCGCGCGGCTCATAGCCGGTGCGCCCGACATCCGTAGCCCGCATCACGACCACCGGCATGCCGTTGTCGATCAGCGTACAGGGCACGCCCTCGATCACATCGACGACATTGCCGGTTGGCAAAAGCGATCCGCAGACCGAGCCCTCCGCATCGAGAAAACCGATATCGATCGGCGCCGAGGTCCCCGGCACGCCGTCGATGCGCGCGGAACCCTCCGCGCTCGCCTCACCGTCCGGCGTATCCATGGTGAGGTCGGCGATGGTGCCGGTGTTGATCGTCCGGACCCGCACCGTCGTGCGCGCACCACTCGCCTTCACCAGTCCACGCGAAAGCGCGAACGGCCCGATCCCGGCGAGGATGTTGCCGCAGTTCGGGGTGGTATCGACCGAAGCCGTCTCGACGCCGACCTGCGCGAACAGGAAATCGATATCGCATCCGGGCTCGTCCGAAGGCGAAACGATCGCGACCTTGCTGGTCAGGGGGTGGGCGCCGCCGAGCCCATCGACCTGGCGCTTGTCGGGCGAGCCCATCACCGCGAGCAGGACCGCGTCGCGCGCAGCGATATCAGCCGGCAGGTCGTCACGCAGGAAATAGGCGCCCTTGGAGGTGCCGCCGCGGATCAGCATGCAGGGGATGGCAAGTTGGCCCATCGCTCACTCCGCCGCCTTGATGCCGGCGCGGATGATCACCTCGCGCCAGAGCGCGAGTTCGGAGGCGATCAGCTTGCCAAAACCTTCCGGCGTCTCCGGCCGGGCGATGGCGCCGTCCTTGGCGAGCGTCGCAGCGAAGTCCGGCTGGCCGAGCAGCGTGTTGATCTCGCGGTTGAGCCGGTCGACGACCGGGCGCGGCGTACGTGCTGGCGCGACGATCCCGTACCATTGCACCGCCTCGAAATCCGGCAGGCCGCTCTCGGACAGGGTCGGCAAATCGGGCGCGAAGCCGACCCGTTCGCGCGCGGCGACGCCGAGCACCCGGAGCTGGCCGCCCTCCGCCAGGGGCAACACGGCCGGCCCGCCGGTTAGTGTGAACTGGATATTGCCGGCGACGATGTCGTTCACTGAGGGCGCGGTGCCGCGATAAGGCACATGCGTCGCCTCGATGCCGGCGCGATGGCAGAAATAAGCGGTGGCGATATGGGCGGCACTGCCCTGCCCGCCGGAGCTGTAGTTCAGCTTGCCGGGATTCGCCTTGGCGTAAGCGATGAACTCGCTGAGCGTCTTGGCCGGCAGCTTCGGATTGATCGCCAGGATGTTCGGCAGCATGGCGACGAGCGCGATCGGCTGGAAATCCTTGACCGGGTCATAGGGCACATTGGCATAGAGCGAGGGCGCGAACGCCAGCGTGCCGATATGGCCCATCATCAGCGTGTGGCCGTCAGGCTCGGACCTGGCCACCTGTCCTGACGCGTTCATGCCTCCGGCGCCCGGACGGTTCTCGATAACGAAGCCCTTGCTCGGGATGATCTGCTCGAGCTTGGCGGCGATCACCCGCGCCAGCACGTCGGTGCTGCCGCCAGGCGTGAACGGGACGACGATACGGATGAGCTGGTTCGGCCAGGCCTGCTGGGCGCTTGCTGGCCCAAGGCCGGCGAAGCCGGCAAGCCCCAGGCCGGCGAGGACAGAGCGACGATCCAACATCACCGGGCGCCCTCCTTGCGGCGAGCGCCGCGCAGCTGGGCGTCGGCGATCGCCTGGGCCAGGCCGGGATGGAGCCCCGCAACGCCGAGCATCTCCGCTGCCTCGCGCATCTCGGCCGAGCGGCGCACGCCATGGGTGGCGACACGCTCGCGCATATCGGCGGCGAGCGCATGGAAATCGATCGACGGGAAGGTCGCATGCAGGCTGGCGAAGACGGGGTCCTTGACGTCCCAGGTCTCGCAGGCGGCGGCGCAATCGACCATCAGCGCCTCCAGCCCCTTGATCACGATCGAGCGGCAGAGCTTCATCGCCGAAGCCCGGCCATAGATCTCAGAGACCGGCGTCAGGTTCATGCCGAGTTCGTTCAGCGCCTCGGATACGGCCTGCGCCTTGGGGCCACCGCTGAGGATCGCGACATTGAGCCCGGGCTTCAGCACCGGCGCCATCACCGCAGCTTCGAGATAGTCGGCACCGCTGGCGATCACAGCCTCGGCCGCCCGCTGCTTCGTCGAGGGTGCCGCGGAATTGACGTCGACGAAGACCTGCCCCGGCTTCAGCCAGGACGCCGCCTTGCTCGCCACCGCCTCTGCGCGATCGGCGGTGACGGCCGAGAACACGAAGGCTGCCCCCGCGCAGGCCTCTTGCGCGGAGACTGCTCGGGTAACGCCAAGCCCCTCCGCAGCGGCTTCCAGACGGGTGCCGGCTTCGCTGCCAAAGAGCAGATCATAGGCGCGGATGGCGACGCCTTCATTCGCCAGCAGGCCGCGCGAAAAGGTCTGGCCGACCTCGCCGAAGCCGATGAAGGCGATCGCCGTTGTGTTGGCGCCTGCCATTGCTGGCCTCTCCTCGCGCGTTTCGTCCCGTCGCGAGGTTCGACCAAAGTCATTCTGCCATCAAATGATAAGAATGCAGCGATTGATTACTTTTCTTCATCTCGCCGCGGCACGATGCTGCGCTTCAGCACCTGGCTCAGCAGCGCGATCAGGTCACGCGTCACCGGGCGCAGCGGCACTGATTTGCGCGTGATGATGCCAAGCGTGCGGGTCACAGCCGGCGAGCGCAGGGGAATAGCGACCAGCTCTCCGGCATCGACGACATCGAGCGAAAGCTGCGGCACCACCGCGTAGCCGATGCGCGAGCGCACCAGGCTGACGGCGGTGACGACGCGCTGGACCTCGTAGCGCCAGGTCAGGCTCTCGCGCCTGGCCCCCAGCGCATCGTCGATCAGGATGCGGTTGCCGGTCTCGGCGCTGATCCGGACCAGCGGCTCTCCCTGCAATTGCGCCCAGGTCAGCGAAGGCGCCTGCGCCAGCGGCATCGAGCGATGGCTGACCAGCACGAAAGGCTCCTTGACGACCGGCTTCAGCTCCAGGTCAAAGCGGTTGGCGGCGACGATAGTGACGCCGAATTCGGCCTCGCCGGACTGGACTTTGTCGGCGATCTCGGAGGCGGAGTTGTCGTGGATGCGGACACCGACGCCGGGATGGCGTGCCGCGAAGGCAGCGATCACCCCCGGCATGCAATGCGCCGCCACCGTCGGCAGGCAGCCGAGCGAGACCTGCTCATCGCCCTCGCGCAGCTCGACCCTGACCTCGTTGATGGCGAACCCCAAGTCCTCGAAGATGCGCCGCGCCCGCGGCAGCAGCGTCGTGCCGGCCGCGGTCAACGAGACCTGCCGGGTCGTCCGCAGGAAGAGCGGCGTACCCAACGACTCTTCCAGCTTGCGGATGCGGTGGCTGAGCGCCGTCTGCGACAGGTTGAGATGCGAGGCGGCAGCGCGAAAGCTGCCGCGCTCGGCGATGCTGACGAAGGCCTGCAGCCCGAGAACGTCCACCCTCATCGGACCGCCCTCCTCTTGCCGGAGATGAGATCGGCGAGTCGGACCAGTTCGGCCAAAGTCGCGGCGCCCATCTTCCGCATCACCTGGCCGCGATGCACCTTCACGGTCACCTCGCTCAAGCCGAGATCGGCCGCGATCTGCTTGTTGAGCCGGCCTTGGGCGACGAAGGCGAGCACCTCCTTCTCCCGCGCTGTCAGCGTCGCGAAGCGCTCTTTCAGCTCGGCGAGCGCCGCCTCGTCACGACGCCTGGCCTCGTCCTTCTCGATCGCCACACGCACCGCATCCAGCAGATCCTGCTCGCGGAACGGCTTCAGCAGGAACTCGACCGCGCCGGCCTTGATCGCCCGCACCGCCATCGGCACGTCGCCATGGCCGGTCAGGAAGACGATCGGGACCGGATCGTTCAGCGCGGAAAGCTCCGCCTGGAAATCCATGCCGCTCGGGCCGGGCATCCTGACGTCGAGGACGAGGCAGGAGGGCGTGTCGGGCCGCCGCGCCAGCGCAAACTCCCGCACCGAAGCGAAAGCCGACACCGCATAGCCGACCGAGCGGAACAGGCTGTCGAGCCCTTCGCGGACGGAGACGTCGTCGTCGACGACGAAAACGGTCGCTGGCTTATCCACGGCGTTCGTCCGATGTCGTGCCGGCAACCGGCAAGGTGAAGCCGAAGACCATGCCGCGCGGATGATTGACGGCGGCATAGATCGTCCCGCCATGCGCCTCGACGATCGAGCGGCTGATCGCCAGGCCCATGCCCATCCCGCCGGGCTTGGTCGAGTGGAAGGCCTCGAAGACCTGCTCGATCGCGGCCGGCGACAGGCTGATGCCGGTGTCACGGACGCTCACCGTGATCGTGCGGCCATCGCTGGCCGCGCCGACGAGCAGGTCGCGGGGCCCTGTCTCCAGCCCGCCCATCGCCTCGACTGCATTGATCACCAGGTTGAGCACGACCTGCTGCAGCTGGACCTTGTCGCCCAGCGGTTGCGGCAGGTCATCGGCCAGATCGGTCTGGAGCACCACGCGATGCCTGCGCAGCTCGCCGCGGGTCAAGGCAAGGACGTCCTCGATCAGGGCAACCATGTCGAGCCTGTCGCGCGAAGGCGGGGCCTTAGCCACGAGGTTGCGCACGCGCCCGATCACCTCGCCGGCCCGGTCGGCATCGGCGACGACGCGCTGCAGTGCCCGCCTGGCCTCGCCCGCATCGGGCGGCGTCGCCGCGAGCCAGCGTAGAGCGGCATGACCGCTGGCAACGATGCCGGCGAGCGGCTGGCTGACCTCATGCGCGATCGAAGCGGTCAATTCGCCCATGGTGGTGACTCGGGACATATGCGCCAGCTCGGCTTGGGTCTGCCGAACCCGTGCCTCGGCAGCCTCGATCCGTAAGGCGAGATAAGTGGTCGCGCCGATGGCGATCAGGCTCAGCGCTCCATTCGCCAACCCGGACTCCTGCACCCCGCGCGGCGTCAGCAGATAGCTCAGCACCGTCAGCACAGCGCTGGCGGCGCCGAACGAGACGACCACGACCGGCCGGTCGAACCTCACGGAGACCAGAATCACCGCGACATAGAGGACGGCAACCGCGATCTCCAGATTGGTGAAGGTGTCGCCTGCGAAGATCGCAGCCATCGCCGTGATCAGGCCGAGCCAGAGCCATGGTCTTTCGATGCGCATGCGCTCGCGATCGCGCATCATGCCCCGCCCTTCGCCGCCGGCCCGTCGGACCAACCTCTCGGACAAGACAGGCCGCAAGCCGGTCTGTCCAGCCCGGGCATCAGCTCGGATTGTCCAGCGTGAACAGGTCGGCATCCTCGTCATAGGCGAAGTATTCGCCATAGCGGGCCCAGTTCGTCACCGCCTTCAAGGTCGTCGCGGCATAGTCCTCCGACATATGGTCCTCCAGCTCGTCGCGGAAGCGCCTTGCCGGAGCCCTGTGGCTGGAGCGCTCGTCGAGCACCCGCCTTATATGGGCGGCAAGCGGCACATAGGCCGCGAGCTGCTGGGCGAAGAGGCGCTTGCGGCCGTCGACATCGCTGTCGGCGAAGCGTAAGCCCGCGGCGGTCAGCCTGATGTCGCCGCCTTCGAGATCGGCGAAGCGCAGCAGCTGCAGCGTCTCGGCGACCGGGAAGAGGTCGTCGATCTCCAGATGCAATTCGGCCGCGAGCGGCGGCAGGTCTGCCTCGCCCTGATAGGGCGCGCCCGCGATCGTCTCGATCAGCCCCGCCATCAGATTGGTCGAGACCCGTGGCAGCGCCATGGTGATGCCGGTGCCGGGGAAGAAGCCGTCGCGCGCCGGCGTGCCGGCCTTCGCGGTCATGCGGGCATAGATGTCCTCGACCAGAGTGCGGAAGGCGGGATCGAGGCGGCCA
Organism: Allobosea sp. NPDC003192; assembly: GCF_050275675.1. Classification (NCBI taxonomy): domain Bacteria; kingdom Pseudomonadati; phylum Pseudomonadota; class Alphaproteobacteria; order Hyphomicrobiales; family Alloboseaceae; genus Allobosea; species Allobosea sp. NPDC003192. The sequence goes on from NZ_JBNNPK010000004.1 coordinate 138,592, forward strand.
CGCGGCTGCGGCAGCTCGACCTTCAGCTCGGCGATGACCCGGCCGGGATTGGAGCCGAAGATCAGGATGCGGTCGCACATCAGCACGGCCTCCTCGATATTGTGCGTCACCATCAGGATCGCCTCGATCGGCATCCGCCCTTCACACCAGAGGTCGAGCAGATCGGTGCGCAGCGTCTCGGCGGTGAGGACGTCGAGCGCCGAGAACGGCTCGTCCATCAGCAGCACCTTGGGATGGACCACGAGGGCGCGCGCCAGTCCGACACGCTGGCGCATGCCGCCGGAGAGCTCCTTCGGATAGGCGCTCTCGAAGCCGTCGAGGCCGATCAGATCGATAGCCGCGAGCGCGCGCTTGCGCCGCTCGGTCGGTACGACGCCCTGCGCCTCCAGCCCGAGCTCGACATTCTCCAGCACGCTCAGCCAGGGGAAAAGCGCAAAGCTCTGGAACACCACGGCGACGCCCGAGCTGGGCCCGGTCACCGTCCGCCCCTCGAAGGTGACGGTGCCGCCGCTCGGCTGGATCAGCCCGGCGATCGCCCGCAGCAGCGTCGACTTGCCCGAGCCGGAGCGGCCGAGCAGGCCGACGATCTCGCCGGGCCTGAGCTCGACATCGACCTTGTCAAGCACGACGAGCGAGCCGGCCGCGCCCTTGTCATAGCTCTGGCAGACCTCTTTGGCGCTGACGAGCGGAGTGGCCTTCTCGGCCTTGAAATCGCGGGTCGCTACGATCTCGTTCATGGCGGCATCCTCCTGCGAAAAGGGTCAGTCGAGGCGCATCCGGCGTTCCGCCATCACGTAGAGCGGGCGCCAGAGCAGGCGGTTGAAGAGCGTGACGAAGAGCGACATGACGGCGATGCCGAGCACGACGCGCGGGAAGTCGCCGGTCTCGGTCGCCTTGGCGATATAGGCGCCGAGGCCATAGGCCTCGAGCCTGGTGTCGCCCCAGCTCGCGACTTCGGCGACGATGCTGGCGTTCCAGGAACCGCCGGACGCAGTAAGGGCACCGGTGACGTAATAGGGAAAGATCCCCGGCAGCATGACGCGCCGCCACCAGGTCCACGAGCGCAGCTGATAAACGCTCGCCGCCTCGCGCAGATCGGTCGGGAAGGCGCTCGCCCCGGCGATGACGTTGAACAGGATGTACCATTGCGTGCCGAGCACCATCAGCGGCGAGAGCCAGATATCGGGGCTGGCGCCGGTCGCGACGATGGCGATGACGGTGAACGGGAACAGCACGTTCGCCGGGAAGGCGGCGAGGAACTGCGCCACCGGCTGGACGCGCTCGGCGACGGCCGGACGCAGCCCGATCCAGACGCCGACCGGGACCCAGATCAGGCTGGCGACGGCGATCAGCACGGTGACGCGCAGCAGCGTGACGAGGCCGCGCGCCAGCGGATCCCAGGCATCGGACCAGGACAGGCTCTGCCCGAGATAGACGATGGCGGTCCACATCGCCCAGAAGCCGAGCCCGAGGACTAGAGCGATCCAGGCCCGGTCGAGCGCCTTGCCGGTACCGGCACTGACCTCACGGCGCGCCGACGGCGCACCGCGGAACCGCACCAGCAGCAGCCGGCCGCCCAGCCAGGCGAGCGGAGCCGTCAGGCGCTTGAGCAGGCGGGTGCGCCGGGCGAGGCTGTGGACCCAGGAGCGCGGCTTCTGCTGGCCGGCGGTCTGCTCGAAGCGGAACTTGTCGGCCCAGGCGACGATCGGCCGGAACAGCAGCTGGTCGTAGAGGCCGATCACGATCGCCATCGCCAGCACTGCCCAGGCCACGGCGGCGAAGTCCTGCTCCTTGATGGCGAGCGCCAGCCAGGAGCCGAGGCCCGGCAACTGCACGGTGGTATCGCCGACGGTGATCGCCTCGGAGGCGACGACGAAGAACCAGCCGCCGGACATCGACATCATCGTGTTCCAGATCAGGCCGGGCATGGCGAAGGGTGCCTCCAGCCGCCAGAAGCGCTGCCAGGACGACAGCCCGAAGCTGCGGCTGACTTCGTCGAGATCACGCGGGACCGTCCGCAGCGACTGGTAGAAGGAGAAGGCCATGTTCCAGGCCTGGCTGGTGAAGATCGCGAAGATCGAGGCGCATTCGGCGCCGAGCTGGCTGCCCGGGAACAGCCCCATGAAGAAGGTGACGGTGAAGGTCAGGAAGCCCAGCACCGGCACCGATTGCAGGATGTCGAGCGCCGGGATGATCACCATCTCGGCGCGCCGGCTCTTGGCCGCCAGCGTCGCTATCGTGAAGGTGAAGACCAGCGAGGCGATGATCGCCGCGAACATCCGCATCGTCGTGCGCAGCGCATAATCCGGCAGCAGCGCCGGATCGAGCACGACCGGCTCCGCCACGAGACCGGGCAGCGGCGCACGCATCGCCGCAGCGCCGTGCAGCGCGAGGACGGCGAGCGCGACCAGCAGTGCGAGCGCGGCGAGGTCGTAGAGATTGGGCAGGACGCGGTTGCGCGCCAGGGTGGCGAGCGCGCTGCGGCGGGCCGCGTGGTTTATTGTAGACACCATGGCCCACCTCTTCGATCCCGGTGGGGCCGTCCAACGAGCGAGCGGGCACGCATGACGACGCGCGCCGCAGTGGTCGCTGCGCGCGATCGGTAGGCATGGCCACGTTGCTGCGACGGAAAGCCGGTAGTTGCGGAGCGCTTCGCGGTCAGCGCCGCGAAGACGTCCGCTCTCTGCGCCCTGGAGCAGCCGCGATCAATCGGACGATGGGATCGCGGCCGATACCTTGGTATAGCGCTGCCGCCACGCCCGGCAGCTCTGGATCAATCGGCGCGGCCGCGCGCCTCGACCGGCCATTGCGCCACCAGATCGGCACCGCGCACGACGTGCAGCACGTCGTGCAGGTTGATCGTCGGGTCGCAATGCGGGACCGTGCATTCGACGACCGTTCCGATCTGCAGCGCGCCCTGCCCTTCCGATGGCAGGATGCGGCCGAACTCGTCGCCGCACCATTCGATCCGCCCGACCAGTGCGCCGTTCAGGAAGACACGTGGCGGCGGCCCGTCGAGCGCAAAGCTCTTGCTGCCGCCATCGGTGATGGCGAAGCCGAGCGAACTGTGGCCGATCACGGTGACGGCGATGCGCAGCGCCGGCTTGAACTCCGACCCGCCGCGGCCATGCATGTCGACGCTGTCATAGGCCTCGTCCATGAAGACATAGGAACCGGCCTGGATCTCGGTCAGCAACCGGTCCTCGCCATCGAGGAGATGGCTGCCGGTGCCGCCGCCCGAGACGATCTCCGGCGCGAAGCCTGCCTCGCGCAAAGCGTGGAGCATTGAGGCAAGCAACCGGCCCATCTCCTGGTTGGCGGCACGGCGCGCGGCGAAGTCGTCGATGTGCTGGACACGGCCCTGATAGGCCTGGACGCCGCGATAGCGCAGCCCTTCCAGTCCGGATACGAGCCTCGCCAGCTCGACCGCCTCGGCCGGCGTCGCAACGCCGCTGCGCTTCAACCCGACATCGAGATCAACCAACACGTCGAAAGCCGTGCCATGTCGCTGCGCCGCCTCAGCATAAGCCGTCGCAAGAGCGGCCCGATCGACCACAACGCCGATGCGCCCACCGGCCGCCGCAGCGCGCGCCAGCGCGTCGATCTTGGCGGGGCTGGCGATCGGGGCGCTGAGCAGGAGGTCCCGGACACCGCCCTCGAACAGTGCCAGCAATTCGCCCGGCTTGGCGCAGCAATTGCCGAGCGCCCCAGCTGCCATCTGCCGGCGGGTGATCTCGGCGCATTTATGCGATTTCGCATGCGGCCTGAGGTTGAGCCCGGCCTTGCGGCAGGTCTGCGCCATCAGCGCGATATTGTGCTCGAACAGGTCGAGGTCGAGCACGGCCACCGGCGTCTCCAGCCGCGCCCGGCCGGCGGGCACGCCGACGAGTTTTTGGTTGAGCGCAGCTGCACCGAACAAGGGCGTGCTCATGTCCTTGCCTCCGCAAGTGCGACGCGTCGGTGGGTCGTGGCGTCGCGATCGATGCTCACGCCATCGGCAGCGAAGACCACGCCGTAGTCGCGCGCGGCCCCCTCCGCCGTGACCTTCCCTTCCCGTAGGTCGTCTTCGACGCGAATGGGATCGCGCAGCAGCGCATCGCCATAGCCGCCGCCCCCGGCCCCGATCAGGCGGAAGACGTCGCCTGCGCGTGCGGTGAAACTCTCCATCGGCATGGTCGGCAGGCCCTGCTCCGTGCCGTCGGCGCGGATCAAGAGGTGAGCGGAAGGCGCTCCGGGACTGCCGCCCTCGAAGCCGAAGGGCGGATGGTCGCGGCGATCACCGCGCAGCACGAAGCGGATCGGCGCGAGGAAGCGGAACTCGCGGACGAAGGAAAGCCCGCCGCGGAACTCGCCCGGCCCGCCCGTATCCGGCACGAGCCCATAGCGCAGCACCTCGACCGGCATGTCGGCTTCGATCATCTCGACCGGCTGGTTGGAGAGGTTGGCGGCAGGGTTGGAGATGCCCTCGATGCCGTCCTTGCCGGCGCGGGCGCCCCAGGTGCCGACCACCATCTCGTTGAGCACGAAGGGCCGCCCCTCATGCGTGCCGCCGGCGGCCAGCAGATAGGGCCCGCCCTCGGAACCGCCCATGGCCCGCTCGGGCACGATCTGGGCGAGCGCCTGCATGATCACATCGAAGACGCGGTACCCGACGACGCCGCGCGCCCCGCAGGCGGCCGGATAGCGCGGGTTGACCAGGCAGCCCTCGGGCGCGCGGACCGTGATGGGCCGCAGATATCCCTCGCAATTCGGGATGTCCTGCTGCGACAGGCAGCGTATGGCGCAGAACGAGGCCGATTCCGGCAGCGAGATCGGGCAGTTGATCGAGGCCGCGACCTGCTCGGCCGTGCCGGTGAAGTCGATGTCGATCGTGTCGTCGGCGACGGTGACGGTCGCGACGATCGGCAGCGGCTCAGGGGTCTCGCCGACGCCGTCGATATAGTCGGTGGCGCGATAGATGCCGTTCGGCAGCGCGCGGATGACGTCGCGCATCATCGCCTCGGCATGGTCGTGCAGTGCGTCGATATAGGCATCCAGCTCCTGCGCGCCGTAGCGGCCGATCAGCGTCTTCAGCCCCTCCTCGGCGACGTTGCAGGCGGCGATCTGGGCGCGGATGTCGCCGAGCACCTCGACCGGCGAACGTGTGTTCGCCTCGAGGATGCGGAAGACGGCGTCGACCGGCTCGCCGGCATCATAGAGCTTGAGCAGCGGCAGGCGCAGGCCTTCCTGCTGGATCTCGGTCGCATAGATCGCGACGCTGCCGGGCACGATGCCGCCGAGATCGGTGTGATGCGCCACCGTAGCGGCAAAACCCGAGAGTCGCCCGGCGACGAAGATCGGCTTCAGGATGTAGATGTCAGGCAGATGCTGGCCGCCCGAGCCATAGGGGTCGTTGGCGATCAGCACATCGCCCGGTTTCAGCCCGTCGCCATAGCGCTCGCGGACGAAGCCCATGATCCGCGGGAAGGAGCAGAGCTGGATCGGCAGGGTCAGGCCCTGCGCGATCACCCGGCCCTTCGCGTCGCAGAGCGCGGTCGAGTAGTCCATGATGTCGCGCACGACGGGCGAATAGGCCGAGCGCATCACGATCAGCGCCATCTCGTCGGCGGTCGAGGCCAGCGCGTTGCGGATCACTTCGAGGGTGATCGGGTCGATCTCGCGCGTGCTCATGCGGCCTCCAGGGCGATGTCGATATTGCCGGCCTCATCGAGCCGCGCGCTCTGACCGGGGCCGACCACGCAGGTGCAGTCGTATTCCTCGATGACGAAGGGCCCGCGCCGCGCCGTCGCGTCGAGATCGGCACGGCCGATCACGGCGATCGAGGCCGCGGCCCCGCCGGCGTTGAAGGAGACAGCCCGGTCGGCCCGGCGCATAGGCGCTTCCGCCGCGAATTGCTGGCGGGGGGCTATCAGCGGCAGGCGCGCCGTCAGGCGGGCGTTGACGAGATGGACCGCATCCTTCTGCGAACGATGGCCATAGGTGCGCTCATGCTCGCGGTGGAACAGCTCGCTGAGCTCGGCGAGATCGAAGCGTTTCGCCGGTACGGTCAGTTCATAGGCCTGCCCGACATAGCGCAGGTCGGCGGCATAGCGGAACTCCGCCTGCGCGAGATCGTAGCCTTCGAGCGCGAGGATACGGCTGGCATCGGTGCCGAGTTCGGCGAAGAGCTGTTCCAGCCCGGCATCGTCGAGTTCCCCTGCCCGCCGCCGCGACGGCCGCACGAACTCCTGCTCGACATCGGAACGCAGCAGGCCGAGCGCGCTGAAAACGCCGGCAGCTCGCGGGACGATGACGCGCCGGATGCCGAGCGCCATCGCGACCTCCGCCGCGACCACCGGGCCATTGCCACCGAAGGCGACCAGGGTCGCCTGGCGCGGATCGCGGCCGCGATAGGTCGAGACCGCCTTGACCGCCCGCGTCATGGTGGTGACCGCGAGCGTCAGCACGCCGCGCGCCGTCTGCTGGAGGTCGAGGCCGAGCGGGCGGGCGACCTGGTCGTTCAGCGCGGCGCGGCCGGCATCAGCCTTGAGCGGGAAGCTGCCGCCGGCCAGCGCCACGTCGTTGATGTAGCCGAGTGTCAGGAAGGCGTCGGTCAGTGTCGCCTGCTTGCCGCCCAGCCCGTAGCAGACGGGCCCCGGATATGCGCCTGCACTCTGAGGGCCGACCGAGACCTGGTTCATCTTGTCGATGGCGACGATGCTGCCGCCCCCCGCGCCGATCTCGGAGACGTCGATGAAGGGCATCTTGATCGGGTAGCCGCCGCCCTTGACCAGCTTGCTCGACAGGTTGATGCCAGCGCCGACCTCGTATTCGGTGGTGCGGGCCGGTTCGCCATGCTCGATCAGAGCCGCCTTGGCGGTGGTGCCGCCCATGTCGAAGGAGATGATGCTGGGCTCGTCACCGCCTGAGACCAATCGCGCGCAGGCGATGACGCCCGCGGCCGGACCGGATTCGACCAGCGAAGCCGCCCTCTTCACCGCCGAGCCCAGCCGCATGATACCGCCGCCGGAATGCATCATCTCGACCTGGCAGGTGACGCCGATCGAGGCGAGCCGCGCCGTCAGCGCGCTGGCATAGTTGCGCACGACCGGGCCGATATAGGCGTTCACCACCACGGTCGAGGTCCGCTCGTATTCGCGGATCTCCGGCAGGATCTCCGAGCCCCGGCAGATATAGACGGCCTCCCCGAGCTCAGCCCGCAGGATCTCCTCAGCCTCGATCTCGTGCCGGGGATCGGCGTAGGCGTGCAGGAAGCTGATCGCCACCGCTTCGACGCCCTCCTCGCGGAAGCGCTGCGCCGCCGCGATCACGCCTTCACGCGACAGCGGCACGCGCACGGAACCGTCGGGGCCGAGCCGCTCGCTGACCTCGAGCCGCAGGCGCCGCGCCGCCAGCGGCTTCGGCTTGTCGTATTGCAGGTCGTAGAGCACCGGGATGCGCAGGCGGCGCATCTCGAGCACGTCGCGGAAGCCTGCAGTCGTCAGGAGCCCGGTGCGGGCACCCTTGTATTCGAGGATGGCGTTGGTCGCGACCGTCGTCGCATGGACGATGCCGGTGATGCGGTCGGGCGTGGTCTGGTAGTCCTCGACCAGCGCCTTCAGCGCCTGGGCGATGCCGCGGCTGTAATCGTCCGGGGTCGAGGGCACCTTGCGGGTCTCGATCAGCCCGTCGTCGCGCGCGACCACGACATCGGTGAAGGTTCCGCCGATATCGATGCCGATCCGGTAGCTATGCTGCGCCATGGATGTCTTCCCGGGGTTCTGGAGCCGCCGCGTCGGCACGGACCGGCAACGGCGTGCGCCGGCCGGCGAGGCCTTTCGGCACGGCGGCGATGAGGGCTTGGGTGTAGGGGTGCTGCGGGCGGCCCAGCACATCGAGGCAAGGTCCCTGCTCGACGATCGCGCCCTTGCACATCACGACGATGCGGCTGCACAGCGTACGCACCAGAGCGAGATCGTGGCTGATGAAGAGCAGCGTCAGGCCAAGCTCGCGCGTGAGGCGCGAGAGCAGATTGATCACCTGCGCCTGCAGCGAGACGTCGAGCGCCGAGACCGGCTCGTCGGCGATCAGCACTTCCGGCTTCATCGCCAAGGCGCGGGCGAGACCAATGCGCTGGCGCTGGCCGCCGGAGAGCTCATGCGGCAGGCGTGCCCCGATCTCGGGGCCGAGCCCGACCAGCGTCAGCAGGTCGGCGATCTCGCTCTCGCGCAGCGCCTTGGGTACGCCGCACAGCGCCAGCGTCTCGCCGAGGCAACGCGCCACGCTCTTGCGCGGGTTCAGTGCGCTGCTCGAATCCTGGAAGACCATCTGCACGCGCCGGCGCCAGGGCCCGGCATGGTCGCGCATCAGCTCCGCCATCGACTGGCCGTCTAGCAACACCTCTCCGGACGTCGGCTGCGCCAGCCCGACCGCGAGCCCTGCCAAAGTCGATTTGCCTGAGCCGCTCTCGCCGACGATGCCGACGACGTCGCCGCGCATCACGTCGAGGCTGACTTCGTCGAGCGCGACGAGCCGGCTGTCGCGTCCGAGCAAGCGATCGAGCAGCCCGCCTTGCGGGAAGGATTTCGAGACGCCGCGCAGCGACAGGATCGGGCCGGTCATCGCGGCCTCCAGCAGGCGGTGCGGTGTCCGGCTTCGGCGATCAGCGCCGGCATCTCACTGGCGCAGGATTCTATGGCGTCGGGGCAGCGTGGCGAGAAGGGGCAGCCTACCGGCAGGCGCCCGAGCCGCGGCGGCGCGCCCTCGATCGCGGTGAGCGGGCCGACCGGGCCCGAGAGGCTCGGCACGCAGGCCTTGAGCAGGCTGGTATAGGGATGGCGCGGGGCGCGCTCGATCGCCTCGACCGGCCCGTCCTCGACGACCTTGCCGCCATACATCACAACGACGCGATCGACGATCTCGGCGACGAGCTGCAGGTTGTGCGAGATGAAGACGACGGCGAGGCCGAGCTCGCGGCGCAGTTCCGCGATCAGGTCGACGATCTGCGCCTGGACGGTGACGTCGAGCGCGGTCGTCGGCTCATCGGCGATCAAGAGGCGCGGCCGGCAGGCGATGGCCATCGCAATCAGCGCGCGCTGGCGCATGCCGCCGGAGAATTCATGCGGATAGGAGGCGAGGCGCTTGCCGGCATCACGGATGCCGACGCGCTCCAGTGCTTCCGCCGCTATGCGCCGCGCCTCGCCGATCGAAACATGGCGATGCGCCCGCACTACATCGGTGATCTGGCGGCCGATAGTCAGCGCCGGGTTGAGCGAGCTCTGCGGGTCCTGGAAGACCATGGCGATGTCGCGCCCACGCAGCGCCCGCACGCGCTTTTCATCGGCGACGAGCAAGTCTTCGCCGTCGAAGAGTACGCGCCCGCCAGTGGCGCGGGCCGGCGCACCGAGCAGGCGCATCACCGCGAGCATGCTGAGGCTCTTGCCCGAGCCGGATTCGCCGACGATGCCGACGGCTTCGCCAGGCGCGACGGAAAAGTCGACGCCGCGCACCGCCTCGACCATGCCGCCACCGGCTGAACGAAAGCCGACGCGCAGGCCCTCGACGCGGAGCAGGACCGGGCTCATGCGACCAGCGTCCTGGCTTCGCTGCGCGGATCGAACAGCTCGCGCACCGCATCACCCAGGAGGTTGAAGCCGATCACGGTCAGCGAGATGGCAAGGCCCGGGAAGACCGGCAGCCACCATTCGCCGGAATAGATCGCGCTGCGGGCATCGGAGAGCATGGTGCCCCAGCTCGGCTGCGGCGGCTGCACGCCGAGGCCGACGAAGCTGATCGAGGCCTCGATGACGATGCCGATCGCGACCAGCAGCGTGCCCTGCACGATGATCGGCGACAGGCAGTTGGGCAGCACGTCGCCAATGATGATCTGCCAGTGCGAAGCGCCCTGCAGGAAGCGGGCACGGACATAGTCGGCCCCGGCGATGCGCTTGGCGACCGCATAGGTGACGCGGGCGAAGACCGGCGAGAACAGGCAGCCGACGAGGACGACGATCTTGACCTCGTTCGGCAGGAGCAGCGGCCCGACTGGCAATGGGCCGACACCAAGGACGCCGACGATCGCGATCGCCCAGACCAGCAGCGGGATCGAGGCGACGCCGTCGACGATGCGCATCACGACCTGCTCGCCGAGCCCGCCCTTGTAGGCGGCGAAGATCCCGGCGGAAACGCCGATCAGGGCACCGATCAACACCGCGCCGATCCCGACCGATAGCGAGGCGCGCGCGCCGAACAGAATGCGGCTGAGGACATCGCGGCCACCCTGGTCGGTGCCGAGCCAATGGCTGGCATCGGGCGCAACCAGCCTGTCCTCGATATTGAGCGCGAGCGGGTCATAAGGCGCGATCAGCGGCGCGAAGATCGCAGCGAGCACGATCAGCCCGACGATGCCGGCACCGAGCCAGCCGCTCCAGTCGAGGCCATCGAGGGCTTTGCGCAAATTGCTCATGCCGCCGCCCTCTGGCGCGGATCGAGCACGCGGTTGATCAGGTCGGCACCGAGATTGGCGAAGACGAAGATCGCTGTGAATAGGAAGACGATGCCCTGCAGCAAGAGGAAGTCGCGCTGCGAAATCGCGTTGAGCAACGCCCGCGACAGGCCGGGGATGTTGAAGACCTGCTCGATGATCAGCGCCCAGCCGAACATGTAGCCGAAGGAGAGCGCCGCGAGGTTGACCACCGGCGGCAGCGCATTGACCAGCGCGTAGAACACGACCTGGCGCGACGATAGCCCCATGGCGCGGGCCGTGCGGACATAGTCGCCGCGCAAGGTCTCCTGCAGGCTCGCCTGCGTCATCCGCGCCAATACGGCGATGTAGTAGACCGCAAGCGAGAGCGAAGGCATCAGGATGCTCTGCAAATGCAGCTTGAGGCCGGCCGAGAGCGGGACATAGCCGCCGGGCGGCAGCAGGCGCAGGTCGACGGCGAGGAAGCGGATCAGCACGATGCCGAGCCAGAAGGCCGGGATCGACAGGCCGAGCACCGAGACGAAGCGGCTGACCCGGTCGAAGGTGCCCCCCGGCTTGAGCGCCGCGAGCACGCCGATGCCGATGCCGAAGACGAGGGCTATCAGGAAGGCGAAGAGCACGATCGACAGCGTCACCGGCAGCGCATTGACGATCTCGGCTGCGACGTCGCGGCCAGTGACGAAGGACTTGCCGAAATCCCCGCGCATGACATCGCCGAGCCAGGCGGCGTATTGCGATAGGAACGGCCGGTCGAGGCCATGCGCCTGCTCGAACTGCGTGATCTGCTCAATCGTTGCATCCGCCCCGAGCACGATCCGGGCCGGGGACCCCGGACCGGATCGTGTCAGCGCAAAGAGCGCGAGGCCGACGAAGAGCAGCGTGCCGATCGAGGAGACGATGCGGCCTGCGACGAGGCGGAGCATGGCAGGCTCGCTTCAGACCTTGATCTCGCCCGGTGCGATGGTCAGGCCCTGGTTGACCTTTACATCCTGGAGCGTCTGCCGCCAGAGATTGGAGGCATGGACATAGCCGAGCACGCCGAGCGGCGCGTCGCGGGCGACGAGTGTTTGCAGCTTGCCATAGAGCTCCTTGAGCTTCGGCTCCTCCGTCTCGGCGAAGGCGGCCGCGAGCGTCTGGTTGAACTCGGGATTGTTGTAGCCCGTGCTCTTGGACAGCACCTGCTCCGGTGTCAGGCAGACCTGCATGATGTAGCTCGGCTCGCCCGGCGACATGAAGACCTGCAGCGCCGCCTGGTGCTCGCCGCGGATCGCCTGCTGGATCAGCACCGAGAACTCATAGACCTTGAGGTTGACCTTGATGCCGATCTTGGCGAGCTGGGCCTGCACGAAGATCGCCGCGTCCTTGGTGTCGAGCAGATAGGGCTCGGCCTGGATGCTGAGATCGAACTCTGCACCGCTGGCGTATTTCGATTTGGCGAGCAGGGCTTTCGCCTTGTCGAGATCGAAGCCGAGTTCCTTGTCCGCCTCGGCGTTGAACCACCAGCCGCGCGCCGGCGCCGGCACGGAGGACGGGTCGAGCAGCCCGTAATAGACCTTCTCGCCGATTGTCTTGCGGTCGATCGCGGCGGAGACCGCCTTGCGGAAATTCACGTCGTCGAAGGGTGCCTTCAGATTGTTGGTGTACATCAAGAGCGCACCGCCCAGCGTCGGGCGCGAAGCACCGGTGATGCCCGGCATGGTCTTCAGGCGGTTGAACTCGCGCGGCGGCGGGGCACTGATCAGGTCGACCTGGCCGGTGAGCAGATAGGCGACGCGGGTCGCGTCCTCCGGGATCATCTTGACGACGAGCCGATCCCAGTGCGGCAGGCCTTTGCGCCAGTAGTTCGGGTTCTTCTTGAAGCTGATATAGTCGTTCGGCTTCCACTCCTCGAAGACACCGAACCCGGTGCCGACGCCAGCGGGACGCGACTTGAAATAGTCGTCGCCATGCTCCTTGCGCGAGCCGGCCGGGTAAATGCCCATGTATTTGGTCAGGAAGTAGAGCCAGGGCCCGTAGGGCTCCGACAGCTCGAACTGGACCTTGAGCGGATCCAGCACCGTGACCTTGGTGATGCGGGTGAAGAGCGAGCGGCGCGCCGCCTTGTTGGCGGGATCGAGCAGATAGTCGAAGGAGTATTTCACATCCTCCGCCGTCATCTTCTTGCCGTTGTGGAAGGTGACGTCGTCGCGCAACTCGAAGGTGTAGGTCTTCTTGTCCGCGGAGATCGCCGGCAGCGCCTTGGCGAGTTGCGGTTTCAGCACGCCGTCGACATCGTATTCGACCAGGTTCTCGAACACGGTCTGGCCGAGCACCATGGCGTCGTGATTGAGCTGGTTTATCGGATCGATGGTGATCGGGTTGCTCGGCAGGACGATCGTCAGCGTCTTGCCGTTGTTCGGTTGAGCGTGGAGCAGGCTCGCGGGCAGCAGGCCGCCGAAAACGCCGCCTGCTGCAGCTGCGAGAAACGCACGGCGATTTGTCGGCACGGTCAGCATCGGAGTCCCCCTGTTTTATTGGCAATGCCTTGGCGGCGCCGGAGACCGGCGCCGCGCCGAACGGGGGAAAGCTAGAGCGCCAGGGCGGCGATTAAAAATAAGAAGTGCTTGCCACTCGATTGCCTCTGACTATCGTCTTGAGTCATGCGCTATACCTTCGGTCAGGCGGAAGCGTTCTACTGGGTGGCCCGGCTCGGAGGCTTCCGTGCCGCCGCCCTGCATCTCAACCTGTCGCAGCCGACGGTCAGCCTGCGCATCAAGGAGCTCGAGCGTATCCTCGGCGGCGAATTGTTCGACCGTTCACACTATCGACCAGCGCCGACGACGCTGGGCAATACCATCTATGCCGATGTCGAGCGCATGCTGGCCCATGCCGAGCAGGTGCAGCGCCACAGCAAGGAAGGTCTGCGTGGGAGGAGCCTGCTGCGCATCGGTGCCGCCGATTCCTTCGCCGCCGCCATCCTGCCCGATCTGCTCGCCCAGCTGGCGCGCCGCCACGCCGAATTGCAGGTCGACGTCACCGTCGACTTCAGCACCAAGCTCGAACAGCTATTGCTCGATCGCTCGATCGACATCGCCTTCCTCTCGCAGCCGCGCGCACATGACGGGGTCACCATCGTCCCGCTCTGGCTGATCGACCTCGTCTGGGTGATCGGCGAGAGGCTTCCGTTTCCCGGGAAAGTCGCGACGCCGGAGAATCTCGTCGACCTGCCGATCTTCACCAACAGCTCGCCATCGGGCCTGTTCACCACCATCCAGATGTGGTTCGGCGCGCATGGCCTGAAGCCGCGCCGTCTCAACACCTGCAATCCGCTGACGGTGATCGCCCGTCTCGCCAGTGCCGGCACCGGCGCGGCGATGATCCCGCGCGAAATGATTCATCTTTCGGGTGAGAAGCTCGCGCTCCGCGTGCTCGAAGCCGATCCGCCGATTCCATCGCACAATCTCTGCGCGATGTGGTGGAACAACGAATCCGCCGACGAGTGCGGCTATCTCGCCAATCTCGCCCGCGAGATCGCGACCGGCTGAGTGGCATGGGTGCATCTTGCGCAGGCGGCTTGCGGAATTTGCGGGCGACAGGGGGCATAGCCGCAGAGCCGCTCATGCATTAGGCTCCCTGCGGGCCATCTCATAATAGGCCAGCCAAAACAGGGGATTGTAATGGACGAGCGTACGCTGAGCAGCTTGATCGAGAACGTGAAGGACGGTGCGATTTCCCGTCGCTCCTTCATTCGCAAGCTGGCTGCTGTCGGCATCACGGCGCCGATCGCTTCGCAGATCCTGGCCTGGAACGACGTCGCCATGGCGCAGGCGTCGCTGCAGTACAAGCCAACCAAGGCCGGCGGCGGCGGACCGCTGAAGATCCTGCTCTGGCAGGCTCCGACGCTGCTCAATCCGCATTTCGCCAGCGGCACCAAGGACCAGATCGCCGGGCGCATCTTCTTCGAGCCGCTTGCCGGCTGGGACAAGGACGGCAACCTCACCCCGCAGCTTGCCGCCGAGGTTCCGACAAGGGCCAATGGCGGGCTCTCCGAAGACGGCAAGGTGGTGACCTGGAAGCTGAAGCAGGGCGTCAAATGGCATGACGGCAAGCCGTTCACCGCCGACGACGTCGTCTTCACCTGGGAATACGCCGCCGATCCGGCGACCGCCGCCTACACCACCGGCTCCTACACCAACATCAAGGTCGAGAAGGTCGACGACCACACCGTCAAGGTCATCTTCAAGGAAGCGACTCCGTTCTGGGCCGACCCCTTCGTCGGCGTCGTCGGCCAGATCCTGCCGAAGCATCATTTCGGCGAGTACAAGGGCGCCAAGTCGCGCGAGGCCCCGGCCAATCTGAAGCCGGTCGGCACCGGCCCGTACAAGTTCGCCGAGTTCAAGCCGGGCGACATCCTCACCGGCACCCGCAACGAGGACTATCACGTCAAGAACCAGCCGCATTTCGACACGATCGAGGTCAAGGGCGGCGGCGATGCCGTCTCGGCGGCACGCGCCGTGCTGCAGACCGGCGAATTCGACTATGCCTGGAACCTGCAGGTCGAGGACGAGGTCCTCAAGAAGATGGAGACAGGCGGCCGCGGCAAGGTCAGCGCCGTGCCGTCGGGCGACATCGAGTTCATCATCCTCAACACCACCGATCCCTGGACCGAGGTCGACGGCGAACGCTCCAGCGTCAAGACCAAGCACCCGACCCTGTCGGATCCCAAGGTGCGCCAGGCGTTCAACCTGCTGATCGACCGCGATTCGATCCAGAAGTTCATCTATGGCCGCGGTGGCCGGGCGACGGCGAGCTTCGTCAACGAGCCCAAGCAGTTCCGGTCGCAGAAGCTGAAATACGAGTTCAATATCGAGAAAGCCAACAAGATCCTCGACGAGGCTGGCTGGAAGCGCGGCTCCGACGGCATCCGCGAGAAGGACGGCAAGAAGCTCAAATACGTCTACCAGACCTCGATCAACGCCCCGCGCCAGAAGACGCAGGCGATCATCAAGCAAGCCTGCCAGAAGGCCGGCATCGACCTCGAGCTGAAGTCGGTCACCGCCTCGGTGTTCTTCTCCTCCGACGTGGCGAACCCTGACACCTACACCAAGCTCTATGTCGACATCGAAATGTACACGACCACCCAGCCGCAGCCGGATCCGGAGCGCTTCCTCAACCAGTTCACCTCCTGGGAGATCGCCAACAAGGAGAACAAGTGGCTGGGCCGGAACGTCTCGCGTTATTCCGATCCGGAAGCCGACAAAGCCTACAAGGCTGCCCAGAAGGAACTCGACCCGGCAAAGCGCGCTGCGCTGCTGATCAAGGTCGACGAGATCTTCTGCGAGGCCAATGTGATCCTGCCGCTGCTCTCGCGCACCCGCGTCGCCGCCTCGGCGACCAACCTGATGCACGATCACAGCGGCTGGGACGTCGACACCTGGAACGTGGCTGCCTGGTATCGTAGCTGAGGCTGGCTGAATCGCTCGCGGACGGCTGATACCGTCCGCGAGCTGCCGCTTCCGCGCGAGCCGATCCGGCCCGTTGGTGTCTCATCGCCATCGGGCTCGCGCGGCTCGCTTTAGCGACACCCCGCTTCACGGGAATCCTTGATGGCGACCTATCTTCTAAGGCGATTGCTGATCGCCATTCCGAGCCTGCTCGGTATCAGCCTGATCCTGTTCACGGTCCTGGCGCTGGCGCCGGGCGACCCGTTCTCGGAGATGGCGACCAATCCCAACGTCCCGCCCGAGGTACGCGAGGCGCTCCGCGCCAGCTTCGGCCTCAATGACCCGATCATGGTACGTTATCTGCGCTGGCTCTCCGCCATGGCGCAAGGCGACTGGGGCTTCTCCTTCGCCAGCCGCATCAATGTCGATACCCTGATCCTGCAGCGTGTCCCAACCACCCTCTTCGTCGTCGGAACCTCGCAGATCCTGGCGCTGTGCATCGCGCTGCCCGTCGGCATCTACGCTGCGACGCGGCCCTATTCGATCTTCGACCAGATCGCCAACACGCTCGCCTTCGTCGGCTTCTCGCTGCCGACCTTCTTCACCGGCCTGCTTTTGATCCTGCTGTTCTCGATCAAGCTCGACTGGTTCCCCTTCGTCTACCGCTCCGACATCGCCGCCAGCGGCTGGCGCTGGTACTGGGAGATGTTCCGCCAAGCGATCATGCCGATCACGGTGCTCGGCCTGTTCCAGGCGGCATCCTATACGCGCTATGTCCGTTCCGCCGTGCTCGACGTGATCCGGCTGGATTACGTCACCACAGCGCGCGCGAAGGGCCTGAGCGAGAAGCGGGTCACGCTCCGGCACATCACGCGCAACGCGCTGATCCCGGTGGTGACACTCGTCGCCCTGCAGATGCCCGCGGTCTTCGGCGGCGCCATCGTCACCGAGCAGATCTTCCGGATTCCCGGCATCGGCTCGCTGCTGATCGATGCGATCCTCGCCAACGACACCCCCGTGATCATGGCCGTGACCTTCGTCTTCGCCTGCCTGGTCGTCCTCTTCAACCTCATCGCGGATCTGCTCTATGGCTGGCTCGACCCTCGCATCTCCTTCGGCTGATCCGGCCGTCGGCAACGCCGGGGCGGCCATATCGGTCTCGCCTGGGCGTGAAACCTGGCGGCGCTTCCGGCGCCACAAGCTCGCCATGGCGAGTGCCGTCATCCTCGCTTTGCTGATCCTTGGCGTCGTCGTCGGCCCCTGGATCTGGACCATCCCGATCAACGACATCGACTTCTCGGCGACGTTGCAGGGCCCGTCGCTGGCGCATCCCTTTGGCACCGACGATCTCGGTCAGGATATCCTGGCGCGGATGATGTATGGCGGGCGCATCTCGCTCGCGGTCGGCCTCGCCGCCATGGTGGTCGCGACCACCGTCGGCGTCCTGATCGGCGCCACGGCCGGCATGTCGCGCAAGGTCGCCGATCCCGTGCTGATGTGGGTGACGGACCTCTTCCTGTCGCTGCCGCAGCTGCCGCTGCTGCTGCTGGTGATCTACCTGTTCCGCGAGCAGCTCAAGGCGGTGTTCGGCGTCGAGGGCGGCGTCTTCATCCTGATCGTCGTCGTCATCGGCGGCCTGCGCTGGATGCCGGTGGCGCGGCTGGTGCGGGCGCAGTTCCTCTCGCTGCGCGAGAAGGAGTTCGTCGAAGCGGCCAAGGCCCAGGGCGCCACCAAGTTCCGCCAGATGACGCGCCACATCCTGCCCAACGCGGTCGGCCCGGTCATCGTCGCCTCGACGATCGAGGTCTCCTCGGCGATCATCGCGGAATCGACGCTCTCCTTCCTCGGCCTCGGCTTCCCGCCTGATATCCCGACATGGGGGCGCCTGCTCTTCGACGCCAAGGACCATCTCGACACTGCCCCGCACTGGGCCCTGTTCCCGGGCGCGGCGATCTTCCTGACCGTGCTGTCGATCAACTTCATCGGCGACGGTCTACGGGACGCGCTCGACCCGCGCCGGGTGATCTGAGCACGCGACACACGCCAGGCCGGTAAAGCCGGCCTGGTGGTGCTTTTACTCCATCGTTCGCTCACGTCGGGCGGAAGGGCGGTGGATAGCCCGCCGGGCTTTGACTGCACGGTGAACAGCGGTCAACAATGGGACTCTCGATCGCTTGCGGCGCAGCGATCTCTGCTGAATCGTCCGCTCGGCCGAATCGGGCAGAATCGGAGCACCGATCGGGGGAAAGCAGAGCTGATGGATGCAATCCGCGACCGGCTCGTCATCGTCGAGGATGATCCCGTCACCCGTGCGGTCATCGCCGGCTATTTCACCGACCAGGGCTTCCAGGTCGAGGAAGCCGAGACCATCGTCCAGGCCCGGCAGGCGGTGCGGCGCTTCAGGCCGGACCTGATTTTCATCGACGTCGTCCTGCCCGATGGCGACGGCTTCGAGCTCGCCCGGGAGCTCCAGTCGGTTTCCGATGCCGGCATCATCTTCGTGACCCGGCGCGACGCCGATGTCGATCGGATCGTCGGTCTCGAGCTCGCCGCCGATCACTATGTCAACAAGCCCGTCGACCTACGCGACCTTCTCGCCAGGGCTCGTTCGCTGCTGCGCCGCCGCCGCATCGAGCGCGACACGGCGCGCCGCAACACCGTCGCCACCTTCGGCCCGTTCACGATCGACCTGCTCCGCCGCGAGCTCGCGACGAACAATGGCGAGCCGATGCGCCTGACGAGAGGCGAGTTCGATCTGCTGGCTGCGCTCATCGAGAGCGACGGCTATCCCCTCAGCCGCGACTACTTGATCGAGGTCATCAGCAACCGCTTCACCGATGTCGACGCGCGCAGCGTCGACGCCTTGGTCGCGCGCCTGCGGAAAAAGCTGGGAGACACCGCCAAATCGGGGATCATCGCGACCGTCAGCGGAAAGGGCTACAAAATCGGCGTGCCCGTCGAGCGCGACGTCTAGGCGACTCCCGCCGCGACAGGCGCCTCGTCCTCCAGTCCGGCCAGTGCCGCCAGGGCATCGCCGCGGGCCAGCCCGAGCCCCTCGACTGCAAGCGCAAGCGCCTCCTGCTCCGCGCTCGCCGCGTCGCGTTCGAGTGCGGCGGCGAGCGCGAAGACCTGCCCGAGGCCGACCGCGCCGGCCGAGCTTGCCAATTGATGAGCCAATCGTCTCAACTCGCTCCGCTCGGGAGCCGACAGGGCGGCCTGCATCGCTGTCAGGATCGCCTCGGAAACCGTCGCGAAGAGCGTCACGAGCTGCCGCGTACGCTCATGCCCGATCAGGCGGCGCTGCGTCCGGAAGAACACGACGTCGACGGGCTGCTCGGCCGACAGGGCAACGACCTGGCTCCGGCCGGCACGGTTGCTGCCGCGCCCGATGACCTGCAGCAGGGCCGTGGACGTGATCGGCTTCGACAGGATCGTCGTCAGCCCCGCCGCGCGCATGCGCCGCATCGTTTCCGGCGAGACATCCGCCGTCAGCGCGACGATGCGGGGCTGCGTGATGCCGGGCAGCGCGCGGATCGCCAGGGCGGTCTCTATGCCGTCGATCCCGGTCATGTGCATGTCGAGCAGCACAAGATCGAAGGCGCGCTTGCGCAGCGTCTTGAGGGCCGCCTCGCCGGAGGCCGCGGCCTGCACCTTGTGGCCGGCCTTGCCGACCATCAGCCGCGCGACTTCGCGGGTCACCGGATCGTCGTCGACCACGAGGATCGCCTGCAGTTGGCCTGTCGCGACGTCGCCCGGTCGAGCCGCGGCCTTGGCCGCGACCACCGGGAGCTTGACCGAAAAGGCGCTGCCCTGCCCCTTGGCGCTGACGACGGAAATCGAACCGCCCATCAGCTCCACCAGCTTGCTGCAGATCGCCAGGCCGAGCCCGACCCCGCCATTGCGCCGCCCCGTTTCCGGGTCGACCTGCACGAAATCCCGGAAGATCTGGCGCTGCATCGCCCGGTCGATGCCGATGCCGGTGTCACGCACGTCCAATCTCAGCTCGAGGCTCTTCTCCGAAGGCACGCGCTGCAGCTCGGCGGCGAGCTCCACCTTCCCCCGCTCGGTGAAGCTGATCGCGTTACGCAGCAGGTTGACCAGGATGCGGTGGATCTTGCCGGCATCGCCATGCAGGCGCAGCTCCTCGGATGGAGGGCGCAGCGTCAGGACGAGCCCCTTCTGCTCCGCCAGCGGACGCATCAACGCCACCGCGGCGCCGAGAAGCGCGCCAAGGTCGAAATCCCGCCGATCGAGGCTCTCGGTCCCGGCCTCCAGCCGCGACAGATCGAGCGTCGCATTGGCGAGGTCGACCAATGCCTCGCCCGAGGTCGCGGCCATGGCGACGAGGCGGCGGTCGCGTTGGCTGAGGCGGCGCCGATCGATCAGTTCGAGCACGCCGAGGACACCGGAGAGAGGCGTGCGGATATCGTGCCCGACCACAGCCAGGAACCGCGACTTCGCCCGTGTCGCCTCCTCCGCCGCCTTTTGCCCGGCGGAGGCAAGTCGCAGGGCCTGCTCCAGTGCCGCGGTGCGCTCGGCAACCTTGTCCTCCAGAACCGCGCGGCTTTCCGCGAGACGCTCGGCCATCACGTTGAACTGCTCTCCCAGCTCCTGCAGCTCGTCGCCGGTGTGGATCGCGATCCGCGCGTCGAGCTCGCCCTTGCCGATCCGCGCCGCGCCCTCGTCGAGGACCTTGATCGGCGCGACGAGCCTGCGACTGATCATGATGCCGGCCAGCACCGCGACGAGCAGCGTCAGCAGCAGAAGCATCAGCGAGCGCAGGATCGAGGCATGGATCGGCGCGAAAGCCTCACTCTCCGGCAGGTCGATCACCACGTTCCAGTCGACGTCCGGGACGGCAGTCATGACGGACAGGACGCGCCTGCCCTCGATATCCGTCACCGAAAGCCCGGCCCTCGCCACACCGGCAGCCTCATGCGCGTTCACAAGCGCCGCCAGATTGGTGTTGCGCAGCACGAAGCGCAGGTCGGGGTGCGCAATCAGCCGGCCCGAGCGCGTGACGATATAGGCGCGCCCGGCCTCGCCGACCTTGAGCCGGGACACCAGCTCCCGGATGAAGACGAGATTGACGGTCGCCCGCGCGGTCCAGTTCGGAGGCGAAGCCGCACGCCTCAGCAGCACCATGTGCGGTTCCGAGCCGCGCCGGAACTCGACTTCGCCGTGGAAGCTGCCCTGAGCCTGGGCTGCCTGGAAACCCGGATCGGTCGACCAGTCGGAGCCGCCATCCGCGCGGTCCCGCGCATAGCGCGACAGGAAGAGTTGCTCGCGCCCCGACGGATCGATCAGGCGCAACTCCAGGACGGCCGGAACCTGCCGCATCAGCCGCAGGCCGTCGAGCCGGCGCTCCTCGGGCGAGTTGCTGGTCGCGCCGCTCTGAGAGGCCCAGTCGAGATGATTCATGATCTCGGCGACGAAAGCGCCAATTTTCTGAGCCGCCGCCCTGGCTTGCTCCTGCTGGACCCGGACCAGGAGCGCTCTCTGGTCCGAGAAGGCGAAGAAGGTCGCGATCGCGGTGTTGAGCCCGAGCGCGAGACAGATCGCGACGCCGACGAAGAGCGCGTATTTGCGGGCGAGCTCGCCGCGTCGGCGTGGGAGGTGCCTCTGCCCGGTCAGATCGTCCTGCGTCACGACAGGATCCGTTGCGCGCGAATCCGCAGCGAAGCCGGCAGGACGAGCCCGAGGGCCGTAGCGGCCTTTTCATTGATGACCAGCTCGAAGCTGCGCGAGAACTGCACCGGCAATTCGGCGACGTCGGCCCCTCGCAGGATCAGGTCGATATAGGAGGCGACCATCTCGGCCGTCTCCTCCCGCGCTCCTGCATAAGACATCAGCCCGCCCTGCACGGTGAAGGTGTCGAATGGATAGACGGCGGGCAGGGCCAGGCGCGCCGCGGCGGCGGTGCAGAGCGCGGCATGGCGGAAGGTGAAACTATCCGGCAGGAAGACCAGGCCGCCGCCCGCTCCCTGGCCGGCAAATCCCGCGATCATGCCGTCGATGGCGGAAGGCTCGGTCACCTGGAGGGTCTCGAAGGCCGGCCCGCCTGCGGGCGCGGCCGCCCGCAGGCGGGCGAGATAGGTCGCGCCGGCCGCCGGTGTCGTGCGCGGATTGAAGACCACGCCGATGCGGCGCGTCGCCGGCGCGATCTCGGTCAGCAGCTCGACCCATTTCTCCGACATGGCCGGGTCGTTGTTGCTGAAGCCGGTGGCATTTCCGTCGGGACGTTCGAGCGAGCGCACGAATCCACTTCCGACCGGATCGGAGGCCGTCGAGAACAGCACGGGAATCCGCCGGGTCTCAGCCAGCACCGCCGCAGTCTCGGCGCTGGAGCCGACGACGATGATGTCCGGCGCCTCGCGGACCACCTCGGCGGCGGCCCGGGCAAGCTCGGCGCCACTTGCCCCCCACGCCCTCCAGCCGATGCGCAGATTCTTGCCCTCGATCCAGCCGCGCTCGGCCAGCAGCCGATAGAGCTCGCCGATCCGTGCACTCACGACAGGGTGGTCGAGCGGCAGCCCGACCATGATCGAAATCCGCTTGGCCGGCTCCGCCGAACGGACCGCCCGCCCCGGTATAGCAAGACCGCATGTTGCCAAGGCAACCAGGAGAGAGCGGCGGTGCATGCAGCGAACCAGATGAAGGACGGAGCCCGGCCGCTCCCCTGACGGCAATCTGACACGCTCCGCCCACTTGCGTCGAGAGCAATAGCCGCTGCGCAAGCTCCGGCACGACCGCTCCGGCAGCCTGGCAATCTCACCCGATTGCGGAAAGCCCGCTCGCGCGCCCATGCTTTGCTCTGCGAGCATCTGGCTATGGGCAATTCAGTCTGGCGACATCTTGAGCGACCGGAATTGGTGCGACGTTTCAAGGCCGCGCCTCTACGGGCCTCGCTCTTGGGCGCGAAGCCACTTCCTGGCCACCTGCTGCGCCTCGATCTCCGACCCGACAACCTTGAACGGATAGGGGATGAACGCGGCGAGCGCTGCGTTGAGCAGCTTGCCGAGCAGGGCCTTGCGCTTGGCCTCGTTCGGCTCGACCCGGACCGCGCCGGCGACGAGCCGACCGAGATCCTTGCGCCTGCGCTTGAACCAGTCCTTGTAGAGCCGGTTGAAGCGAGACGACTGCTCCGGCCGCTCGGCGCCGTCGAAGATCAGGACGAAGCCTTCGCCGCGGGCTAGCAGCGCGTCGAACGCTGCGAGCAGGTCGTCCGCCTCTGCGTCCGGGATCACGGCCGGCATGGTCCAGCGCACGACCGGCCAGCACGAGGCGTCGATGATGCTCATCGCCGCCCCTCAGAACTTCAGGCTGGCACCGGCGCCGATCGTCGCGCCGCGGGCATAGACCGCGCCGTAGACGGGAGCGCCGGTCTGCACACTGGTGCCATAGGGCTGGGCGAAGGTGACATAGCGCTTGTCGAGCAGGTTCTCGCCGAAGATATAGGCCTCGCCCTTCCCCCATTCGACGCCGAGCCGGGCCGAGAGCAGATGCACCGCCTTCAGCTTGGCCAGGTTGCCGGCTTCCGAATAGCGCGGGCCGATATAGTTGTAGCCGACGCGGGCGAGCAGGTTCGCCGGGCCGAAGGCCGCGATGCCGAGCGTGCCCAGCGGGGCGCGATAGGTCACCGAGGCCTTGCCGGCCCATTCCGGCACCTGCGGCAGCTGGTTGCCCTTCTTCAGCCCTACCTGCGCGGCGGCCGCGGCTGCCGGCACGTCGGTGATCTCGGTCGAGGTATAGGTGATGCCGCCGGCGAGTTCCCAGTTGTCGGTGATGCGCCAGCTCGCATCGAGCTCGACGCCGTAGCTTTCGGTGTCGAGATTGAGGGACTGCTGGGCGAAGTTCTGCAGGTCGTAGGCGAGGATCTGCTCCTTGCTGACATCGTTGTAGAACAGCGCTGCCGAGACCTTCAGCCGCTCGTCGAGGAAGGACGCACGGCTGCCGATCTCGTAGGCGATCGTGCTCGAGGAATCGTAGGGGGTGCGTGGCACGCCCGCCCACATCAGCGAGTTGAAGGTGCCGAAGCCGCCGCTCTTATAGCCGCGCGAGACGCTGGCATAGCTGATGAACTTGTCGTTCCACTCATAGGAGAGCGAGGCGCGGCCGGTCCAGAAATTATAGTCCCTCTTGCCGGCCTCGACGAAGACCGGGACCGTGCCGGGCGTGCCGTCGCTGTAGAACTGACCGTCATAGTCCTTCTGCTCGCGGGTGTAGCGGCCGCCGAGCGAGAGCTTCAGCTTCTCGATCACCGGATAGGTCACCTCGCCGAAGATCGCCTGACCGGTCGTGGTCTGGTGCAGGTTGTCGAAGCCCGAAACCGCCGGCCCGTAAAGGAAGACGTTGCGCATCGAGAACAGCTTCGCCCTGTCCTGATAGTAGGAGGCGCCGGCGACCCATTGCAGCTTGTCGCCGGGATTGGAGTTCAGGCGCAGCTCCTGGGTGAAGCGGGTCTGGTCGATGTTCCGGTCGAAATAATTCCCGGCGATGTTGGTGAAGGCGCTGGTCGGCATTCCGGTGATGCGGCTGCCGAGGAAATAGTCGGCGCCGTTATAGGTCAGGTCGGCGCGGATCGCGTTGTAGGAGGTTTGCGAGGTGAAGGTGAAGTGCTCGAAGCTGTGCTCGAACTTCGACTGGAAGGCATAGTTCTTCGTGACTTCGCGTCCCAGGTTCTGCGCCGCTTGGATCGGGAAGCCGTCGCCTTTCAGCGCGTAGTAGACCGGCACGCCGTCCGAGGAATCGATGCTGCCGCTGAGCGTCCAGGTCGTCCGATCGGTCGGCGTGAAGCGCAGCGTCAGGCGGCCCGTGGCGCTCTGCTCGCGGCCAAGATCGGGGCCCGCGACATTGTTGACGTAGCCGTCGATGCCGCGCAGGCGAAAGGCGAGGCGGGCGCCGAGCTTGTCCTTGATCAGTGGGCCGCCGACTGCGCCTTCGAGCATGCGGTGGTTCTGCGTGCCGTATTCGGTGCGCAGATAGCCCTTCCAGGTCTCTTCCGGCTGCACCGGCACGAGGTTGACGGCGCCGCCGGTGGTGTTGCGGCCGAACAGCGTGCTCTGCGGCCCCTTCAGCACCTCGACGCGCTCCAGATCGAGATAGTTGGCATTGGAGGAGCCGATCGGCAGCGGCGCGCCATCGATGAAGGTCAGCACCGAGGAATCATCCGGGCCGAGCGGGAACAGGATCGGCCCGACGCCGCGCATGATCAGGAACGAGGTCGAGCGGTCGCCGAAGCCCGGCATATAGATGCCCGCGACGTCCTTCAGCGCCGAGGGGGCGTCATAGGCGCGCTTCTCGTCGAGAAGCTGGCGAGTCTGGGCATCGACAGTGAAGGGCACGTCCCAGAGCCGCTCATTGCGTTTGCGCGCGGTGACGGTGATCTCGTCGAGCTCGATCGTGCTCTGGGCCAAGGCGATGTCGGCGGCCGGAAGCATGGCGGCAGCGAGCGCCGTGGTCGCGAGCAGGCGGAAAGCACGAATAGGGCGGCCCATCTGGGTCTTGCTCCGGTTGGTCATGGCGTGATGTCGATTTCGTCGGCGCTGCGCCCGGCGCCGAAGGCGAGAGCGGCTCCAGCGGCGCAAAGCAGGGCGGAGAGGCAAAGCAGGGCCGGCAGGCCGAAGCGGCCGATCACCAGCCCGGCCAGGATCGCGAAGACGGTCGAGACGAAGGCGTCGAGGCTCGCGAGGGTGGCGGCCTGAGTTGCGCCACGCGGGCCGCCGCAGCCCTTCAGCACGAGGGCGCGGAAGATGACGAAAAAGGCGTAGCCGAGCGCCATCACCAGCAGCGACAGTGCGATCGCGGCAAAGGGACCCACCTTGGGCGCGGCGAGCGCTATCGCGCCGAAGCTGAGCGCCGAGGCGAGGCTGATCACTGCCGCCATATGCCAGGCGCTGAGGCGTTGCAGGGCAAGGCCCGTCGCCCAGGCGGCGATCAGGCCGACGCCATTGGCGCCCGCCGCCGAGACCAATGCGATCTGGCCGAGGCTGAGGCCGGCATCGACCTGCAGGACCGGGAGCATGCCGCCGGCGAGCGCGAGCCCGCCATGCAACGTCAGCGAAAGGCCGACCCGCCGCCGCGACGCTGCACCGACGAGGAAGCGCCAGACGCCGCGCCGCGTGGTCTCTGTTGCCTCAGGCACGAAGGAAGGAAGCGCCGCTACCGGCAACGCCAGCGCGGGCAAAGCGAGGGCAGCCATGACGCCCATCAGCAACCAGATCACGACGTGCCAGTCGGCGCCATCGCAGGCGAGGATGCCGAGGCCCATGGCGAGCCCGCCGAGCGCGAAGCCGCCGCCCTGCAACGCGGCGCTGCGTGCCCGCTCCACCGCCGGCAGCATCGCCATCAGATAGCCGTCGAGGGCGATCGTCGCAGTCGCGATCAGCACGATCAGGGCGGTCGCCGCGAGCGTGATCGAGACAGCGCCGCTGGCTGGCGAGAAGGCGAGCAGCGAGGCGATGCC
The DNA here is from genome assembly GCF_050275675.1 of Allobosea sp. NPDC003192. Classification (NCBI taxonomy): domain Bacteria; kingdom Pseudomonadati; phylum Pseudomonadota; class Alphaproteobacteria; order Hyphomicrobiales; family Alloboseaceae; genus Allobosea; species Allobosea sp. NPDC003192. The sequence goes on from NZ_JBNNPK010000004.1 coordinate 164,942, forward strand.
GAGGACGGCGAGTGCAAGACAGATCAGGACGATCAGGCGGTAGACCGGCGCGCGCTGCCGGCCGAGCCGGTCAACCATTGGCGCCCAGATCGCCCTGAGTGCGAAGGGCAGATAGGCGAGGAAGACGAGATTGGCGATCTCGGGCGGCTGGCCGGCCTGGCGCAGGCTCGCCGGCAGGATGTTGTAGATGAAGAACAGGGGTACGGCCGCGGCGGCGTAGACCGCGCCGATGCCGAGCCGCAGCATGCCGCCGGCGCCCAATGAGCTCGCCCGGACGCTCTCGGTTACCGCTGTCATCAACGTAGCCTCCAGCCGGCGGCGCGGTCCTGCGCCTGCCAGAGCCGGGCGTAGAGGCCGCCCAGCGCCAGCAACTCCTCATGCCGGCCGCGCTCGACGATCCGGCCGGCTGCCATCACCAGGATCTGGTCGGCGCCGGCGATGCTGCGAAGGCGATGCGCCACGACGACGACGGTGCGGCCGTCCTCCAGCACGGCAATCGCCTGCTGGATGGCGCGCTCGTTGAGCGGGTCCATCGCCGAGGAGGCTTCGTCGAGCAGCAGGATCGGCGCATCCTTCAGCAAGGCGCGAGCGACGGCGACGCGCTGACGCTCGCCACCGGACAGCGTACGCCCGCCCTCACCGATGCGTGTGTCGAGCCCGCCCGGCAGCGCGGCGATGAGCTCCTCCAGCCGGGCGGCGCGGATCGCAGAGCTGAGCTTGTCCTCGCTGGCCTGCGGATCGCCGAGCAGGAGATTGGCGCGCAATGTGTCGCGGAAGAGATGGACGTCCTGATTGACGAAGCCGGTCAGCGCCTGCAGCCGGGCGGGATCGAGCGTCGAGAGATCGGTGCCACCGAGGAGGACGCGCCCGGAGGTCGGATCGAGGAAGCGCAGCATCAAGGCGAGCAGGCTCGACTTGCCGGCCCCGCTCGGGCCGACAATGGCGACCGTTGCGCCCGGCCTGACCTCGAAGCTGACATCGCTGACAGCCTCCGGCTTGTCCGCGCCATAGCGCAGATGCACGCCGTCGAGCTTCAGCGCCAGCGGCCCTCCGGCCTCGGTGACATGCCCACCCAGCACGGCCTCGGCCAGAAAGCGCGAGATGTTGGCCTCGGCCTGAATGCCAAGCATGACGACCAGCGCCTGCGGCAGCACCGCCATGGCCAGCGCCTGGCTTGCCGCCAGCGCCAGGAAGAAGGCCGGCACCAGAGAGAGCGACAGTCCCGCTTCTCCGCGCCAGGTGAAGGCGAGGAGTGCAAACGGCAGAGCGAGCGTCATCGCGAAGGCGGCGAGCCCCTGCAGTGAGACGACTTGCGGCGTCGAATCGAGCATCAGCCTGCGCATGCGCCGGGCTGCGTCGGCGAGGCGAGCGAAGGCGCCATCGCCGGCGCAGAAGGAACGGAACACGGCGATGCCCTCGCCATATTCGCCGATCAGCTGGTTCAGCCCGGCGATCTCGATGTTGCGCGTCGACAGAAGCCGCCTGAGCACGCGCCCCGTGACCGGCATGGCAAGGAGCCCGAGCCCGAAGGCGAGGACGACGCCAAGCGCGGTCACGGCATCGAAGACAAAAATGCAGGCAAGCAGGCATGCACCTGCGGCGAGCCCACCGAACAGGCGGTTCAGGCTGAAGGTCGAGACCTCGTTGATCCAACGGCCATCCTCGCTGAACAGTGTCGCAAGGCGGGCGGCGCTCCAGCGCTGCAAGGCACCGATCGGCACGGCGCGCATCCGGTCGAGCAAGCGGTTACGGACCGTCTCGGTGACGACGTTGCCGGCATGGAAGCCATTGGCCCAGGCGCGGCGGATCAGCAGCATACGCAGTGCTACTGCGACTGGGACGGCGGTTGCATAGGGCAGCATCGCCGCGACATCGGCATTGCCCTGATGCAGGCGCAGCAGGCCGAGCGCAACCGCAAGCGCCGGCAGGGCGGCGGCGAGCCCTTCGAGAAAGGTCAACAGCATGGCGCGCAGGAAGGATCCGCGCGCCGGGCCGAGATGGGCGAGGAGCAAGACGAGGAGCTTCATGCCAGGCTCTCCTCGCGAGCCGTGACGGGCGCATCGGGCTGACCGGAGGCATGGCGGTGCCGGCGCACTTCCTCCTGCGCACGCCACATCGCGGCATAGAGCCTGTCCTTCGCCAGGAGTTCGGCATGCGAGCCTTGCTCGGCGACGCGCCCTCCATCGAGCACCGCGATCAGGTCGGCCTGGGCGATGGTGTGCAGGCGATGCGCGATCACGATCAGGGTACGCTGCCGGGCGAGCGCCGCGATCGCGTCCTGGATCAGCGCCTCGTTCTCCGGATCGGCAAAGGCGGTCGCCTCATCGAGGATGAGGATCGGTGCGTCCTTGAGGATGGCGCGCGCGATCGAGATGTGCTGGCGCTCGCCGCCGGAGAGGCCGAAGCCGCGTTCGCCGATCAGGGTGTCGTAGCCCTGCGGCAAGGCCGAGATGAAGTCGTGCGCTTGCGCGGCCTGCGCTGCCGCGATCACCTCATCATCGGAGGCCGCGGGCTTCGCCAGGCGGATGTTCTCCGCCACTGTGCCGGCGAACAGGAAGACGTCCTGGAAGACATAGGCGACATGGGCGTTGAGGACATCCGGCGCGATCTTCCGGACGTCGACGCCGCCGATCTGGATGGCGCCGGCCTCGACATCGTGGAATCGCGCGATCAGACGGGCCAGGGTCGACTTGCCCGAGCCGCTCGGCCCAACCAGAGCCAGGCAGCGTCCAGGCGCGACCTCGAGCTCGATCCCGTCGAGCACGCGCCGGCTGCCATAGCTGAAGGTCACACCGACAAAGCGGACGGAGGCGTCAGCCGGCGTCTTCGCCTGGGTGGGCGCCGGCAATTCGGGCGTAGCGAGAACCGCGTCGATCCGGTCGAGCAGCTCGACCTGCTTCATCAGGCGATGGCTGATGCCCTGCAGCGAGGAGAAGACGTCGCCGAGCCCATAGGTCACGGCAAGGAAGGCAGCGAGAGTGCCGGTGCCGATCCAGCCCATTGCCGCCATCCCGAGCCCGGCGGGCGCGGCGAAGAGCAGGTGGCTGGTCAAGAGCACCTGCGCGACCGATCCGGGCACCACCGCATGGCGCGCCCAATTCTCGGAGAGCTCGGTCATCTCCGCAAAAGCGCGTCGCGCCCGGGCGGTCGCCTGGCCGTCCTGGTTGAAGGCGCGCACGGTCGGCAGACCGTCGGCCATCTCCGCCACGGTTTCGGCCATGCGCGCCTGGATCTGGAGATAGTCGCGTGTGACGCCCTCGCCCTGCCGCATCACCCGGCCAATCAGCACCATGCCGAGACAGAGCGGCAGCAGCGCCAGGATGGTCAGGCGCCAGTCGATCAGCGCGAGCAGCAGGATGGCGACGACCGGCACGACGATCGCCGCGCTGAACTCCGGCACGAGATGGGCCATGCCGTCCTCGACACCCTCGACATCGTCGAGCAGCACGGTGCGGAGTTCACCCTTGGAGCGATCGTCGAAGAAGCCGAGCGGCACCCGCGCCAGCTTGGCGGCCAACTCGAGGCGCAGTTCCTCCTGCGTGGCGAAGGCGATGTGGTGGGAGAGCCCAGTCGAGAGGGCGAAGAGAGCATGGCGCCCAGCGACGCCGGCGAGGGCCACCAGCCCGAGGAAAGCGAGCCAGCTTCCGTTCGCGGTGCCGTCGAGTAGGGCCGCAAGCGCCAGCGCCGCCGCGAGATAAGGCGTCAATGAGAGCAGCGCGGCGGCCGTGCCACAGACAATCGAGAGCGCGAGCAGCCCGCGGCGGCGGTGCATCAAAGCGAGCAGCCGCCCTGCAACTGCGCCGAGCGAGACGGGCGCACTGGCCGCCGCTTCATGTTGTGTCCGGGCGACGCCGGCCGTCTCGTCGTGATCTGTTGCCGTCACCGGAAAACTTCTGAACCGCTGAACCTGCGGCCGTTCTATGGCGCGACCAGGATGGGCTCCACGCGCCCGGCCTTTGCGGTCCGGTGTTTTTCCTTTGCGGGCGCGAACGCCCTGGAAGGCTTAAAAATCCTGCGATGGCGGCCGGCCGAAACGGCGGCGATAGGCAGTGGCGAAATTGGCCGGGCTGGCGAAGCCGACGCGATAGGCGATCGTCGCGACCGGAAGCTCGCGCCGCCGCACCAGCACGCGCGCGACTTCGAGGCGCCGATCGCGCAGATAGTCGATGATGGTGGTGCCGAAGGCGGCCTTGAAGCTGCGGCGCAGATCGGTCTCGTTCAGGCCGATCGTCCGGGCGAGCTCCGGCACGCTCGGCGGATCGGCGAGGCGTGCATCGAGCAGCAGGCGGGCCTGTTCGGCATGGCTGCGATGGGCGCGCGATAGAGCGGGGATGGCGCGCTCGTTCGCATCGTGCAGCAAACCTTCCAACTCGATCAGGGCCGAGAGGATGCGACTCTCGGCATAGATCTGGCCCAGCGCGCCGGAATACGGGTTGTCGGCGAGCTGGCCCAGCAGGATCCGCAGCGCGACGCTGTGCTCGATTTCATAGAAGGCGAAGCCGCCGTCGAGCAGGCGGCCAAGGCCGGCGCTCCCTGCCGACCCGTCCTCCGCGAGGCTGCGCAGGAAATCGGCGCCGATATGAAAGCCGCTCATCCGGCAGATCTGGCCACGGCGCTGGCCCGAGGTGATCTCGACCTCGCGGCCAACGCCGAGCAATGTCGGCACGCCGATGCGCTGACTTGCGATCGAGCGGCCGCCGACAAAGCCGGTGTGCTCGCCGGCGGTCAGCATGCCGACGAACAGGCTCGGCCGGTAGCAGCCGACGACGCGCTCCTCGTTGAGGTATTCGAGGTCGCAGCCGGTGACGTGGACGTCGGGCCGGACCGGCTCCATCCAGTAGCTGCCGCGGGCGAAAGGGAGCGCGGGGCGCGCCTGCCTCGATGCCCCGCTCAGGTCGAGATAGCGCGTGCTGTCCATATAGGCCGCAACATCTTCATAGGTGATCTGGCCGCTGGCATGGAGGGCGCCATCGCTCGCGGTTGATTGCCCGTTGATGGTGAATGCCATTGCAGACCCTACCGAAAATCTAGCGCGGGAGGGTACGATACTGTTTTAGGCGCAGGCAATGCGTCGGCACCAAACAAGAAATGGAATAATTTTCAACTTTTACAAATTACCGCGATATCACTTCAAGCAGGAATTCATGCAGGCGACCTCTCAAAGCTGCAATGTAGGACCATCCCTGCAATTCAGCGTTGGCGGACAATGAATCAATCCAGCGAGAGCCCGAGATTGAGCCGAACCGGCCAGTCTAAAATAACGCGTCAACTCTGAAAATCGGCCCCGGACCGGGGAGCCGACGAGCACTTGTTGGCTGCAGGAACAGCTCGACCTATCCAATCGTCTCTACTGAACGGCTCCAATAGGCGACCAGCTTCTGCCGGCCATCGATGAAGCAGGGCAGCGATCGCGCCTGGTCGCGCAGCTCGCGGACCGCGGTCTTCTCGGCCGCGACCCAGAGATAGCCTCCATCCTGTGTCCGCGGAGCGTTTGCGAGCAAGCCGCCGATGCAGCTGCCGGAGACGCCGTTGCCGCTGCCGGTGAGCCAGGTCACGCGCGCGCCGGAGTGCTCGGGCAGATCCTGGACATGCGCTTCGTCGGCGAGTTCGACGAAGATGTCGCTGAAGATCCCGGCCGGGGTCTGTTCGAGGATGCGGGCGACCGCGGGAAGTCCGGTCGCGTCGGCGATCAGGAGCTGCCAGCGCAAATCGGCAGGCGGTGCATAGAGCCCGCGCGGATTGTTGATGACGATGCGCTCGCCGACCGAGGCAGTCATCGCCCAGTCGCTGGCCTGGCCGCCGTCATGGACGACGAGGTCGATATCGAGCTCGCGGCTCGCGGCATCGAAGCGGCGAACGGTGTAGGTCGAATAACGAACGCGATGTCGTTCCTCCGGAAAGATCCAGCGGCCCTCGGCGTCGATCGCCGGCAGGATGAGCTCGCCGCTCTCCGGATCGGGGAAGAACAGGCGGATGTATTCGTCGGGAATGCCGGTCGAACGGAACTGCGCGAGGCCTTCGCCGGAGAAGGTCAGCCGGACCATGCCCGGTGTCAGCATCTCTCGCCGTGCCAATGTCGCTTCGTGGAACGGGCTGCTGCTCATGCTCTCTCTGGCCTGGTTGGCACTGCTCATGATGCCGCTTTTTCCATGGCGCAGGCACGGGCGCAAGCGGCTTAGCCATTTGATTTCTTTAGACTATCTCTAAAACATCGTCGTTGTGACAGTTGGTGTCCGCTGTTATGGACGCTTCACCGATGGCATCCGAGGAGCCTTTTCGCCCATGCCCGCGAGCCTCGATGACATCGAGAGCCTCTATATGCTGGAGCAGCATCGGCTCGAGCGGCTGGCTGCTCGGCGGGTCGGAGCGTCCAACGCCGCCGACGTCGTGCAGGATGTCTTCATCACGCTGTGGACGCGGGCGCGCGAGCAAATCGGCTGCTCCTCGGCTTATCTGACCCGTGCGACCCACTACACTGCGATCAGCCATTTGCGGGCGGCGCGCCGGCGCGCCAGCCTGCCGCTGCGCCTCACCGAGGAGCAGTATGTCGCGCCCGTGGTGCTACCCGATCAGGCGGTCGCGGCACGGCAGGACCTCGCGCGCCTCGATGATGCGATCGCCGCCCTTCCGGAGCGGACCCGCCAGGTCTTCCTGCTCAACCGGCTGCACGCCTGCTCCTATGAGGAGATCGCGTCAGCGCTCGGGTTGTCCTACAGCACGGTCGAGCGCGAGATCGCGCGGGCCCTGCTGGCCTGCCGCGACGCACTGCGCTAGTTCCGGACCATGTCCGACGAGCGGCAGATCGAGAAGCAGGCCATCGCCTGGTTCACCCGGATGAACGGCCGGCCGTCGACGGCCGACCGCGACGACTTCGCGCGCTGGCTCGCTGCTTCGGCAACGCATGAGCAGCATTACGCGAATGTCGAGCGGCTCTGGGCCGATCTTGGCCCGTTCTCCGACACTGTCGAACGGCGCGAAGCCGCCGCGCTCGCCGGCCCCTTGCAGAAGATCGAGGAACTGCGACGTCAGCGCAGTCGCGGCAAGGTTGCGGCCGGTGCCGTGCTCGGCTTGCTACTTTGCCTCACGGCGGCCTGGCTCTGGCTGGAGCGCCCGCATCTCCTCGAGGATTGGCAGGCGGACTATGCCACGGCGCGCGCCGAGCAGCGCAATGTGACGCTGGCCGACGGCTCGACCGTGCTGCTCGACGCCGACAGCGCGATCGCGGTCGATCTCAGCGCGACCGAGCGCCGGGTCGAGCTCGTCCGCGGCACCGCCTTCTTCAGCGTCGTTCCGGGGCAGGCGCCCTTCACCGTCGCCGCGCGCAACGGCGAAGCGCGCGTGCTCGGCACCCGTTTCGAGGTTTCCGCCGAGGCTCGCGAAGTCAGTGTCACGCTCGACAGCGGCAGCGTCGAGGTCGCCCTGCGCGACGGCAGCAGTCGTCTCGTCCTGGAGCCGGGCGAAAGCGTGACCTATGCAGCCGCTGGCCTCGGCAACGCCCATGCCGTCGATCTCGCCGAGGCCACGGCCTGGCGCCAGGGCCGTTACATCTTCACCAATGCCCGGCTGGCCGATGTGCTGGAGCGGATCGGGCGCTATCGCGGCGGCCGTATCCTGGTGATGAGCGGGGGGCTCGGCGATCGGCGCGTCAGCGGCAATATCGCGCTGCGCGACGGGAATGCGGCCTTGGCAGCCGTGCAGTCCTCGGTTGGTTTCCAGGTGACCACGCTCGGCCGTCTGACACTCGTCAGCCCCTGACCTGCGGGGTGCTTGAGCCCGCGCAAACTTTTTTCTCCGAACGATGAGGGTGGTGCCCGCTCCCAGGCGACAAGGAGATGAAGGCGGCGCGCGACAGGTGCGCGGAGCTGTCGGCATCGCCGGGTTTCGGGAAGGTTGGGGCATGGGCAAGGCAAGGTTGGGCAGGATGGGGCTCCTGCTGGCGACGACGATGTTGGTCGGTGCGGGCACTGCAGGCGCGGTGAGGCCGGCGCAGGCGCAATCGGCCTACAGCTTCAACATTCCCGCCAAGCCGGTGCGCGCGGCGATGAACGACATCGTGCGCGTGACCGGGATCGACGTCGTCTTCGCCGAGACCGCCGCCGCCTCGCGTCGCGGCAACCCGGTGAGTGGCTCGCTGACCACCGGCCAGGCGGTCGCCGCACTGCTGTCCGGCACCGGCCTGTCCTATCGCTTCAGCAATGCGACGACGGTCGAGATCTTCGATCCCGCCCGACCGCAGCCGGGCACGGCAGGGGTGCCGGTGGGCGCGATCCCGCTCGATACGATCAACGTCACCGGGACAGGCGTGCCGGGTCTCGCACCGGCTTATCCGGGCGGCCAGATCGCCACCGGCGGCCAACTCGGCGTGCTCGGCGCCAAGAGCGTCATGGATGCGCCGCTCACGGTCACGAACTACACGGCCAAGCTGATCGAGGATCAGCGGGCGCAGTCGATCGCGGACGTGGTCAAGAACGACTCCGCCATTCGTAATGTCGAGTCGACCAATGTCGGCAACGCCAATTATTTCGTCATCCGCGGCATCCAGATCGGCAATGCCGCCGTCGGCTTCGGCGGGCTCTTCGGCATCGCGCCGAACGCCCAGACCACGCTCGCCGGCATCGAGCGGGTCGAGATCGTCAAGGGGCCGGGCGCCTTTCTCGGCGGGCTTTCGCCGAGCGGTGTCGGCGGCATCATCAATCTGATCCCCAAGCGCGCCGGCGACGAGCCGCTGACCCGTTTCACCGCGACCTGGATCGGCAACAGCCAGTTCGGCGGCCATCTCGATGTCGGCCGCCGCTTCGGCGAGAACAAGGAGTTCGGCGTCCGCGCGAACCTGCTCTATCGCGACGGCGGCACGCCGATCAGCCAGCAATCGCAGACCCTGCTCAACGGCACGCTGGGCCTCGACTACCGCGGCGAGGCGCTGCGGCTCGCGCTCGATGTCGGTCACCAGATCCTGAACACCGACCGGATGAACAACACAGTGACGCCGCTCGCCGGCCAGCGCGTGCCGCGCCCGATCGAGCCAGACAAGAGCTACGTCTCACCCTGGAACTACAGCAAGTTCGCTGACACCTATGGCATGCTCTCGGCCGAATACGACATCACGCCGGATGTCACCATCTACGCCAAGGGTGGTGCCAGCCGGATGGACTGGGACCAGGCGGTCGAGGCCGGCACGCGGCTGATGCCGAATGGCAACTTCACCGCGACCAGCGCGGCCTATCTGATCGACATCAACCGCCATTCCGGCGAGACCGGCTTGCGCGGCCACTTCGTCACCGGCCCGATCGAGCATGAGGTCGCTGTCTCCGCCAATACGCTGTTTTCGGCCCGCGCCGGCGCACCGCAGCCGACGCCGGTGGTGACGCAGTCCAACATCTACAATCCACGGTTCTCGGTGATGCCGTCGCTCGGATCGCGTATCCGCTACAAGCAGAACGAAAGCACCTTCAGCAGCTTCTCGGTCTCAGACACGCTCTCGATGCTCGACAAGCGCGTCCAGCTGACGCTCGGGCTGCGCCGGCAGTATGTCGAGGCCAAGACCTTCGCGGCGGTGAGCGAGGCCGTGACCTCACGCAACACCAGCAACGCCCTGACCCCGATGCTCGGTCTCGTGGTCAAGCCGCTCGAGAACGTCTCGCTCTATGCCAGCTATATCGAGGGGCTGACCGTCGGCACCGTTGTCGGCAACACCTTCGCCAACGCCGGCCAGATCCTGCCGCCCTTCGTCACCAAGCAGTACGAGGCCGGCGTCAAGGTCGACTGGGGCACGATGCTGACCACGCTCAGCGCCTTCCATACGACGCAGGCCTCCGGCATCGCCGATACAGTGACCAACACCTTCCGCGACAATGGCGAGACCCGCTATCGCGGCATCGAGCTTAACATCGCCGGCGAGGTCACGTCGGGCGTGCGGGTGCTCGGCGGAGTGACCCTGCTCGACGCCAAGCTGACCCGTACTCAGGACGGGCTCTACGACGGCAACACGGCACAGGGCGCCCCGCATGTGCAGGCGAATCTCGGCGTCGAGTGGGATCCGGGCTTCGTCCGCAACCTGACCCTGTTCGGACGGATGATCTACACCGGTTCGAACTATGCCGATGCCGCCAACCTGCAGAAGCTCAAGGCTTGGACGACCTTCGACATCGGCGCTCGCTACAAGATCGAGCGCGCCACCGGCAAGCCGATCACGCTGCAGGCCAATGTCACCAACCTGTTCAACAAGGCCTACTGGACGACCTATCCGGGCTTCAACCTGCTCTATCCGAGCGAGGCGCGCATGGTCTCGGTGTCCTCGACGTTCGAGTTCTGAACGACGTGCGAGGTCGCAAGCTCTCGCGGCGCGCTTTCGCGACCGGGGCGGCGGCGCTGCTCGGTGCCAGCGCCGGCGCCGGCGCCGCCAAGGTCGCGCCGGCGAAACGCCAGGTCGAGACCTCGCTCGGCCGGCTCGACATCCCTGCCATGCCGCAGCGCGTCGTCGCGATCGACTCGCGCATCGGACTGGAGCAGGCGCTGGCCTTCGATCTGCCGCTGGTCGGCTACAGCCACAGCCGGGCCCGGTCCTGGGTCCCGGTCCCGGCGAGCGTGCCCTTTCTTGCCGCACCGCCCGACCTCGAGCAGATCCTGATGCTGGCGCCGGACCTGATCCTGTGTCCGGACAGCGCGCCGAACTCCGACTGGTGGCCACTGCTGCGACTGCCGGCGATCGCTCCGGTGCTGCCGAGCAATCACCGCATCACCTGGCAAGAAAACCTGACACAGCTGGGCGGCTGGCTCGGACGTCCGGAGGGAGCAGCGCGAGTGGTTGCCGCTCATGCCGAGGCGATCGCGGCAATACGGGTGCGACATCGGCCGGTCATCGAGAGCGCACTCTTCGCGGCCGTCCATTACGACGCGATCAAGCGGCGTCTGCTGGTGCGCAGTGCCGGCACCCGCTACGGCCTCGTGATGCCGGCCCAGGTGCTGGCCGAGCTCGGCGGCCGAGAGGTCAGCGCCGATCGGCTCGGTCCCAATGGCGAGGTCGCGCTCGATTCCTTCGGTGACGTGCTCGGTGCCGTCGACGCGATCCTGCTGATCGATTTCGGCGATGGCGGGCCGATGGAGCTGGCGCACGAGCCACTCTGGCAACGATTGCCGGCGGTAAGGGCCGGCCGGGTCGAGACCGTCGTCGGCAACTGCACCTTCGGCTCGCTCTATACGGCACGCTATCTCGCCCGCGCCTGGGACGCGCTCTTTGCGCGGCTCTCGGCATGACCGGCCGTTTGCGCAATGCCTTCATGACCGCTTGCCTGCTCGCAGCCGCGATGCTGGCCAGCCTGCTTGCCGGAGCGAAGCTGCTGCCGCCATCGAGCCTGCTCGACCTGCTGCAGGAGCGCGACAGCGAAGCGGCGCTGATCCTTGCGCAACTGCGACTGCCGCGGCTGGTGCTCGGCCTTGTCGTCGGCGCCGCTCTGGGCGCTGCCGGCGCGATCATCCAGGCCGCGACGCGCAACCCGCTCGGCGATCCTGGCCTGCTCGGCATCAACGCCGGAGCGAGCCTTGCGGTGATCATCGGCTCAGGGCTGTTCGTACTCGGCCCGGCGGCCAATGTCTGGCTCGCCTCCGGCGGAGCGGCACTGGCAGCGCTCGCCGTCCATGTGGTCGCCGGCGCCCCATATGGCACCTCGGCGCCGGTCAAGCTGACGCTCGCCGGCGTCGCCGTCACTGCCTTCTGCTTCGGCGTCGGGCAGGCGATCGCGCTCGCTGATCCCGAGCGCTTCGACCTCGTCCGCAACTGGCGGGTCGGCGCCCTGTCGGGCAATGGGCTCGCATTGCTGCCTGCGATCGCAGCGCCGTTGCTCGCAGGGGCGATCCTCGCTGCGCTGCTCGCGCCCCGGCTCAACCTGCTGGCACTCGGCGAGGATCGCGCTGCCGCCCTTGGGCTCAGCGTCGGCTGGACGCAGGCGGGTTGCCTCCTTGCCGTCGTCCTGCTCGCAGGGGCGGCGGTCGCCGCCGCCGGACCGATCGCCTTCATCGGCCTCGCCGCGCCGCACATCGCACGCCGCCTCGGCGGCGTCGATCAGCGCATCATATTGCCTCTGGCAGCGTTCGTCGGTGCGGCACTCGTCGCCGCCGCCGATGCGCTTGGACGCGTGGCGGCGCCGCCGGCCGAACTTCCCGTCGGCATCGTCAGCGCGTTGATCGGCGCGCCGATCCTCGTCGCGCTGGCGCAAGCCCGGCGCGGCCAGACTTGACGATGCCCTTGGCAGCTGAGATTCCGGTGCAGGCCAGATCATACCGCAATGCGCGCACTACCCGCCGCACTCTGGCGGTCGACCTCGGCCTCGCAGCCGCATGCGTCGGCCTAGGCCTGGTCGCGCTCACGCTCGGCACCATGCCGGTCTCGCTGACCGATGCCGCCCGCGCACTGGCAGGCGAAGCGACAGGCGCAGTGCAACTCGTCGTGCTCGAATGGCGCCTGCCGCGCATCCTCGCGGCACTCTGCGCCGGTGCCGCGCTCGGCATGGCGGGAGCCCTGTTCCAAACCTTGCTGCGCAATCCGCTCGGCAGCCCGGACGTGATCGGCTTCGACGCCGGCGCCTTCTCCGGCGCGATCCTGGCGATGCTGGCCGGCGCTGCGGCCTCGATCATCGCGCTGGCCTCCTTCGCCGGTGGGCTTCTTGCCGGACTTCTCGTCTATACTGCGGCTGGCGGCGGCCATGTCGAGCGCAACCGCCTGATCCTGGTCGGCATCGCCGTCGGCGCCGGCTTCACCGCCCTGAATGACTGGCTGATCTTCACCGCTCCGCTCGATTCCGCGCTGATCGCGGCGAGCTGGAAACAGGGCGCGCTTGCGGGCGTCGACCGGGGCCGTCTTGCGATCGGAGCAGCCGTTCTGCTCGTGCTGCTGCCGCTTGGTCTTGCTTGCCGTCGCAGCATGGATGCGCTCGCGCTCGGCGACGACAAGGCGATGTCGCTGGGCGAGCCGCCAGGCCCCGCGCGACTGCGCCTGGGCCTAATCGGCATGTGCCTGACCGCGACCGCCACCCTGATCGCGGGGCCGGTCGGCTTCGTTGCCCTGATCGCGCCGCATGCCGCACGTCGGTTCGTCGGCGGCGCCGGACTGCCGCTCTCGACCTCCGCCCTGTTCGGCGCCCTCTTCCTGCTCGGCAGCGATTGCACCGCGCGGCTCCTGTTCGCGCCGCGCTCACTGCCTGTCGGCGCAATCACCGCCTGTCTCGGCGGCCTGTATTTCGTCCTGCTGCTGCGGAGCAGGATGCGGCGCGGTGCGGATTCATGAGCACGACCTCTCCCCTCGAAACCCGTGAATTGCGCGCTGGCCACGGCTCCAGGGACATTCTGCGCGGACTCGACCTCGCTTTTCCGCGAAGCGGTTTCACCGTCATCATCGGTCCCAACGCCTGCGGCAAGTCGACCTTGCTGCGCACGCTCGCGCGCCTGCACGAACCGTCCGACGGCAGCGTCCTGCTCGACGGGCGCGCCATCGCCGATTTCAGCCACCGCGAGCGGGCGCGCAGGCTCGCCGTACTGCCGCAAGGAGCCGAGACGCCCGACGGGATCACCGTCAAGGAACTCGTCTCGCGAGGACGCCATCCGCATGGCGGATTGTTCAGGCGCCGGTCGGCTGGCGACGAAGTTGCCGTGCTTGAAGCCATGGCGGCCGCCGGCGTCGCCGATCTCGCGGCGCGTCGCCTCGACGAGTTGTCGGGCGGACAGCGCCAAAAAGCCTGGATCGCCATGGCCCTCGCCCAGGAAACCGATCTCCTGCTACTCGACGAGCCGACGACCTTCCTCGACCTTGCCCACCAGATCGAGGTGCTGGAGCTCTGCCGGGCGCTGAACGGGGTGGGGAAGAGCATCGTCGCCGTGCTGCACGACCTGAACCAGGCCTGCCGCTATGCCAGCCATCTCCTCGTCATAAAGGACGGGAGAATCCACGCGCAGGGCAGCCCGGCCGAGATCGTCACCAGCGAGCTGATCGAAGCGGTCTTCGGGATACCGTGCATCGTCATCCCCGACCCCTTGGCGAAAACGCCCATGATCGTGCCCGCCTTCGGGAAAAACGACTGACGCGGGGCGGCTCGCCGGCAAGGCTGCAGGTCCCTGGCGGTGCGCCAGAAATATGGATCAGAGCTTCGGTGGCGGCAGGTTCAATTCCTGCGTCAGCCATTGCGTGAACATGCGTACCGAACGGCGTGCTTTCGCCACGCGCGGAAAGACCAGGTAATGGCCGACATAGCGGACATCCTGCGCCCGCCCTGCAAGAGGCACCACCAATCGGCCGTCGGCGATCTCGCGCTCGGCGAGCCGCGTCGACTCGAGCGCGACGCCAAGGCCGTCCACGGCCGCAGCGATCGCCATGAACGAGCGATCGAAACGCGAGCCGCGCGGCGTCGGCGGGCTGATGTCGTTGGCGCCGAACCAGCTGGTCCAGCGCACCCGCTTGTTGTCGCTCTCGATCAGCTTCGCGCCGAGAAGGTCTTTCGGTGAGTTGATCTGCGCGGCGAGCTCCGGCGCGCAGAGCGGGGTCACCGTTTCCTCCCCGAGCGGGATGACGATCAGCCCCTCCTGCCGCGGCGGCCCGTAGCAGATATCGGCGTCGAACTCGTCGTGCTCGAATTGCGGATAGTCGACGCCTGCCGCCAGCCGCACTTCGAGACCGGGCTGCTTGGCGAGGAGATCGCGCAGGCGCGGCAGCAGCCATTGCGCCGCCATCGACGGCGCGCAATGCAGCCGCAGCAGATTGCCGGAGCGGGCGCCCACCGTTTCGATACCCTGCCGCATCTCGTCGAAGCCCGCCGCGACATGGCGCAGCAGCGCTTCGCCGGCGACATTGAGATGGACGGCACGGCTCTGTCGCTCGAACAGCGCCGCACCCATCAGGATTTCGAGCTTGCGGACAGCGTGGCTGATCGCGCTCGGCGAAATCCCGAGCTCCTCGCCGGCGGCGCGGAACGAGCCCGTGCGGGCGGCCGCCTCGAAGGCCTGGAGCGCGGAAAGCGGCAGGCGTCGCATGGTGGGCTCCTTGGACGCATTCGGGGGTGATCGTTAGGTGAATGCAGTTCACGCCATAGCGCAATCTTTGCGTTTTTCATGCGCCGAAGCATGAGCCACCCTCAGGCAACAAGAATTTGCCGATTGAGGGATGGAATGCTCCTGCAGAACAAGACCGCCGCGATTTCGGGCGCCGCCAGCGCGCGCGGCATCGGCCTCGCCACCGCCAGGCTATTCGCCGCCCATGGCGCGCGCATCGCCATCCTCGACATCGACGAAACTGCGGCAATGCAGGCGGCGGCCGAGCTCGGCCCGCAACATATCGGCCTGCGCTGCGACGTCGCCGACAAGGCGTCCTGCCAGAAGGCGGCCGACCGGGTCATCGCCGCCTTCGGCCAGCTCGACATCCTGATCAACAATGCTGGCGTCACCCAGCCGGTCAAGACGCTGGAGATCGACGAAGCGAGCTGGGACCGCGTCCAGGACATCAACTGCAAGGGCGTGCTGTTCCTGAGCCAGGTCTTCATCCCGCATATGCAGGCGCGGAAGCAGGGCGCGATCGCCTGCATGTCCTCGGTTTCGGCGCAGCGCGGCGGCGGCATCTTCGGCGGCCCGCACTATTCCTCGGCCAAGGCCGGCGTGCTCGGCCTCGCCAAGGCGATGGCGCGCGAGTTCGGCCCCGACGGCATCCGCGTCAACTGCGTGACGCCAGGCCTGATCCAGACCGACATCACCGGCGGCAAGCTGACCGACGAGATGCGCAAGGACATCATCAAGGGCATCCCGCTCGGCCGGCTCGGCGACGCCAGCGACGTCGCGGGCATCTACCTCTTCCTCGCATCCGATCTCTCTGCCTACGTCACCGGCGCCGTCATCGACGTCAATGGCGGCATGCTGATCCACGGCTGAACCATGAGCACCGCTCCTCTCGGCCACAACGTCTCGCTCGAGCGCCGCGCCTGGAACATCCGCCGCCACGCCATCCTGATGGGCGAGGTGCAGGGGCAGGGCTATATCGCGCAGGCGCTCGACATCGCCGATGTCCTGGCCGTCGCCTATTTCCACGCCATGCACTATCGGCCGGACGATCCGGACTGGGAGGGGCGCGACCGCTTCCTGCTCTCGAACGGCCACTACGCGATCGCGCTCTACGCGGCGCTGATCGAGGCCGGGATCATCCCCGAGGACGAGCTCGAAACCTATGGCTCGGATGAGAGCCGCCTGCCGATGTCCGGCATGGCGAGCTACACCCCCGGCATGGAGATGTCTGGCGGCTCGCTGGGCCTCGGCCTCTCGATCGCAGTCGGCAAATGCCTCGGCCTCAAGCGCAAGGGCTCCGCGTCCTATGTCTACACCCTGTTCTCAGATGGCGAGCTCGACGAGGGCTCGGTCTGGGAGGCGATCATGTCCGCCGCACATTACGGGCTCGACAACCTGATCGCCGTCGTCGACGTCAACAACCAGCAGGCCGACGGCCCCTCAACCAAGGTGATGGGCTTCGAGCCCCTGACGGAAAAGCTCCAGGCCTTCGGCTGGTTCACCCAGCGCGTCGATGGCAACGACCTTCCTGCTGTCCGCGGCGCCTTCGACGCCGCAAAGGCTCAGGCGGGCAGGCCCAGCATGATCATCGCCGATACGCTGATGGGCAAGGGCGTGCCCTTCCTCGAAGCGCGCGAGAAGAACCATTTCATCCGGGTGGAAGCCCACGAATGGCAGCTCGCGCTGGCGGCGCTCGACGAGAGGAAGCCGTCATGAAGCCCGGCGCACCAAACCCCGGCTCCGGCAAGCCGCGCCTGACGACGTCGGCGATGATCGCCTCGATCGCCGGCGAGGGGCAGCGCACCAGGCCCGCACCGTTCGGCCATGCGCTGGTCGAGCTGGCGAAGCAGGACGCTTCCATCGTCGGCATGACCGCCGATCTCGGCAAATACACTGACCTGCACCTCTTCGCGCAGGCCTTTCCCGACCGGCATTACCAGATGGGCATGGCCGAGCAGCTGCTGTTCGGCGCCGCCTCCGGTCTTGCGTCGGAAGGCTTCACGCCCTTCGCGACGACCTATGCCGTCTTCGCCTCGCGCCGCGCCTACGACTTCATCCACCAGACGATCGCGGAGGAAGACCGCAATGTGAAGATCGCCTGTGCCCTGCCCGGCCTGACTTCGGGCTACGGGCCATCGCACCAGGCGACCGAGGACCTGGCGCTGTTCCGCGCCATGCCGAACATGGTGGTGATCGACCCCTGCGACGCGCATGAGATCGAGCAGGTCGTGCCCGCGATGGCGCGGCACAAGGGCCCTGTCTACATGCGCCTGCTGCGCGGCCAGGTGCCGCTTGTGCTCGACGAGTACGGCTACAAATTCGAACTCGGCAAGGCCAAGCTCCTGCGCGACGGCTACGAGGTCCTGTTCATCTCCTCCGGCATCATGACGATGCGGGCGCTGGAGGCCGCCAAGGCGCTGGAGCAGGACCGCATCGATGTCGGCGTGCTGCATGTGCCGACGATCAAGCCGCTCGACACCGCGACGATCCTCGAAGCCTGCGCCAAGCCCGGCCGGCTCGTCGTCGTAGCCGAGAACCATACGGTCAATGGCGGGCTCGGCGAGGCCGTCGCCGGCCTCTTGATGCGCGAGGGCGTGCATCCCGCTTTCCGCATGATCGGCCTGCCGGATGAGTTCCTTGCGGCCGGGGCGCTGCCGACGCTGCATGACCGCTACGGCATCTCGACGGACGCCCTCTGCGGCAGGGTCAAGAACTGGCTGAAATAGCCGGAGCACGCTGCGGTTCTCGCCAAGAGGAGCACGCGACGGGGAGGAATGATGAAGACGATCGGCTTCGTGGGGCTCGGCTCGATGGGCCTGCCCATGGCGATCAATCTGGGCAAGGCCGGCTTCGCCGTGACCGGCTTCGACCTGCGCGCCGAGGCCCGCGGCGCCTTGCGGGCTGCCGGTAGCGAAGCGGCCGGCTCGCTCGTCGAAGCGTTCTCCGGCCGGGACGTTGTGGTGCTCATGGTCGTCAATGCCGCGCAGGCCGAGGACATCCTGTTCGGCCAAGGCGCGCTGACTCAGCTCGCTCCGGGCGGCACCGTCATCCTGATGGCGACCTGCCCGCCGGCGGCCGTCGCGGCGCTCGCCGCCCGCGTCGAGGCGGCCGGGCATAAGCTGGTCGATGCGCCGGTCTCCGGTGGCGTCGTCGGAGCCGAGGCGGGCAGCCTGACCATCATGGCGGCGGCGCGCCGGCCCGTCTTCGATGCGGTGAAGCCGGTACTCGACGCCATGGGCTCGAAGGTCGTCTTCATGGGCGAAGAGCCGGGACAGGGAGCGACGGCGAAGGCCGTCAACCAGCTGCTCTGCGGCGCCCATCTCGCCACCGCGGCGGAGGCGCTGTCGCTGGCCGAGAAGCTCGGCGTCGACACCGGAGCCATGCTGGACATTGTCTCCGGCTCGGCCGCCTCGAGCTGGATGCTCAGGGATCGCGGCTCCCGCATGCTCGAACGCGAGCCGCGCGTGACCAGCGCGGTCGACATCTTCGTCAAGGATCTCGGCATCGTCCTCGAAGCGGGGCGCGATGCCAAGGCGGCGCTGCCGATGGCGGCGCTCGCCCATCAGCTCTTCCTGTCGGTCTCGGGGCGCGGTCTCGGCGCACGCGACGACAGCCAGGTGATCGCCGCCTACCGCGCGATGCAGGGGCGTGACGCGACCTGATCCGGAACAAGCAGCAAGAGCCGTCGAAACGGCGAAAATGGGAGGATGACATGACGAAGATCGATCTGCCGGCCGAAGACCTCAGCCGCCGGAGCCTGCTCGCAGCAGGGCTGGCGATCCCTGCCGTGCTGAGCTTCCCGCGTGGCGCGCACGCTCAGGTCACCATGACGCTCGGCCACAACGCCGCCGCCGGCAACCCGCGCTGGGTCGCGGCCGACAAGTTCGGTGAGCTGCTCAAGGAGCGCACGAATGGCCGGCTCGCCGTGCGTGTCGCCGGCGCCGAGCAACTCGGCAACGAGCAGTCGCTTCTGACCAGCCTGCGCACCGGCGCGGTCGACATGACCGTCAACAGCCAGGGCTCGACCTCGGCCCTGCTGCCGGAGCTCGCGGCCCTCGGCCTGCCCTTCCTGTTCCCGAATTCCGCTGCTGCCTTCAAGGTGCTCGAAGGCCCGATCGGCACCGAGTTCGACCAGCGCTTCGCCAAGATCGGCATGGTGCCGCTCGGCTGGTGGGATAACGGCATCCGCCACATCACCAACAGCAAGCGCCCGATCGCGAAGCCGGCCGACCTCAAGGGCCTGAAGATCCGCACGCCGCCCGATCCGATGACGATCGACATCTTCCAGGCGCTCGGCGCCGGCACGGAGCAGATTTCGTTCGGAGAGCTCTATGTCGCGCTCCAGCAGGGCGTC
Source organism: Allobosea sp. NPDC003192 (assembly GCF_050275675.1). Taxonomy (NCBI): domain Bacteria; kingdom Pseudomonadati; phylum Pseudomonadota; class Alphaproteobacteria; order Hyphomicrobiales; family Alloboseaceae; genus Allobosea; species Allobosea sp. NPDC003192. Next base: position 184,329 of record NZ_JBNNPK010000004.1, read on the forward strand.
GTCGACGGGCAGGAGAACCCGCTCGTCAACATCGCCTCGTCCAAGCTCTTCGAGGTGAACAAGTACATCTCGCTCTCGGCCCATAAATGGGAGTGCTCGCCCTTCCTGATGTCGCAGATCACCTGGATGCGCCTGTCGCCGGCCGACCGCGAGGTGGTCAAGGCGACCGCCAAGGAGGCTGGCGAGTTGCAGCGCAAGCTCTTCCTCGACGCCGAAACCAAGTTCGCGGCCGAATTCAGGGCGAATGCGAAGCTGCAGGTCAACGAGGCCGACCAGGCCGCCTTCCGCGAAGCCTCCGCCAAGGTCTACGACGCCTGGAAGACCAAGCCCTTTGGCGATTTCGTCGACCGGCTCGCCAAGGCGGCGCGGGGGTGATGTGATGGACAGGCAGCCCGAGACAGGGTGGCGCGCCAGCGCCATCGCCCTGGCCGATGGCATCGACCGCCTCGTCGCCAGGTTCTGCGAGATCGTCGTCATCGCGGTCGGCTCGGCGCTGCTCGCCATGCTCACCGCCAATGTCGGGGCGCGTTACGCGCTCGATTCCGGTGGCTTCCGCTTCGCGCAGGAGCTGCCAGAGCGGCTCTTTCCGGTCTTCATCATGGCCGGCGTCGTGCTCGGCGTGCAGAAGGGCGGGCACATGGCGGTCGAGACGGTCCTCGCCATGCTCGGCCGGCAGGGCGCGCGGATCATGCTGCTGGTCGGGCATGCGATCGTGGTCGGCAGCTATGTCCTGCTCAGCAAGGACATCCTGCTGCTCGCCGAGATGCTCTGGATCGATCGCTCTCCGGTGATGGGGATCCCGGCGAGCTATGGTTACTACACCCTCGCGATCGGGCTGGCGCTGATCATCGTCGTCACCACGACGCAGGCCGTGCGCGTCGCCCTGATGGGTCCGGAAGCGATGCCCGTCCCGGCGCCCGAGGAGCAGGTCGCATGAGCCTCACCCTCATCGTCTCCTTCACCGTCCTGATGCTGCTCGCCATCCCGGTCGGCCATGCGCTGATCGTGGCGGCGGGCACGGCACTGCTGGTGCAGGGCCAGATCCCGCTGACGATCATCGCCCAGCAGATGTACCAGCAGACCCAGTCCTTCCCGATGCTGGCGCTGCCCTTCTTCATGCTGGCGGGCTCGCTCATGCTCGGCGGGGCGTTGGGCAACGAGCTTCTCGCCTTCGCCTCCAAGGCGATGCAGCGCTGGCGCGGCGGGCCGCTCTCGACCACCGTGGTCGCCTCGGTGGTGTTCGGCGGCGTCTCGGGCAGCGCCGTCGCCAATGCCAGCGCGCTCGGCTCGGTGCTGATCCCCTGGCAGAAGCGGCAGGGCTATCCGGCCCCGCTCTGCGCCGCCAACAACGCGACCTCGGCGATCATCGACATCCTGATCCCGCCCTCGATCCCGCTGATCCTGTATTCTCTGGTCTCGAACGTCTCGATCGCCGATCTCTTCACCGCCGGCATCCTGCCCGGCCTGCTCATGGCCGGCGGCTTCATCGTGCTGTGCAGCTGGACCGCCCGCAGGCGCGGCTATGTCTCGCCAGAGGCTCCCGTCTCCAAGGCGGAGCTGGCGCGGCTGGCCTGGCGCAGCATGCCGGCGCTCTTGATGCCGGTCTTCATCCTGCTCGGCCTGCGCTTTGGCATCGCGACGCCGACCGAGATCGCGGTTCTCGCCGTGCTCTACGCGCTGGTGCTCAGCGTCGTGCTCTATCGCGACATGAGCTGGCGCCGCTTCCGGATCAGCATGGTCGAGGCGGGCGTCGCCACCGGCGTGGTCATGCTCGTCATCATGGGCTCGGCCATCGTCGGCTGGATCCTGACCTTCGACCAGGTGCCGCAGCGCTTCGCCGAATGGGTCTCGGCGACGATCTCGAACCCCTATTTCGTCATCCTGGCGATGAACATCCTGCTGCTGCTCGTCGGCATGCCGATCGACCTGCCGCCGGCGATCCTGCTGCTCGGGCCGATCTTCGTGCCGCTGGCGGCCTCGATCGGGCTCGATCCGGTCCAGCTCGGCATCATCATGGTGCTGAATCTCGGCATCGGCCTCTACACGCCGCCGATCGGCACGACCTTGTTCATCTCGACCTCGATCGCCCGGACCTCGCTCGGCGAGACCACGCGCGAGCTCTGGCCCTTCTTCGGGGTGGCGATGATCGTGCTGTTGCTGGTGAGCTATGTGCCGGCGCTGACGATCTACTGAGCCGGTTGGCCCGGGCCGCGGCGTCCTGACTCTTTCGGGCTCGCCGACATGGCACAAGCATGTCGGCGAGCCCATATGCGATGGGCCGATTGCATACATCGGGACCATGCCATGGCGCCCATTGCTGTCCGTTCCGCCTCTCGCGACGAGGAACGCACCGTCTCCGCGCTGATCACGCTCGCCTTCGCGAGCGACCCGATGGCGCGCTGGTCGCTGAGAGAGCCCCATGCCTATCTCGCCGTGATGCCCGAGCTGATCCGCGCCTTCGGCGCTGCGGCCTATGACAGCGACAGCGCCTATGTGAGCGAGGACGGCAGTGGCGCGGCGATGTGGCTGCCGCCCGGTGTCGAGCCCGACATCGAGACACTCGATCGCCTCATTCGGGAGAACGCCGATCCGGCGATCCTGTCGGACGTCGAAGGGATATTCGATGCGATGGCGCGTTATCACCCGGAGGAGCCGCACTGGTATCTGCCGCTGATCGGCACCGACCCGATGCGACAGGGCCAGGGCATCGGCAGCGCGCTCATGCAGCATGCGCTCGTGCGCTGCGATCGTGATGGCGTCGCGGCCTATCTGGAATCGTCGAATCCGCTGAACATCCCGCTCTATCAGCGGCATGGCTTTGAAATCTTGGGAACCATCCAGATCGGATCGTCCCCGGTCCTGACACCGATGCTGCGCCCGCCACGCCCTGCCGCCGGCTGATCGGCGAAGCCGGTTCGCCGGATCTTACAGGCGCGAGCGCGCCTCTTCCGCCACCACCTCGGCGGTGATGCCGAAATGCCTGTAGAGTTCCTCTGCCGGTCCCGAGGCGCCAAAGCCACTCATGCCGACAAAGCCGCCATCCTCGCCGATCCAGCGCTCCCAGCCGAATTTCACGGCGGCCTCGACCGCGACGCGCACGCAGTCCTTGCCGAGCACCGCTTGCCGATAGACGCGGTCCTGCGCCTCGAACAGGCTCCAGCAAGGCATCGAGACGACCGCGGTCGGAATGCCCTCCTGCTGCAACAGCTCGCGGGCCGCAAGCGCGATCTGAACCTCCGAGCCCGTCGAGAGCAGGGTCACCGTGCGCGCTCCACCGTCGGCCTCCACCAGCACATAGGCGCCCCGCGCTGAGCGGTTCTCGCTGCCACCGTCACGCCGCAGTTGCGGCAGGCTCTGGCGGGCGAAGACGAGGGAGACCGGGCCACTGCGGTGTTCCAGCGCGATCTCCCAGGCCTCGGCCGCCTCGACAGCGTCGCAGGGGCGCAGCACGAACATGTTCGGCATCGCCCGCAGCGAGGCGATGATCTCGACCGGCTGGTGCGTCGGCCCGTTCTTGCCGATGCCGATCGAGTCATGGCTGAAGACGAACAATGTCGGCAGCCCCATCAGCGCCGCCATGCGCATCGCCGGCCGCTCATAGTCGGAAAAAGGCAGATAGGTGACGGCGAGCGGGATCACGCCGCCATGCGCCACCATGCCGTTGGTGAGCGCGCCCATCGCATGCTCGCGCACCCCGCAATGGAGATAACGGCCCGCGCGGTCACTCGCGTTGAAGGCGGCGAGCTGGCGCTTGTGGTTGGTCGGCGCTTCCAGATCGGCGCAGGCCGTCATCATCTCCGGCAGGACCTCGTAGAGCGCGGCGGCGATCTCGCCGGAGGACGCGATCGAGAACTCGGCCTCGCCGCCCTGTGCGGCGCGCACCTTGAAGGCATGGATGGCCTCGCGCCAGCCCGCTTTCAGGGTGCGCCCGTGCACGCGCTCGAATTCGTCGCGCACGGCATTGCTTGTCTCCGCAAGCCGTGCGGCCCAGGTCGCACGCTCCTGCGCACCGCGTGCTGCGGTCGCGCGCCAGGTTGCCGCGATTTGCTCGGGAATCTCGAACGATCCGCCCTCCCAGCCGAAGCGCGCGGCCATCTCGGCGCGATCCTCCGGGAAGAGCTTGCCGGAATGGCCGCCGCGCTGCCCCTCGAGGCGCAGAATGCCGCGCGCGATCACCGTCTTGCAGGCGATCAGCGAAGGGCGCGGATCGATCTTGGCAGCGTCGATCGCCGCATCGATCGCGGTGATGTCGTGGCCATCGATCTCCTGCACGTGCCAGCCGGCGACGCGGAAGCGCGCGGCGACGTCCTCGGAGATCGAAAGCTCGGTCGCGCCGTCATCGGTGATGGCGTTGTCGTCCCAGAAGAATGTGAGCTTGCCCAGCCGCAGATGGCCGGCGATTTGGATGACCTCCTGCCCGACGCCCTCCTGCAGGCAGCCATCGCCGACAAAGGCCCAGGTTCGGTGGTCGATGAGCCCGTCGCCGAAGCGGGCGTTGAGCGCGGCTTCAGCGATCGCCATCCCCAGCGCGTTGGCGATGCCCTGGCCGAGCGGGCCAGTGGTGGTCTCGATGCCGGCGGCCGGCTCGTATTCGGGATGACCGGCGCAAGGTGAGCCGAGTTCACGAAATCGCTTCACCGCGTCCAGAGAGATGTGATGGTAGCCGGTCAGGTGCAGCAGGGAATAGAGCAGCATCGAGCCATGGCCGTTCGAGAGCACGACGCGGTCGCGATCGGGCCAGGTCGGGTCGGCCGGATCGAACTTCAGATGCCGCGCATAGAGGGCGGTCGCGATCTCGGCCATGCCGAGCGGCACGCCCTGATGGCCTTCGCCCGCGGCGAGAATGGCGTCGACCGAGAGAAACCGGATCGCATGGGCCATGTCGGCAAGAGCCGCCGGACGCGATCCAGCGGGCGCCCCCCATTGTGAGATGTTCAAGTTCTGCCTCTCGCGATCGAACGTCCGGAGAGCAGATTGTGCCCAAGCTCAAGCGCTGGCTAAAACGCGAAATTTAGAGCGAAGCATGAACTTGATTCAGCTTTCAGCGCGGAAGGCGGCTTCGCGTGCAGTCGATCGGTCATCTCTCCATGCCTGGCGCACCGTTCCAGGCGCCGATCCGATATTGCCTAACGGTAGTTCCGCTCTCATCGGCTTTGACCCAATTGCTCGGCCGCGCGTTTGGCGGCGAGTGACCTCGACGATCCCAGCACGGCATAGCCAAGCTGACCGGTAAACCAGAAATAGGCGACGAGATCACCATCCCGCCGCGAAACACCAGACCCAGGTCGCCGATCGGGCGCGAGCCTGTTGTCATTTCAGCCTCCGCAGCCGGGTGACGTTGCCCGTCACGAAGCGGAAGGGAGGGCGTGGATCCTCGTCGAAGCTGGTTAGATTGACCGTCGGCAGCAATTCGTCCGTCACCGGATCGATCACGCTCAGCGTGTTGGAATCCTCATTGGTCAGGAAGACCCGATCGCCGGCGCGCGGCCCTGCCCCCGCAGACCCGTCCTGTGCCCTTGCGATGGCCGGGCTCAAAGCAAAGGCAGCGGCTCCCTGAAGTACCGCGCGGCGGCTCGGTTCGGTCGGATGACTGCTTAGTATGCCCTCTCCTCGTTGAGCAGGTAAGATGCTCCGCGCCGCCGATTATTCCCTGGTCGGGCCAGGGCTCACGCTTCCGTGATAGCGGCAAGTTCGCAGCTTCCTGGAAAAGCCCTGCCCGCCCGGAACCTCGGTGGTGTCGAGCTCGCGGGAAGCACCGATCAGGTCGGTCGCGTCTCGATCAACCTTTGTGGGCGCCTCGACCGCGACGCTTCGGCAGAATCTCGACCGGCACTGGCATAATGCCTGCCCCTCTCCTCCCCCTGCTAGCGACAAGGCGCTTCCGCCCGGAGCCCGCGAGATCAAGGGCACCCAGCGGCCGGCGCTCGGTTTCGTTTGAGATCGACCAGATCGCGGATCGGCCAAGTCGCAGCGAGAATCGTCGCGCCCGATATATTGTTCTTCAAAAAGAACAAAATCTTGCAAATCATTGCCGCAAATCGCATCTCAGCCCGATGAAGAGCACTCCGCCAACTCCGACAAGACAAACATCCCATATATGCAACGCCAAAGACAATAAATGACTTTCGCCGAATGTTCTTTAAAAAGAACATTCTCATTGACGCCCGCAGAGCGGAGCTCCAAGCTTCAGTCATGGCTCATCCGGCTCAATCGACACGCCGGCACAGCATTTCAGGAGTTGGTCATGGCGATTGGGAAGAGGGTTTTGTCGCGCCGGCAGGCAGCGACCTTCGTGGTCGGCGCCGCACTGTCCTTCGGCCTCGCCGGGTCGGCTGCCGCCGCCGAGGGCCGGCTGCGCATCGCCAAGCAGTTCGGCGTCGTCTATTTGCTGCTCGATGTCGCCGCCGAGCAGAAGCTGATCGAGAAGCATGGCAAGGCGGCCGGCGTCGACATCAAGGTCGAGTTCACCCAGCTCTCCGGCGGGGCGGCGGTGAACGACGCGCTGCTCTCCGGCTCGATCGAGATCGCCAGCGCCGGCGTCGGCCCGCTGTTCACCTTATGGGATCGCACCAAGGGCAAGCAGAACGTCAGGGGCGTCGCCTCGCTCGGCAACTTTCCCTACTACCTCGTCAGCAACAATCCGAATGTGAAGACGATCGCGGACTTCACCGACAAGGACAGGATCGCCCTGCCCGCCGTCGGCGTCTCCGTGCAGTCGCGGATCCTGCAATGGGCCTCCGCCAAGCTCTGGGGCGACAAGGAGTTTGCGAAGCTCGACAGGATCAGCGTCGCCCTGCCCCACCCCGAGGCTGCTGCTGCGATCATCAAGGGCGGCACCGAGATCACCGGCCATTTCGGCAATCCGCCCTTCCAGGAGCAGGAACTGGCCGAGAACCCGAACGCTCGCATCGTGCTCAAATCCTACGACGTCCAGGGCGGGCCGGCTTCCTCGACGGTGCTCTACGGCACCGAGAAATTCTACAGGGACGCGCCGAAGACCTACCGCGCCTTCCTCGATGCGCTCGACGAAGCCGCGAAGTTCATCACCGCCAACCCAGAGCAGGCGGCCGACATCTATCTCAAGGCCAATGGCGGCAAGGGCGACCGCAAGCTGCTGCTCCAGGTCATCAAGAACCCCGAGGTGAGCTTCAAGGTCGAGCCGCAGAACACACTGGGTCTCGGCCAGTTCCTGCACCGCGTCGGCGCGATCAAGAACGAGCCCAAGGCGCTGTCGGATTACTTCTTCGCCGATCCGCGCATCGCCGCCGGCAGTTGAGCGCCGGCATGACGCTCGTCGCTGACGAACTCCTGCGCGACAGCTCGGTGGCCGAGACCCGGCAGGCGCGCGCGGCGCGAGATGTGTCGGCAGCAGCAGCCCCCGACATGAGCGCTGGGCCGCTGCTGCAGGTCGACGGCGTCAGCCTCGAATACCGCACGGCCGAGACAATCGTGCGCGCCACTCACCGGGTCGGCTTCGATGTCCATGAAGCCGACCGCTTCGTGTTGCTCGGCCCGTCCGGCTGCGGCAAGTCGACCCTGCTCAAGGCAGTCGCCGGCTTCATTGCTCCAGTCGAGGGCGGGATCAGGCTCGGCGGCCAGCCGGTCAGCGGGCCCGGCCCCGACCGCATCGTCGTCTTCCAGGAGTTCGACCAGCTCCCGCCCTGGAAGACCGTCCTGCAGAACGTCACCTTCCCGCTCACGGCCTCGCGCACACTGGCGCGCCGCGAGGCACTGGAACGGGCCCGCCACTATGTCGAGAAGGTCGGCCTCGCCAAATTCGCCGACAGCTATCCGCACCAGCTCTCCGGCGGCATGAAGCAGCGCGTCGCCATCGCACGCGCACTCGCCATGCAGCCGAGCATCCTCCTGATGGACGAGCCCTTCGCCGCGCTCGACGCACTGACCCGGCGCCGGATGCAGGAGGAATTGCTGGCGCTCTGGGACGAGGTCCGCTTCACCCTGCTCTTCGTCACCCACTCGATCGAGGAGGCGCTGATCGTCGGCAACCGCGTCGCGGTCCTATCGCCCCATCCCGGCCGGCTGCGGGCCGAGTTCAACAGCCACGAATTCGATCTCGCCAGCACGGGCGGCGCGCCGTTTCAGGCCGCCGTTCGCCGCCTGCATGAACGGCTCTTCGAACATGAACAGCCCGGCGCGGGAGGGGCAAAGCCGTGAGCCTCGCCCAGCCGCCGATCCGGCCGGAATACGATCAGCCGCTACCGCCCTTCATCGCGACGGTGCTCGAACGCCGCCGCCCGCTGCTCGAGCGCCTCGCCGGGCAGGGCTGGCTGCGCAAGGGCCTGATCCTCGTCGTGCTCGCCCTCCTCTGGGAGGCGTTGGCGCGCTGGCAGGACAATGACCTCCTGCTGCCGACTTTCCTCGCCACGGTCCAGGCGCTGTTCGAGGGGCTCACGAGCGGCGAACTCATCCAGCGCGCCCGGCTCTCGCTGGTCGTGCTGGCGCAGGGCTATGTCGCCGGGCTGGCGCTCGCCTTCCTGCTGACGACGCTGGCCATCTCGACCCAGATCGGCCGCGACCTGCTCTCGACCCTGACCGCGATGTTCAACCCGCTGCCGGCGATCGCGCTCCTGCCGCTGGCGCTGCTCTGGTTCGGCCTCGGCTCGGGCAGCCTGATCTTCGTGCTGATCCATTCGGTGCTCTGGCCGGTCGCGCTCAACACTTTCGCCGGTTTCCAGGGCGTGCCCGAGACGCTGCGCATGGCCGGCCGCAATTATGGGCTCACCGGCCTGCGCTATGTCTTCGGCATCCTCGTGCCGGCGGCGCTGCCGGCGATCCTGTCCGGCCTCAAGATCGGCTGGGCCTTCGCCTGGCGCACGCTGATCGCCGCCGAGCTGGTCTTCGGCGCCTCATCGGGACGCGGCGGCCTCGGCTGGTACATCTTCCAGAACCGCAACGAGCTCTATACCGACAAGGTCTTCGCCGGCCTGCTCCTGGTGATCCTGATCGGCCTTGTCGTCGAGAACCTCGTCTTCGCGGCGATCGAGAGAGCGACGATCAGGCGCTGGGGGATGGCGCGCTGATGCCGCTGTCGCTCGCACTGACCCATGCCTTTCTGCACGGATCTCCATCCATGACCGCTGCCCTGCACTTCGCCGACGCTCCTTCCTCCGCACTCTCCGAGGCCTCCGCCGGAGACGATCCGAAGGCCTTGCTGCGGGCGCGCTATCGCACCGAAGGCCAGCCGGAGCCGGCGCAGTGGAACGAGGTCATCGGGCAGATCCTGGCGCATCGCTCGGTGCGCTCCTACAAGCCCGATCCATTGCCCGAAGGCACGATCGAGACGCTGGTCGCGGCGGGACAATCCGCCGCCAGCTCGTCCAACCTGCAGACCTGGAGCGTGGTCGCCGTCTCCGATCCCGCCCGCAAGGCGCGGCTCGCCGAGGTCACCGGCAGCCAGAAGCACATCCTGCAGGCCCCGACCCTGCTGGTCTTTCTCGCCGATCTCAGCCGGCTGGATGCGCTCGGCGCCGCTCGCGACCATGCAGTTGATGCGCTCGACTATCTCGAGACCCTGTTCGTCGCGATCATCGATGCGGCGCTGGCCGCGCAGAACGCCGTGCTAGCCGCCGAAAGCCTCGGCCTCGGCACAGTCTATATCGGCGCCCTGCGCAACGATCCCGAACGGGTGGCGAAAGAACTCGGCCTGCCGCCGAAGGTGTTTCCCGTGTTCGGCCTCTGCCTCGGCTATCCTGCCCCCGAGGTCGTAACCGGCATCAAGCCACGCCTCTCGCCCGCGCTCGTCCTCCACCGCGAGCAATACGGCACCGGCTACGCACCCGAGCCGGTCGCGGCCTATGACATGGCGATCCAGGACTTCCAGGACGAGCAGCGGATTCCGCAGATGCCCTGGTCGCGCCAGGCGCTCGCACGCGTCGCCGGGCCGCAATCCCTGAGCGGGCGCGACCGCATGCGCGATGCGCTGACTGCACTCGGCTTCGCGCTGCGCTGAGGTGTCTCCGCGGCAGCGGCGCTATAATGGTGATGTGAAACGAAATGGCGGAGCCCCGCCTCGGCGGGATCGACGATGAGCTGGATCGACGTCACCTATCACCTGCGTGGCTCGCCCGAGGATGCCGAGGCGCGCGCCAGGGCGATCACTGTCGAGCAGAGCATCGAGATGCCGCCCGAGGCGGTCGACGACCCCTTCGTCCTCGGCGAGATTCTCGGCCGTGTCGTCGCGGTCGAGCCCGAAGGCAACGGCCTGCATGCGATCCGCATCCTGCTCTCCGCCGCCACGGTGGGCGACGATGCCGGGCAGCTCCTCAACATGCTGTTCGGCAACTCCTCGCTGCATGATGACCTGACGCTCGCCGAATTCGCCTTGCCGCCCGAGCTGCGTGCCGGGTTCGGCGATGGCCCCCAGATCGGGCTCGACGGCCTGCGCCAGCGCGTCAATGCGGCCGGGCGTGCCCTGACCTGCTCGGCCCTGAAGCCGCAAGGATTGCCGCCGGAGGAACTCGCGCGCCTGGCCGAGGCCTTCGCGCTCGGCGGCATCGACTATGTCAAGGACGATCACGGGCTGGCGACGCAAGCCTACAGCCCATTCCCGCAACGCGTCGCGGCCTGCGCCACGGCGGTACGTCGCGCCAGCGCCCACACCGGCCATCCGACCCGCTATGTCCCGAGCCTCTCCGGTAGCCTCGACGCAGTGCGTGAGCAATTGCGCATCATCGACGAGGAGGGGCTCGACACGGCAATGATCGCCCCGGCGATCCTCGGCCTCGCTAATGTCCAGCAGCTCAGGCGTGACTATCCCGACATCGCCTTCCTCGCTCATCCGAGCCTGGCGGGCGCGGCGCGGATCGACCCGGCCTGCCTGACCAAGCTCTGGCGACTCGCCGGCGTCGACGCGGTGATCTTCCCCAATCATGGCGGCCGCTTCGGCTACTCCGCCAACACATGCAAGCGCATCGCCGAGGCCGCGCTCGCGCCCGAACCGGGGCGCGCGGCGATCGCCCCGGTCCCCGCAGGCGGCATGAGCGTGGCGCGCGTGCCGGAGATGCTCGACTTCTACGGCCGCGACGTCATGCTGCTGATCGGCGGCAACCTGCTCGCCGAACGCGACAGATTGAGCGAGGCCACGGCCGCGTTCGTCGCCACGGTCCGTCAGCACTCGCAAACGCAAGCCCGGGCAGAATCCCATGCCTGACATGACCAAGGACAATGCTCCCAACCTGCGCCGGCAGGAAGACGGCTTCGCCTGGGAGGGCGTCGAACGGCTCGCCTACAAGCAGGACGGCGACGCGCCGTTTCGCAACGTCTCGCGCCAGATCCTGTTCTCGCGATCCGACCTCGCCGGCGAACTGCGCTATTTCGAGGTTGCGGCCGGTGGCCATACCACGCTGGAACGTCATGGCCACGTCCATGGTGTCATGATCATCCGCGGCCGCGGCCGTTGCCTCGTCGGCTCTGAAGTGAGCGAGATCGGCCCGCTCGACCTCGTCACCATCCCCGGCTGGAGCTGGCATCAGTTCAAGGCCGCGCCCGACGAGCCGCTCGGCTTTCTCTGCCTTGTCGACGCCACCCGCGATCGCCCGGCGCTGCCGACGGCGGAGGAGCTTGCGACCTTGCGTGCCTCGCCGGAGATCGCAGCCTTTCTCGACGGCTGAGCGCCGCACGAAGCCAGGAGACAACGTCAGCGCCGGCAGTCATTGCAAGCATTATCAAATACCTGAGAGCATGCGGAATAGCGGGCAGAGAATTCGTCGAACTGTCAGATATCCTGCTCACACATATCAAATTCAGCGCGGCTGATAGTCAGGCCGGCGCGAGCGCGGCTTCCACCCGAATGCAGCGGACGAGCCGGCCCTCGCCAAGTGCCACCGCCGGAGGCAAGCCTATCCGGCAGACCTCCTCGGCCTGCTTACAGCGCGGTGCGAAGGAGCAGGAGGACGGCGCCTCGTTCAGTGGCGGCGGTGCGCCGGGGATGGCCTCCAGCCGCTCGCCCTTCCTCGCCCCATGCAGGTTGGCGGCAAGGAGGCCGCGCGTATAGGGGTGGCGCGGATCCCTGAGCAGCTCGCGCACCGTGCCGGTCTCGACGATCTGCCCGGCATACATCACGGCGAGACGGTCCGAGACCTCGACCGCGACACCGATGTCGTGGGTGACGAAGATCACGCCCATGCCGAGATCGCGCTGAAGCTGGCGTAGCAGCAAGAGGATCTGGATCTGCACGGTCGCGTCGAGCGCCGTCGTCGGCTCATCGGCGAGCAAAAGCTTCGGGCGGGCGGCGAGCGCGAGCGCGATCATCGCGCGCTGGCGCATGCCGCCGGACATCTCGTGCGGATAGGCTTTGAGGCGGCGCTCCGGCGAGGGGATGCGCACCAGCTCGAGCAGTTCGAGCGCGCGCGCCATCGCCTGCTTCGCCGAGAGCTTCTCATGGCGCATGATCGCCTCGGCGATCTGCTCGCCGACCGTATAGACCGGGTCGAGCGCCAGCGCCGGGTCCTGGAAGATCATCGAGGTGACGGCGCCACGATAGGCCGAGAGCTCGGCCGGGGTCATCGCCAGCACGTCCCTGCCGTCGACCATGACCTTGCCGCCGATCTCGGTGCGGCTTTCCGGCAGGAGACGCAGCAACGTCTTCAGGGTCACGCTCTTGCCCGAGCCGGACTCGCCGAGGATTCCCAGCACCTTGCCGGGCTCCAGCCTCAGCGAGACGCCGTTGACCGCATGCACCGTCTGCGCGCCCTTGAAGCGCACGGTGACGTCTTCCATCGCGACGAGAGGCAAGCTCATGCGGCATCCTCCAACGCAGGAGCGCGGCTGTGGCCGGAGCCCGGGATTTCTACGTGGCAGGCAACGAGCCGCTCGCCGCTGCCAACTGAGGTCAATGCCGGCTTGACCTTGGAACAGACCGTCTGGGCGTGCGGGCAGCGCGGGTGGAAGCGGCAGCCCTCGGGCGGGTTGATCGGGTTCGGCGGATCGCCCGCCAGCGGTGCCTCCATCGTGCGATGGTCCGGGTCCATCGACGGCATCGCCGAGAGCAGCGCCCGCGTATAGGGATGGCGCGGATCGTCATAGAGTTCCTCGACCGGCCCGATCTCCACGACCTCGCCGAGATACATCACCATGACCCGGTCGCTGATGAAGCGGACGACGTTGAGGTCGTGGCTGATGAAGATGTAGGTCAGCCCGTATTCCTCGCGCAGATCCATCAGCAGGTTGAGCACCTGCGCCTCGACCGACTTGTCGAGCGCCGAGACGGCTTCGTCGAGGATGACGAGGCGCGGCCCGAGCGCCAGAGCGCGGGCGATGTTGACGCGCTGGCGCTGGCCCCCGGAGAGCTCGTGCGGATAGCGCGCCGCGAAACGGGTGGGATCGAGTCCGACGCGGGCGAGCAGGTCGCGAGCCCGCAGGATCGCGCCGGACTTCGGGACGCCATGCACCATGGGGCCGAAGGCGATCGAATCCTCGATGGTGAGCCTCGGGTTCAGTGAGGCGAATGAATCCTGGAACACCATCTGCGCCTGGCGGCGATAGTCCTTGAGCGAGAGCGCCGAGCTGCCGACGGCTTCGCCGTCGAACAGCATCTCACCCTTGTCCTGTGGAATCAGCTGCATCACCACGCGGGCAGTGGTCGACTTGCCGCAGCCGGATTCGCCAACGACGCCGAGCGTCTCGCCCTTCATCACCGCGAAGTCGACGCCGTCGACGGCGCGCACCACGGCGCCGCGGCCGAGCGGGAAGTGCTTGGTCAGCGTGCGCGCCTCGAGCAACGGCGTGCCGGCGCCGCCGCGATCGATTCCGTCCTCGGCATGGAGCGAGAGGGACATGGGTCAGCCTTTCACGTCCATGGCCGAGCGCAGCCCGTCCGACAGCAGGTTGAAGGAGATCGAGGTGATGAAGATCGCGACGCCCGGCAGTGCGGCGACCCAGGGCTGGACATAGATCGCGGTGCGCAGCGTGTTCAGCATCAGCCCCCATTCCGGCGTCGGCGGCTTGGTGCCGAGGCCGAGGAAGGAGAGGCCCGAGGCCAGGATCATCGAGACCGAGATCAGGCTGGTGGCATAGACGAAGATCGGCCCGAGCACGTTGCCGAGGACATGGACGCGGATGATCGTGCCGGAGCCCGCCCCCGAGGCCCGCGCCGCCTCGACATAGTCCATCGAGCGCACCTGTGTGGTGACGCTCTCGGCGATGCGGGCGATCGGCGGGATGAAGACGATGGTCAGCGACAGCAGCGAGTTGAAGATGCCGGCACCCAATGCGCCCGAGAGCGCGATCGCCAACAGCACCGAGGGGAAGGCGTAGAAGATGTCGACCGTGCGCATCGTGATGGTGTTGAACTTGCCGCCGAAGAAGCCGGCCGCGACGCCGATGACCGAGCCGACGGCGAAGGCGATGAAGACCGGCACCACGCCCATGAACAGCGAGAGCCTGGCGCCGTGGATCAGGCGCGAGAGCATGTCGCGGCCGAGCTCGTCGGCGCCAAGCGGATAGCCCGGCGTGCCGATCGGGCGCAGGCGCCGCAGCATCGAAGAGCGCGTCGGATCGGCCGGCGCGATGTAGTCGGCGAAGACCGCCATCAGGATGATGGCCAGCACGACGATGCCGGCGCCGACTGCGACCTTGTCCTTGCGGAAGCGCCTGAAGACGCCGGACCAGTAGCCGGCCGAGCGGGCCGGCGGCGGCACGAGCGCGGCAGCGCTTCCCGAGGTCACCGCGCTCATCTCAACGCCTCCTCACGCGAGGATCGAGCAGGCCCTGGACGATGTCGACGAGGACGTTGAGCCCGACGAAGAACATCGCCAGCACCAGGATCGTGCCCTGCAGCAATGGTAGGTCGCGCTGGAAGATGGCGTTGCCGAGCAGGAAGCCGGTGCCGGGCCAGGAGAATACTGTCTCGATCAGGATCGATCCCCCCAGCAGATAGCCGAGCTGCAGGCCCATCACCGCGAGCGCGGTCGGCGCGGCGTTCTTCACGACATGGCGGAAGACGCCGAAGTCCATCAGCCCTTTGGCCCGCAGCGCCGGCACGAATTCCTGGTTCAGGATGTCGGCAACAAGGGCGCGCACCGTGCGCGAGATGATGCCCATCGGGATCACCGACATGGTGACCGCCGGCAGGATCATGTGGCTGACATGCTCCCAGTCCCATTTCCAGGCAGCCGAGCCGCCGGGGCCGGCCCCGCCCGGCGGCAACCAGCCGAGCTGCACCGAGAACACGATCACCAGCACCATGCCGAGCCAGTAATGCGGAACGGACACGCCGAGCACAGCGAGCAGGGAGGCGAACTTGTCGAGGAACGAGCCGCGAAAATAGCCGGCGACGAAGCCGAAGAAGCAGCCGAGCACGAAGCCGATCAGGGTAGCGAGGCAGGCGATCAGCAAGGTGTTGCCGACCGCGCGCCAGACCTCGGCGGCGACCGGCCGACCAGTCGCGATCGAGGTGCCGAGATCGCCCTGGACCGCCTTCCAGAGCCAGAGCCCGAACTGCACCGGCAGCGGCCTGTCGAAGCCATAGAGCTTCCTGATCTCTTCCTGCATCTGCTGCGATGCGTCCGGCGGCAGCACCGAGGTCAGTGGGTCGCCCGGTGCGATATGGACGAGCAGGAAGCAGAACAGGCTGACGCCGAGCGCCACCGGCAGCACATAGAGGATGCGCTTGGCGAGATAGGTCAGCATGGCCGGCCCCGCGTCATTCGCCGCTCACTTGTCCACGGTGATCGGCGAGAAATCCTGGAACCAGTTCTGTGCCTGGACGAAGCCCTTCACCTTCGGCGACATGGCGCGCGGGTTGACGTCGTGCGTCACCATCAAGAAGAGCGCGTCGTCGACGTATTTCTCGTGAGTCTTCTGCAGGATCTTGGTCTGTTCGGCCGGATCGAACGTCGTGCGGATCTG
Source organism: Allobosea sp. NPDC003192 (assembly GCF_050275675.1). Taxonomy (NCBI): domain Bacteria; kingdom Pseudomonadati; phylum Pseudomonadota; class Alphaproteobacteria; order Hyphomicrobiales; family Alloboseaceae; genus Allobosea; species Allobosea sp. NPDC003192. The sequence goes on from NZ_JBNNPK010000004.1 coordinate 200,196, forward strand.
CTCGAACAGCTTGTCCATCTCGGGGTCACAATAGAGGCCCCAATTGGTGCCTGCCGGCGGCTTCAGATCGCATTGCAGATGGCGGATCAGCCCGGTGAACGGGTCCTGGATGAAATAGGTGTAGTTCATCCCCGTCCCCTTGCGCGAGGATTCATGGTTGGCGCCAGCGCGCCAGATGTTGATCAGCGTGTTCCACTCGACCACCTCGAAATCGACCTTGATGCCGACCTCGGCGAGGTTCTGCTGCACGAACTCGTTCATCGGCAGGGGCTGCATCTGGCCCGAGCCCGATGGGGCGATCAGGATGCGCGTCTGCAGCGGCTTGGCCGGCGAGTACCCGGCTTCCGCCAACAGTTTTTTCGCCTCGGCCTGGTCGAGCTTCAGCTTGAACTTCGGATTGCCGAACCACTGATGGCCGGGCGGGTAGAAGCCCTCGGCCGGGATCATCAGGCCGCCGAGCAGCTCCTTCAACCCCTCGCGGTCGACGGCGAGATTGGCCGCCTTGCGCACGCGGATATCGTTCCAGGGCGAACCCTCGGCCCGCGACAGGTGCCAGGTCCAGTTGTGCGGATAGGCGTTGGTGACGATCTTGAAACCGGCGCCTTTCAGTGAGGGGATCAGGTCCGGAGACGGCGCCTCGATCCAGTCGACCTGACCGCCGCGCAGTGCCGCGGCACGAGCATTGGCCTCGGGAAGCGGCAGCAGTACCAGCTTGTCGAGCTTCGGCACCCGCGCCTTGTCCCAGTAATCCTTGAAAGGCGACAGCTCGGCGCGCTCGCGTGGCTGGAAGGCGGTGAGTTGCCAGGGGCCAGTGCCGGAGGGAGTCTTGGCGAAGGCTTCCCAGCTCTTGCCGAGCTTCTCCCACTGCGCCGGCGAAGACATCATCACCCACGCGATCTGGTAAGGCAGCGTCGCGTCCGGCGCCTTCGTGATGATCTCGACCTTGTATTTGTCGATAGCCTTGTAGCCGGCGACGGCCGGAATGCGCGAGCGGCCTTGCGCCGCCTGGCGCTGGTCGAATTGCGGGCTGTCGTTCTTGAGCAGCTTGTCGAGGTTCCAGACCACCGCCTCGGCAGTGAACTCCGAACCGTCATGAAACTTCACACCCTCGCGCAGGACGAACGTCCATTTCGTCTTGTCGGCAGCGTCGGCCGCCCAACTGGTGGCAAGGCCCGGCGTCAGGTCGGAGGCCTTGTCAGCCTTGCTCAAGTCCCAGTTGATCAGCGCGTCATAGACCGTATAGCCCATGAACCGCATGCCTTCGCCGCCCTGGTCGGTCTGGCCGGTAGTCAGCGGAATGTCGGAGGCGGTCATGCCGATGCGCAGCGTGCCTTGCGCCAATGCCGGCTGGGCAAGGAGCGCGACGCCGGCGGCGAGCGACAGGGCGAGAGCGGAACGGATCATCGGTCACCTTTGATCTGGACGTGTTCTGAAATCGGCTCAGCAAGGGCCGTGCCACGCGCCTGAAGCCGCTGGAACCCCGCCGTCAGGCTCGCCCCTGCGGCGAGCGCTGACGTCTTGAACGCCGCATTCGATCGGCGAAGCGAAGACATGGATGGTCGGGACAAGCCCGACCATGACGACAAGAGCGCGGATCGGCGCGAAGACCGCGATCGTCACTCCATCGACATCGGCGCGAGATCAATGAACCAGCTCTTCGGCTGGACCACGCCCTTGACCTTGGCGCTCATCGCGCGCGGGCCGACATCGTGCGCCACCCAGACGAAGGGCGCCTCCTCGACGATGCGGGCATGGAGCTTGGCCAGCGCCGCGTCGCGCGCCGTGCCGTCGAAGGAGGTGCGGGCATCGGCGATCAGCTTGTCGAACTCGTCATTGCCGAAATAGCCCCAGTTGTTGGAGACCGGCGGGAAGGTCTTTGTCGAGACGAAGCGGACCATGGCGAAGAACGGGTCCATCGCCGCATAGGTGACGTTGGTGGCGTTGGCGCCGCGGGCATTGGCGTGCTTGGCGCCCTCGCGCCAGTTGGTGAAGACGGCGTTCCACTCGCCGACCTCGAGCGCGACGTCGAAATAGCAGTCCTTCAGCGCCTGCTGCATGAACTCGTTCATCGGCAGCGGCTGCATCTGGCCGGAGCCCGAAGCCGAGGTCAGCACCTTGACCTTTGCCGGCTTCGAGGCGGAGAAACCGGCCTCTGTCATCAGCTTCTTGGCAGCGTCGAGATCGTATTTGATCTCGAATTTCGGATTGCCCCACCAGGGATGTCCGGGCGGCACCGTGCCTTTCGGCACCTCCATCAGCCCGCCGAGCAGCGTCTTCAACTCCTCGCGGTTGACGCAGAGATTGGCGGCGTGACGCACCTTCTTGTCGAGCCAGACCGAGCCCTCGGCGAAGGAGAGCTGCCAGGGCCAGACATGCGGCTGGGCATTGGTGTAGACCTTGAACCCGCGGCTCTGGATCTGCGGCACGGCGTCCGGCGCCGGCGCCTCGATCCAATCGACCTGGCCGGAGAGCAGGGCGGCGGTGCGGGCGTTCGCTTCCGGCAGCGGCAGCAGCACGATCCGGTCGACCTTCGGAACCCGCTTGGGATCCCAATAGGCCTTGTTGGCGACCATCTCGAAGCGTTCGCGCGGCACGAGGCGCGTGCCCTTGAACGGACCGGTGCCGGATGGGTCGGCCTAGAAGGCGGTCCAGGCCTGCTTGGCGCGCTCGGCGGCATCGGTGACCGAGGCCGGAACGGCGGCGAGCTTGGCGGCCCAGTGCATGGGCGATGCCATGTAGAGATTGGTCAAATTGATCGGCAGGAAGGCGTCGGGCTCGGACGTCGTCAGCTCGACCGTAAGGGGATCGATCGCCTTGGCCGACTTCAAGGTCGGCATACGCGAAACGGTGACGCCCACCTGATCGGCAGCAAAGTGAGCCGCCTCTTTGTTGAGCACTTTCTCGACATTCCAGACCACCGCGGCAGCATCGAAGGCCGAGCCGTCCTGGAACTTCACGCCCGGGCGCAGCTTGAACACCCATTTCGTCTTGTCGCCGGCATCGACCGCCCATTCGGTGGCGAGGCCGGGAATGACGACACTGGCCTTGTCGGCAGAAGACAGGTCCCAGTTGGTCAGCCCGTCATACATCGGGATACCGGTGAAGCGGTTGCCTTCGAAACCCTGATCAGGCTGGCCGTGCGTGCGCGGGATATCCGCGGCGGTCATGCCGATGCGCAGGACTTTCTCCTGCGCCAGCGCGGCTCCCGCGAGTGCAGTCGAGAAGCCGAGCGCCAGCATAACGGCGCGCGTGATGGATGTGGACGTCATGACGATACTCCCCTCGAGGCCCGGCGTTGGTTCGCGCGGATCGAAGTGGAGATAGCAACGGGCGTGCCACTGGCCGGGTAGGCGTGATCAGCAAAGAGAAAGAAGGCGTCGGCCGCAGCTCGACTCCAACTTGAAGCATCTCCGGAATGACCGCTGCCGGGGATCGCGCCAAGGGCCGCTATCGGCGCAAAATAGTCTGACGTTAGCGCTGAAGATCGATCCAGTAGCCCGACCGATAGGCGATCGGCAGGAAGCGCTCATGCAGTCGCCGTAGCGTGTCCTCGGCATCAAGATCGGCGAACAGCTCGGGATGCAGCCAGCCTGCAATCCGCTGGAGGGCCACGAACTGATAGGGGCTGGTGTAGAACTGGTGCCAGATCGCGTGCATGCGGCCGGACCGGACCGCCTTCGCGGACTGGAAGGCGGGCCGCATCGCCAACGCGGCGAGCTTCGCCTGCGCCTTGCGAAGATCGGCGCCAGGGCCGAGGCCGACCCAGGCTCCGTTCGGCGCCAGCGCCTCCCAGTTGCCGCCGGTAACGATGACTACATCCGGGTCCCGCACGATGATCGTCTCCGGATTGATCGTTCCGAAGGTGCCGGGAAGCAGTTCGCTGCCGAGATTGATGCCGCCGGCCATCGCGACCATGGCGCCGAAATTCTCATTGCCGAAGGTCAGGCAGCATTCGTCGGAATAGCCGGGAATCCGGTCGAGCATGACGAGAGGCTTGGTGAATGGGCCCGCCGCGGCAAGCCGCTCCGTCACGCGCGCGATCTCTGCGGCCCGGAAAGCGATCAGGTCTTCGGCAACCTCGCTTTTGCCGAAGACCTGTCCGAGCAGGCGCAGCGACGGCTCTGTGTTGCGCGAGGGCGCATGCCGGAAATCGACATAGACGACCGGGATGCCCGCAGCGGCCAGTCGCTCGACCAGGCGAATTTCTGCGGCCGGGCGTTGCGTCTCGGCACCGAGCACGACGAGATCGGGCTGGAGCGAGATCGCCTTCTCGATGTCGAAGGCACCACTGTTTGGCGAGCCGAAGCGCGGCAGCGCCTTGGCTTGCGGAAAGCGCGCGACATAGGCCGCATGCGTGTCGGGATCGGATTTCTCGAAATCCTCGCCCCAGCCGACGATGCGCCCGAACGGATCATCGCGATCCAGCGCCGCGGCGACATGGATCTGCCGGCCTTCGCCGAGGATGACACGGCGGACGGGGGCCGCGACGGTAACCTGCCGCCCCGCCACGTCGGTCACCGTGACGGTCTCCGCCACGGCGCGCGCCGGCGCGAGCGCAAGCCAGGCCACCAGAACAAGCGCAAACGACTGCGCCATGCCGCAGGACCGCACGCCGCTCATGCTAGAGATCCATCGACATCGACAGCCGGACGGTGCGCGGCGCGCCGACATAGAAGGTGCCGAAGGAGGCGACGCTCGACCAGTACTTGGTGTCGGCGACGTTCTGGACCGTGGCACGGAATACGGTCTTGCGCCCGGCAACCTCGGTGGCGTAACGCGCGCCGAGGTCGAACCTAGTCCAGTCCGGCAGCGACTGGGTGTTGGCCGCATCGATATACTGCTTGCCGGTGTAGACGAGCGCGCCAGTGAGCGTCAGCCCCTTGAGCCAGGGCACGTCCCATTCGGCACCGAGATTGAGCTGCACCGGCGCGACACCGATCGGCCGATTGCCGAGATTGGCTGCGACTGCGGTCTTGGTCAGCTTGCCATCGAGCAGCGAGGCGCCACCCAGCAAGCGCAGCTGCGGCGTGACCTCGCCATAGACGCTAAGCTCGAGCCCGCGCACGCGCTGCTCGCCGGTGACGGAGAACAGGCCGCCATTCAGTTCGCCGCTCGGCTTGCTGATCTGGAAGCCGGCGAGCGAGACGCCGAAGCTGCCATATTGCAGCTTGATGCCGGCTTCGTACTGCTTGGTGCGATACGGCGCGAAGGTCTCGCCGGCATTGTTCGCCGTTGTCGGAGCGACGTCGCCACGGCTCAAGCCCTCGACATAGTTGGCGTAGACCGAGAGGTAGTCGAGCGGCCGCAGCACGAGGCCGACCATCGGCGTCGTGGCGCTTTCGTCATAGGCCGAGGTCAGGATGCCGGTCCCCGCCGCATAGTTGTTGGTCGCGACCGATTGCCGGCGCACGCCGAGCGTCAGCATGACCCGATCGTCGAAGGCCGACATCGTATCGGCCAGCGCGAGACTGGTCAGGTCGCTGTCGGAGAGACGTGTGCGTGCCGCGCGAGTCGCAAACTGCGTGGCGCTCCAGCTCGGCGCGTAGATGTTCGAGAGGACCGACGTGCCGTTCGTCAGCGCCCGCTCGATCGTCTCTCTGTAGTAGGAGGCCTGCAAGGTCAGCTGGTGCTTGACGAAGCCGGTCTCGAAGCGGGCGCGGACGCCGGCGTCATAGCTCTGGCGGCTGACGCCGAGATCGAAATATTGCGGCGTGTGGCTGGTGTCGCCGCGGGCGTTCAGGATCGTAGGCAGGCCGAAGAAGCGCTCGACCCTGGTCTGCGAGCCGCCGACATTGCCGAAGACCGTGATGGTGTCGGTGAGATCGAATTCATTCTTCCACAGCACCGAGCGATCATCGATGCGCGACCATTCCCAGGACTGGATGACGTTCTCGCGCCCGCTCGGGGCTGACGGGACGCGCAGACCGCGCGGCATCAGGAAGGGGCGGTTGGGCGCGTCGAACTCGTCGCGCTGCGCCAGGGCATAAAGCCAGCTGCGGAAGCGCGCACCCTGATAGTCGAGCGCCAGCGAGCCGATGCCCGTGGTCTCGGATTGCCTGTCGATGGCAGTGTCACCGCCTCGCAGCGAACCGTTGACGCGCACGCCGAACTCTCGTCCGGCACCGAAGCGGCGGGCGATGTCGAAGGTCGCGCCGCCATAGGCCCGCGACGAGAACTCGGCGCCGACGCGGGTGAGATCGCCCTCGGCGCGCTTGGGCACGACGTTGATCACGCCACCGACGCCGCCATTGGGCGCGATGCCGGTCAGCGCCGCCGCCGGGCCCTTCAGCACCTCGATGCGCTCGGCATAGTCGGTGAAGACGCGATAGTTCGGCGCGACGCCATAGACGCCGTCGAAGGCGATCTCGCCGCTATTGCCCTCACCGATCGGGAAGCCGCGGATGTTGAAGGAATCGACGATGCCGCCGGACGGATGCGAACTGCGCACCGACGGATCGAGGATCAGCGCGTCGGCGACCGTCGAAGCCTGGAGGTTGCGGACGAGCTCGCCGGTATAGCTCGTCGTGCTGAACGGCGATTTCAGCGTCTCGGCATTACCGAGCAGGCCGAGACGGCTGCCCTGCGCAACCTGTCCGCCAGCAAAGGGGGCTGGGACACCCGAGGCGCGGGCCGGGCCTTCGACGACGATCTCGTCGAGCCGGACCTGACCGTCATTGCGCTCCTGGGCACTTGCTGCCGAAGCGGCGACGGCGGCAAGGGCCGTGCCCGCGAGCAAGGACAGCGGGAGTCTTCCGCGCCGGGCAACACTGCATGGAACAGAAGGACACTGCGACGTCGCGAGACCAATTTTAGACATGACGAGACCCTTGAACCGCTACCGGAGCTGATTCCGACTGGCAGGGACCCTGTTCGTCACGAACAAAAAAGAAAAGCACGCAGACGTTGCAAAGAATGATGGTCAGTAGATAGCAGATATACGTGCCAATTTTGCAACGAATACTTTATAATGACTTCAATCAGTGCATTTTCGCGAACATGCCGACATCGCCGCCCGAACCCTCGCGCGACGTCATCTGATGATCGAGCGATGCGGTAGCGCGGTACGGCCTCGACCGTCGACCGCGTTTATTCGTGGGGGGCTTCTGAAAATTAGAGGCAGCTCGCCGTCAGGCGGCGTAACGCCTGACCAGCTCGCGCGCGGCCGAAATCTCGTCGCAGATCCACTCGTCGACCAGCCGCACTTCGCGGCGCCGGCGCATGCCTGGCGGCCGGACGAGATAATAGGAGATGCCGGTCGGCACGGCCTTGGGCAGCGGCACCACAAGCCGACCGTCCTGGATCGCCTCATGGGCAAGGACGACATCGGTCATGGCGACGCCGAGCCCGGCCTCGGCGGCGCTCAGCGCCATGTCGAGCGCGTCGAAATCGAGCCCGTGCCGGGTCTCGATCTGCATCCCCGATTTCTCGGACCAGGTCCGCCAGTCGCGCCGGTCCGGCAGCGGATGGAGCAGCGTCGCCTCGGGCAGGTCCGCGCCTGAAAAACGGCCACCGCCATAGGAGGGCGCGCACACCGGCAGTATCCATTCCGGGTAGAGCTCGGTGACGCAGTCGAGCGGCCAGTTGCCCATGCCGTAGCGGATGCCGAGATCGGCGTCGGCATCGTTGAGCGTCATGTCGTTCAGCCGGGTCTGGACGCTGACCTTCACCAGCGGGTGCCGCTCCTGGAAAGCCTTCAGGCGCGGCAGCAGCCAGCGCAGCGCGAAGGTCGGCAGGCACTTGATCGTGACCGTTTCCTGCTCGGCGCGGAACGGCGTGATCGCATCGGCGATATGATCGAACGCCTCCTTGACGCTGAGCGCGAGGCGCTGGCCGGCATCGGTGATCTCCAGCCCGTTATGCGTGCGCTGGAACAGCGGCGTGCCGAGCTGATCCTCGAGGATCTTGACCTGCCGGCTGACGGCGCTCTCGCTGACATTGAGCGCCGCTGCGGCCTTCTTGATGCTGAGCTGCGCCGCGACGATCTCGAAGCAGCGCAGGGCATTCAGGGAGGGCAGCCGCCGGGTCATGGCTGCGGGCTCGGACGCGGTGCTGTCGCGGCCGCCCGTCTCATCGGATGTCCATGCGCGGGTCGAGCGCATCCCTCAGCCCGTCTCCCGTGAAGTTGAAGCTCGTCACCGCCAGTGTAATGGCGATCCCGGGCAGGATCGCAAGCCATGGCGCGCTCGTCAGGTAGATCTGGGCGTTGTTGAGCATGTTTCCCCAGCTCGCGGTTGGCGGCTGGATGCCGTAGCCGAGGAAGCTGACATAGGATTCGAGCAGGATGGCGCGGGCGACGTTGAGTGTCGCCGCGACGACGATCGGCGCCATGGCGTTGGGCAGGAGCTCGCGGAGCATCACCCGCAGATGCGAGGCGCCGAAGGAGCGCGCCGCCACGGCGTAGTCCTGGTCGCGCAAGGCCTTGATCTGCGCCTCGACGATGCGCGCGACGTTCATCCAGGACGTCGCCGCAATCAGCAGGACCATCGAAGGCACGCCCGGCTTGACCAGCGCCGCCAGCGCCAGCAGCAGGAAGATCGTCGGAAAACACAGGATCGCATCGACGAAACGCATCAGAGCTGAACCGACAGCGCCGCCATGATAGCCGGCGACCATGCCGGCGCCGGTGCCGATGGCGATCGCGATCGCCATGGCGGCAAAGCCGATACCGAGCGAGATGCGTCCGCCCATCATCAGCCGGGCCAGCATGTCGCGGCCGAGCTCATCGGTGCCGAGGAGATGCGCACTCGCCAAGGGCGGAGCGAAGCGGTTCATCACGTCGATACGGGTTTCGTCGAACGGCAGCACGGCCGGGCCGAGAAAGCAGATGAGCGCCAACACAAGGATGATAGCCGCGCCGGCCATGGCGAGCCTGTGCCGGCGGAAGCGGCTCCAGGCGCTTTTCCGGGCGAGGCCACCGGTCTCGATCGGCAACTGGAATACATCTGCACTCATGGGTCAGCCCAGCCGGATGCGGGGATCGGCGACCGCGTAGAGCATGTCGGCGATCAGCGAGCCGATCAGCACCATCAGCGCCGACAGCATCAGGATGCCCATCACCACCGGATAGTCGCGGTACTCGATCGAATCGAGGAAGAGCCGGCCCATGCCCGGCCAGGTGAAGACCGTCTCGGTGACGAGCGCTCCGCCGAGCAGCGTCGGGAACTGCAGGCCGGCGAGCGTGATCAGCGGCAGCAGCGCATTGCGCAGGGCATGGCGGCGCAGCACCGCCTGCTCCGGCAGGCCCTTGGCGCGGGCGGTGCGGATATAGTCCTGGCCGATCACGTCGAGCACGGCCGAGCGCGTGAAGCGCGCCCAGATCGCGGTCTCGACCAGGGCCAGCACCATGACCGGCGCTATCATGTGGTGCAGCATATCGGCGAGCGAGCCGTCGCCGATCGTCTGGCGGTTGCCGGCCGGCAGCCAGCCGAGCTCGACCGAGAAGAGATAGATCGCGATCAGGCCGAACCAGAAGGTCGGGATCGACAAAGCGATCATGGCGCCGACCGTCGCAGCCATGTCGAAGATCGAATAGCGCCGGATCGCACCGAGGATGCCGATGGCGCAGCCGAGCAGCATGGCGATCAGCGTCGAGGCTGCCATCAGTTCGAAGGTTGCGCGCAGATGCGAAGCGATGACGCTCCAGACCGGGGCGTTGTCGCGATAGGAGCGCCCCCAGTCTCCGGTCAGCATGCGCCGGAGCCAGTCGAGATATTGCACCGGCAATGACCGGTCGAGGCCGAGCTCGCGGCTGATCCGGTCGAGATCTTCCTGCGTCATCTGGGCCGACTGGGCGAATTGCGACATCGGCCCGCCGGGTGCCAGATGCAGGATGGCGAAGCCGATCGCCGAGACGATCGCGAGGAGGAGCAGCGACTGCCAGAGCCGCCTTGCGAGGAACGGACCCATCTTCGCCGGTCACGCCGCCCAGTACCAGCGCCGCATGTTCCAGCAGCTCGACGAGCAGTTGATGTTGGGCTGGAAACCCTGCAGGCCGTCCTTGATGCCCTCGGCCAGCACGGTCTGGTAGATCGGCAGCAGGACGAGATCATCGCGGATGATGCGCTGGATCCGGCCGTAGATTGTCTTGCGCTCCTGCGGGTCGAACTGGCTGGCGCCTTCGGCAAGCAATCGGTCCATCTCGGGATTGCCATACTGGTAGGTGTTGAGCCCCGCACCGGCCTTGGCCGGGATCGCGGTCGAGGCGAAGCGCGGCGTCACGTCGGGATCGTTGCCGATCATGAAGTTCGAACCGACCATCACCGACTCGAATTTCGACTTCTGCCAGAACTCGCCCCAGATCACCGCGCCCGGCATGTTGTTGATGCGCAGGCTCGCGCCGACCGCGCGCCAGTCCTGCATCAGCAATTGCTGCGACTGCTCGCGGCCGGGATTGCCGACGGTGGTCGAGTTGGAGAATTCGAGGCGCACCCCGTTCTTCTGGCGGATACCATCGGCACCGCGCGCCCAGCCGGCCGCGTCGAGGATGGCATTGGCCCTGGCCGGATCATGGCGATGCGCCGGCAGGCCGTCGTCATAGGCCCAGGACTCGCGCGGCAGGAAGGATTCGGTCGGCACCGGCAGCCCGTAATAGAGCGCGTCGATGCGCGCCTCCTTGTTCATGGCGAGATAGAGCGCCTGGCGCACCGCCTTGTCGGCGAAGGGGCCGAATTCGAGATTGAGCGCGATATGCTCGATGAACGGCGTCGGCGAGCGTGAGATCCGCCGGCCGCGCAAGCCCTGCGCTTCCTTGACGAAATGCGCCGCGATGCCGCCGATGCCGAGATAATCGACCTGCCCGGTGCGGAACTGCGTGTAGAGCACCGTCAGGTCAGGAATGTATTTGAAGACGACGCATTCGAGATAGGGGCCGTCGCCATGGTAGGCGGTGTTGGCGCGCAGCAGCAGATGGTCGCCTGCCGCGCGCTCGCCCCACCGGAACGGACCGGTGCCGACGGGCGCCCCGTTGAACGGCGCCGTATTCGGATCGGACGCCTTCTCCAGGATGTGCCTGGGGACGATGAAGGTCAGCGCCAGGATCGAGAGATAAGGCGAATAGGCGCTCTCCATGCGCCAGTGGATCTTGTCGGGCGCGACGACCTTGATGTCTCGCACCAGGCTGTGGCCGACCCGGTTGCGCACGCGGAAGCCGGGCGTGTTGATCAGGTCGAGCGTGTATTTGACGTCCTCGGCGGTGAACGGCGTGCCGTCATGCCATTTCGCGTCGCGCCGCAGCCTGACTTTCCAGCTCAGCCCGTCGGCCGAGAGGCCACCATTGGCGATGCTCGGCACCTCGGCGGCGAGGTCGGGGACCAGCTTGCCGTCGGGGTCGACGAACCAGAGCGGGCTGAAGAGCTGCCACCAGACGCCCTGGTCGACCTCGCTGCCCGGCATCAGCGGATTGAAGACCGTCGGCTCCTGCGACAAGCCGGCGACGACCTGCCCCTTGGGTTGCTGCGGAGGGCGCGTTTGTGCCCGCGCCCCACCGGCAGCCAGTACAGCGGCGCCAAGGCCGAGTGCCAGCGCCTCGCGCCGGCTGCGGAATCTGATGCGACTGCCCGTTTCGGTCATGTCGAACTCCCCTCATTGCATCCGGGCTGTGTTCAGCCTCGGTCATGTCTCGTCGGGTCGGCGGTTCAGCCGACCCCTTGGAGGCTGTTTCGTGCCGGCGACAGGTCACCAGCGGTCACGCCGAGTTCGGTCATGGCGGCTGGAAGGTCTCGCCCGGCAAGCAAGGCCGCTGTCGCCTCGCCCACCGCCGGCGAGGTCAGGATGCCGCAGCCGCCCTGCCCCACCAGCCAAAAGAAGCCTGGCTCCTGCGGCCGCATGCCGGCGACCGGTTCCGCATCGGCGACGAAGCTGCGCAAGCCTGCCCATTGGCTGAGCGGGCGACCGATGCGGAAGCTGGTGTCCTGCTCGATATTGTCGATCGCCTGCGCGACATCGAGATCGTCGGCATAGGCGTCGCCGGGCGCTGTCGGCGTCGCATCGGCGAGGCTGCCCATCAGGCAGCCGGGTTCGGGCTTCACATACCAGCGATAGTCGACATTGCTGACATGAGGCCAGGCGCGGGCGTCGACATCGGGTCGATGCGCGAAGGTGAAGGCGGTGCGGCGCTTGGGCACGATGCCGAGCGGGGCGATGCCGGCCATGCCAGCGACCTCGTCGGCCCAGGCGCCGGCGGCATTGACCAGCAGCGGCGCCTGCACCTCGCCGCCGGGCCAGGCCACCGTCCAGCCGGCTGCGCCACGGAGGATGACGTCGACACCGGCTTTCAGCACGACCGTCGCACCATTCGCCTTGGCGCCTCGCAGATAGCCTTGCAGCAAAACGTCGACATCGATGTCCATGGCGTCGGGCTCGTTGACGCCGGCATGGATCTTCTCCGGCCGCAACGCCGGAAACAGCGCGAGCGCCGAAGGGCCATCCAGGCGTTCCGCCCGGGCGCCGACCGAGAGGATGCGCTCCTCCAGCCGCGCCAGCCTGTCTTCCTGGCCGACGGCAGCGACCGTCAGGCAGCTGCGTGGCGTCGTGATCGGATAAGTGCAAAAGCCGGCCGGCGGCGTTTCGAGAAAGGCACGGCTCGCCTGCGCCATGCGCCGCATCGTCGGCGCGGTGATGCCGACGGTGAACTGCGCGGCCGAGCGCCCGGAGCTGTGATAGCCGGCCTGCTCCTCGCGCTCGATCAGCGCGACCGATCCGTGCCGGGACAGGAAGTAGGCCGCGGATGCTCCCGCGATCCCGCCGCCTATGATGATCACATCGACCCGCATCGTCCCCGCACCAGCTTTCCGGTCATCGGCCGCCGGCAGCCCCACCGGCAGGATCAACGACAGCACCGCGCCGCCCCGCAGTCGATTTCAATAATTGGGGGCCGGCACCTCAAAAGCTGGGTCGCCGAGCAGCCCGAATTCCCTGAGCCCCGCCCCCAATTATTGAAATCGACATCGCTACCGCGCCGGGGCTTGCCTTGGCCCGAACAGACAAGCGGAGCAACACCCATGAGCGGGATCGGTTTGCAGGCGCCGCGCCGGCGCAACATCTCGTCCGGCAGCGCCTTCGAGGCGCAGTACAGCTATAGCCGCGCCGTCGTGGTCGGCCCACATGTCATGCTGTCGGGCACGACCGGCTATGACTATGCGACAAGCACGCTTGCCGAAGGCGCCGCGGAACAGACGCGCCAGCTCTTTCGCAACGCCGCTACCGCCTTCGCCGAGGCCGGAGCTGGCCTCGCCGACGTCGTCCGCGTGCGCATGTTCATCGCCCGCGCCGCCGACTACGAGGCGGTGATGGCGGTGTTCGCCGAGGCCTTCCGGGAGGTGAAACCGGCCTGCACCACGGTCGAGGCCGGGCTCTTCGACCCCGACATCCTGGTCGAGATGGACATGGACGCCATCGCCGATGTCGATGCTTAGCCTGCGCTCGCACGTTCCTGACGACGTCATCACGGCTGCCGATCGCCTCCCCGGGCAGGCTGATGTCGTCGTCATCGGCGGCGGCATCATCGGTGCCGCCGCCGCTTTTCATCTCGCTGGAGCCCGGCAGAGCACGGTGCTGATCGAGGCCGACAAGGTCTCGTCGCAGCAATCCGGCCGGAACTGGGGCTTCGTCCGGACGCAGTACCGCGACCCACTGGAACTGCCGCTCGCCATCGAAGCGCTCGCACTCTGGCCCGAGCTCGAGCGCGAACTTGACGCCCCTGTCGGCTGGCGCCGGACCGGCTGCGTCTTCGTCGCGGCGACGCAGAAGGAAATGGCGGCCTTCGCCGGCTGGCATGACAAGACACGCGACATCGCTCGCGAGGCCCGGCTGCTCTCCACCAGCGAGGTCACAACCCTGCTGCCGCCGCTGCGGGGCAGGGCGGAAGGCGCGCTCTACACTGCGAGCGATGGGCAGGCCGAACCGGTGCTGGCGACCACGGCCTTCGCCCGCGCCGCAGCGCGGCGCGGCGTCCGCATCGTCGAGGATTGCGGTGCGCTCGCCATCGAAACCGCGGGCGGGGCTGTCAGCGGCGTGCAGACAGAGCACGGCCTGATCCGCTGCAGCGTCGTCGTCTGCGCTGCCGGCACCCAGAGCCACCGGCTCCTCGCCCCGCTCGGCCTGTCGCTGCCGCAGCAGAGCGTGCGCAGCACCGTCTCCCTCACCTCCCCGCTGCCCCCGCTGAGCGAGGCCTGCTTCTGCGGCTTTGGCATCGGCCTGCGCCAGCGTGCCGATGGCTCCTGCATCATCGCCGCCGATTCGACCTCCGACATCGACCTGTCGCTCGATTCCTTCCGGGCTGCCCGCTTCTTCCTGCCGGGATTGCTGCGCCATGGCAGCGGCTTCTCGCTGCGGCTCGGGCGTCCTTTCATCGACGATCTGCATCGGCGCGTCTCGGTACCGGGTCACGAGCGCGCCGTTGCACGGCGCCCCAGCATCCCGGCCAACTCCAAGCTGGCGGCACGCACCGGCGCTGCGATCCGCGACCTGTTCGCCGGCGCCGCCGGGATCGAGATCGTCAAATCCTGGGCCGGCCGCATCGATGTCCTGCCTGATGCGCTGCCGGTGCTCGATGCGCCGGCAGAGATCGGCGGGCTTATCGTCGCAACCGGCTTCTCCGGCCACGGTTTCGGGCTCGCTCCCGCAGTCGGCCGACATGTCGCCGGGTTGGCAAGAGGCGAGCCCCCCGCCGCGATCCTGGCGCCACTCAGGCTGGACCGTTTCGCGCGCGGCACCTATTCGGCACCACACGCCCCGCTCTGACCACGACGATCGCAATGCGGAACGGGCTTGGAGAGGATCGGTCATGACGCAGACAACCGGTATGGAGGCGGCCGCGCGCGAGCACATCCGCCGCTATTACGACGGCACGCTGCGGCCGGACGAGATGGTCGCGGCAATGTCGCAGGAGACCGGCTGGTTTCCATCACGCGTGGTACGGCGGGGCGAGGCGGTCTCGCCGCTTCCCAATGACGGCTGCAGGTTGCCGCCGCTGGAGATCCGCGATCACGGCCGAACCTTCGATCTCTACGACTATCTCTCGGTCAACCGCGTCGCCGGATTGATGGTCCTCCAGGACGGTGCCGTGATCGAGGAGAGCTACTCGCTCGGCATCGGGCCGCAGACGCAGTGGAAATCCTGCTCGCTGGCGAAATCGGTCACCGCCACGCTCTATGGTATCGCGCTGCGCGAAGGCACGATCGAAGCCCTCGACGATCCCGTGACGCGCTACGCACCGCTCGCTGGACTCTATGCCGGCGTCTCGGTGCGCCAGCTCCTGCGCATGGCAACCGGCGTGCGCTGGAACGAGGATTATACTGACCCGACTTCCGACCGGCGCCTGCTGATGGACACCCAGATGAACTGGGAGCCGGGTGGCATCGTCAGGCATATGGCAAGCCTGCCCGCCGAGACGCCACCGGGTGGCTCCTGGAAGTACAATACCGGCGATTCCTATCTCGCCGGTCTCGTCCTGGAGCGCGCGACCGGAACCGGTCTCGCCGACTATCTCTCGGAAAAACTCTGGTCGCGGATCGGCATGGAGGCCGATGCCTCCTGGTGGTGCGAGAGTCCGGGCGGCATGGGCATAGCCGGCAGCGGCCTGCAGGCGACGCTGCGCGACTATGCCCGCTTCGGCCAGTTCGTGCTCGATAATGGGCGGATCGGCTCGCAGGAGCTGCTGCCGGAGAGCTGGCGCGAGGAGGCGGGCTCCCCCTATCGAATCGGCGAGGCGCTCATCCCCTATGGCTACATGTGGTGGATCCCCGTGCTCGACGATCCCGCCTTGAAGGGCACCTTCCAGGCCGAAGGCATCTACGGGCAGTTCATCCACATCAACCCGCGCAAGCGCCTGGTGGTCGTGGTGTTGAGCGCCCGCTCGAAACCGGGCTATCGGCGGCGCCTGGAAATCAACGACGACGCCTTCTTTTTGGCGTTGGCGAACCGTCTTTAGGAATAGCAGCGATCACCAATTCGGTCATCACGACGGCGAGCGGCAAAGCGCTCGGACGGTGCCATACCTTCGTGCCCGGTGAATACCTGTCACGGCTCCAACCAACCTGGAGCGCCCTTCCGGAATGTCCGGTTCTGGCAAGCTCCCAATATCCGCAATTGGCGCGAAACGGCCCCCCTTTTCAAGGTTTCAGCGCTTCTCGTTGGATGGGAAACGGGAGCATCGCGCGGTGACCTTCCGGCTCTTGGGCGTGACAAGGACAGGTCCGCTGCCCTGCGCAAAAACTGCACGAAAATCCTGAGTTTCTGCCGATCCTCGCCAGAGTCCCTGCGAGCGGGCAGCGCATGGATGGCGCATGGCGGACATCATCGCTCTCCGATCCTTCAGGCCAAGACTGCCGCGTAGGCTGGTCGAGGATGGCTGGTGGCTGGAGACGAGGGTGCAGACCGTCTGTGCCGAAATCCTCGCCTTTCCGGTCCGGGCGTCAGCCCTGGCCGCGGGCGGCTCCCGCCGAGATCGACGACCATGCCAGCCCACGCCCTCGAGCCCGCCGCCGCCAGCCCGCAGCCTGTCAAACGACCAGCCGGATGGCTGACGATCCAGCTGGCGGCTGCGGCGGTTCTGGTAGCCTTGGCCGATTTCCTCTTCTACGACCACCGACTAGGAATCTCGCTCGCGCTCTTCCTCAGCGCGCTCGCCTTGGCCTCGGCCTGCCTCAACCCGATCCGGGCTGGAACCTCCCGGCGCCGGCAAGCTGCGATCCTGATCGCCGCCGGACTCCTGCCGACCATCGAAGACGTCACCTGGCTCTCGGTGGCGATCGCTTTGCTGGCTGTCACCGCATCCGCCCGGATGCTGACCGAGACCCGTGCATTGTCATGGCTGGAGCATCTGCGCGCCGCGTTGCGCTTGCCGTTCGCCGGCCCCTTCCGCCTGCTAGGCGATTTTGCGCGCGCAAGCCGCTATGGCCGGCGCCGTCAGGTGAAATCGGGTGTGCTGGCCGGGTTGCTGGGCTGGGCGGTGCCGCTGCTGCTCTGTGCCGTCTTCGCCGCGCTGTTCGTCTCGGCCAATCCGCTCCTCGAGATCTGGCTGAACCAGATCGATATCCCCGCCATTCTCGAACAGCTTTTCTCCGGGCGCTCGCTTTTCTGGGCAGCGATCCTCTGCCTGATCTGGCCCCTGGTCCGGATGCGTTCGCTTCGCCGTCGCAGGCGCGGCGTCTCGAAGCTGCCGGCGATCGCGGCAGCGACCGATCCGCTCGATCTGTTCAACGACCTGACCGTCAAGCGCTGCCTCGTGTTGTTCAACGGGCTCTTCGCCATCCAGACCGCGTTGGACCTTGCCTATCTCTGGGGCGGCGCCAGCCTGCCCGCTGGGCTCACCCATGCCGGCTACGCCCATCGCGGTGCCTATCCGCTGGTCGTGACCGCGCTGCTGGCAGCCGCCTTCGTGCTGGTCGCGATGCGTCCCTCGGGTGCGGGCATGCGCTCGCCCCAGGTCAAGGTACTGGTGCTGGCCTGGGTCGGGCAGAACATCCTGCTGATGCTGTCGGCCCTGCTGCGTCTCAAGCTCTATGTCGATGCCTATTCGCTGACCGAATTGCGCATGGCCGCCTTCGTCTGGATGCTGCTGGTCGCAGCCGGTCTTGTCCTGATCCTCATTCAGATCCTGTCGCAGCGGCCGGTCGGTTGGCTGGTCTCTGCGAACGTCGCCACGCTGGCGCTGGCGCTCTATGCCTATAGCTTCGTCGACACCGCGGTCGTCATCGCGAACTACAACATCCGCCATTCCTACGAGATGCGGGGCACGGGCCAGAGGATCGATGTCGCCTATCTCTGGGCGCTGGGACCGGGCATCATCCCGGCGCTCGATCGCTATGCACCCCGTATCGTTGCTGTCGGGAATCCTCCTTCCCAGATCAAATGGGGGTGGTCGCAGGAAAAGGTCGCCAGCTACCGCGACGGGCTCGCCGGGCGTCATCGAGCCGCCCAGATCGACTGGCGTGCCTGGAGCTTCCGCGACTGGCGGTTGTCGCGGTATTTGGCCACCGTCCCGCAAGCACCGTTCAGGGCGATTCTGGTGCCGCCGGCCGGTACACCCAAGGAGAAGTGATGGCGCCGCGCATTCTCGTGGTCGACGACGACAGCCATATCCGCGAGGTGATCTGCTTCGCCCTCGAAAAGGCCGGCATGGTCACAGTGATCGCGCGCGACGGGCTGGAGGCGCTCAGTGCCTTCAGGCAAGGCGCGCCGGACCTGATCGTCCTCGATATCGGCATGCCGGAGATGGACGGGCTCGAAGTCTGCCGGCAGATTCGGAAGTCTTCCGAGGTGCCGATTCTGTTCCTCTCGGCGCGGGACGACGAGATCGACCGCATTCTCGGACTGGAACTCGGCGGCGACGACTATGTCACCAAGCCGTTCAGCCCGCGCGAGCTGGTCGCCCGCGTCAACGTGATCCTGAAACGCCTCCGCCTCGGCCAGGGCGTACAGGACACCGAGCAGGTCCTGGCCTGGGGTGCTCTCAGCCTTGACCCGGCGCAGCACTCGGCTCGTTTCGATGGCAGCGAATTGCTCCTGACCGCCATCGAGTTCGCGATCCTGCGTACGCTGATCGCAAGGCCGCGCCAGGTCTTCAGCCGCAACCACATCCTCGATCAGGCCTATGGCGGCGCGATCCACGTCTCCGACCGGACGATCGACAGCCATGTCCGTAACATCCGCTCGAAGGTCCTGAAGGCGGGCGGCGACAGCGTGATCGAGACCGTGCACGGCGTCGGCTTCAGGCTCGGCCGCTGCGAGGCCTCGTCTTGACCGGCATAGGCCAATCACCGGTGCGGGTGGCATCGAAATGGCGCCCGAGCCTCAGCCTGATCGTATTCGTCATGCTGAGCGCCGTGCTGGCGCTACCTTTCGTCGGATTGTTCTTCTTCCGGATCTACGAGAACCAGCTCGTGCATCAGGCTGAGTCCGAGCTGATCGCCCAGAGCGCGGCGCTGGTGGCGGTGATCGGGCAAGATCTGCGCGTGAATCTGCCAGCCGATGCCGCGCTCGGAGCGATGGTCCCACCAGAGAACCGATCAGCCGATGCACTGGCGCCTGTCCTGCCCTCGCTCGACCTGGCGCGGGACCAGCTGCTGCCCCGGCGGCCGGACGCGCAGCCAGTACCGCAGCCCGCCACCGAAGCTTTTCGTGCCGCTGGCGCGCGGCTGGGGCCGCTGCTCGCCGAGACGCAGCGGGTGACGCTGGCTGGCTTCCGATTGCTGGATCCCCAAGGCATCGTCACCGCCGGGCGCGAGGAGCTCGGCCTGTCGTTGGCGCATGTCGAGGAGGTTGCAGCGGCATTGCGCGGACAGTTTGCCGCTGCGCTCCGGCTACGCATCTCGAAGAACGAGCCACCGCCGCTCTATTCGTTGAGCCGAGGCACCGGCGTGCGCGTCTTCACCGCGATGCCGGTCATCATCGACGGCCGGGTCGCCGCAGTTCTCTATGCATCGCGCACGCCGAGCAACGTCTTCCGCCACCTCTATGAAGAACGCGGCAAGGTCGTCGCGGCAGGGCTCTCGGTCGCCGCCCTGACCCTGTTGATCGGGTTGGCCTTCCATCGGGCGATCACGCGGCCGGTCAAGGAGCTGATCGCCAGGACGACAGCGATCGGCAAGGGCGACCGCAACGCCTTGCTGCCGCCGAAGCATCACGGCACGGCCGAGTTCGCGACCCTGTCGCAGAGCTTCCTCAATATGGCCAGTGCCCTCAATGCGCGCTCGGACTTCGTAGCCACCTTCGCCGCCCATGTCTCGCATGAGCTGAAATCACCGCTCACCTCGATCGAGGGGGCTGCCGAACTGCTGCGCGACGATATAGAAGCCGGCGTGGGCCGCATGACAGATGCCGAGCGCCAGCACTTCCTCGACAACATCGTCGCCGATGCCAAGCGGCTGACCGCGATCACCAACCGCCTGCGCGAGCTGGCGCGCGCCGAAGCGACGCCGACGGACGGCGCAACCTCGCTCGGCCCCGTGATCGAAGTGCTGCGCAGCGCGTTTCCGCGGCTAGCGATCCAGGCCGGCGGCGACTTGGCCAGCCCGATCGGCATGTCCGCAGAGAACCTGCAGATCGTACTGTCGCATCTCGCCGACAATGCCGAGCGCCATGGTGCGACCCGGCTCGCGGTCGATGCGGAGCCGCAGGCCGACTCGATCCGCCTGCATGTTCGCGATGATGGGCAGGGCATCTCACCGAACAATCGCGCGCGGATCTTCGACAGCTTCTTCACCACGCGCCGTGACAGCGGCGGTACCGGTATGGGGCTCGCGATCGTCCGCGCGATGCTCGAAACCCACGGCGGAACGATCTCGCTCTCGGACAGCGAGCACGGTGTCCATTTCACGGTCACACTTCGATGACGATCTGCTGAGCGATCGAACTCGGCCGTTGCGCAATGCCGCCATTCGCGCATCGAGCCAATGTCCGGTTCTGATACTGTGGACGCTCTCCAGCCCCGCGGGAGCTCAAGCTCTCGCAGAGATGGAGGAGAGCATGGGTCAGGCAATCACGATCGGTTGGATATCGCGAAGTCGGTGTTCCAGGTTCATGGCGTGATCGACGAGATGGACCGGGAAACCGCGGCGCAGGAAGAGGGTCTGGAAGCCCTCGCGCCCGTCGGAGATCGTCTCCCAGCTCCGCGCCGATTGAAAAGCGCCATGCAGCATGACGATCGGCAGCGGCTTTGGGTTCTGCGGAACCTGATAGAAGGCGTAGAGATCGCTGACGTCAGCCCGAAGGTGGGCGGCTGTTACCGGCGATGCGGGCTCCGATCGGGACCGAATTTCGACCGATTTGATCGCGCATCGGGCGAGTGTTTCAAACCTTGGAATTCTCCGCAGCAGCGGGAGCGCGCATCCCGCCGCCTTGACAGGAGGGCACATTCGCACTTAGCTTTCTCCTAAATCGTGTTAGGTTGAATTTTTGGGCAGGAAACGCTTGGTGAAGCGCGCACCTCCACTCGACCGAGTCAGTCGCCGCGTCACCAGCGCGGAAGTCGCCAAGCTCGCCGGCGTCTCGCGGGCCACAGTTTCTCTCGTTCTCAATGATCGCGGTGGAGAGCTCGGCATCTCGGCCGAAACGCGGGCTCGCGTTGCCGATGCCGCCGCCCGGTTGAGCTATCAGCCGAGCCATGCTGCGCGCTCGCTGCGGCGCTGGCGCACCAACGTCATCGCGCTGCTGCTCTATACGCTGGACAGCTTCTACAATGCCGAGATCATCGGCGCCGCCCATGCCGCAGCCCTCGAGCGCGGCTATTCGCTCAACATCATGTCGGCGAAGTTCGACGAGGTGCATCGGCGGGCCTATGCGCTACTCTCGGGCGGCGTCGCCGATGGCGTCATCGTCGCGGCGCCCCCGGCCGATCTCGCCGCCGACCTGAAGAAGCTCGCCGAGAACGGCATGCCGATCGTGGTCATGCAGCACCACAGTCCCGACCCGGCACTCCAGGCGGTACGCGTCGATCTGGAAACCGGCGGCTATGTCGCGACCCGGCATCTGATCGATCTCGGCCATCGCCGCATCGCCCATATCGGCAGCGCCTCGCAGCGGCTGCTGAAGCGCCGCGAACGCTCCGACGGCTATGCACGGGCGCTCGAGGAGGCCGGTATAGCCGCGGACCCGCGGCTCGTCGCGATGGCGGAGCCGAGCCTCGCCGGCGGCTTCTCGGCGATGGAAGAGCTGCTGGCGCAGAACGAACGCCCGAGCGCCGTCTTCGTCTACAGCGACCAGATGGCGGTCGGCGCGCTGCACGCGCTGCGCAAGCATGGCGTCAGCGTGCCGGCGGAGATGGCGGTGGTCGGCTTCGACGGCATCGCGCTCGGCGGCTTCGTCACGCCGGAGCTGACCACGGTCGACTATTCCCGCGCCGATATCGGTCGGCTCGCCGTCGAGGCAGTGATCGGCCGGCTGGAGGGCGAGGCCGAGCTGCCGCGCGAGCAGGTGCTGCCGGTGCGCCTGCTGGTGCGCGAATCCTGCGGCGGCGTCCGCACCGTCTCAGACGGGGAAGGAGTCTGACCAAGCCCACCACGTCTCAACGACAAAAAAGACCCAGGGAGATCGAAACAATGGTGACCATCACCAAGCGCAGTTTCCTGAAGACCAGCCTGTGCGCCGGCATTGGCGCCGGAACCGGTATGTACTTTGGTGCAGCGAACGCCCAGAAGGCCGCCTCGCTGACCATGACCTCCTGGGGCTCGCCCGCCGAGATCGCCGCCTTCAACGCGCAGATCGAGCGGTACAAGGCCCGCAATCCCAACGTCGCCATCAAGCTGGAGGTCGTTCCGAGCGGCCAGTACTATCAGCAGCTCGACACCCGCTTCGCCGGCAAGCAGGCGCCGGACATCTTCCGCGCCCAGTATCAGCGCATCGGCCGCTACGGGCAGAGCGGCGCTGCGATCGATCTGTCGCAATATCTCGACGCCGGCTTCGGCCAGGACTTCCTGCCCTCGGTCTGGCGTGCCTCGACGATCAAGGGCAAGCCGCATGCCCTCCCCCATCACACCGACACCTTCGCGCTGTTCTACAACGCCGAGATCCTCGAGAAGTGCGGCATCGAGGCGCCGAAAAGCCTCGACAAGAGCTGGACCTGGCAGGAGTTCATCAGCGCCGCCAAGCTGGCCAAGGAGAAGGCAGGGCTGAACTACGCCTTCGCGATGAACTGGCAGAATTCGAACGCCTATCGCTGGCTGATGTATCTCTACCAGCATGGCGGCCAGTTGCTCGACGACGAGCTCAAGGGCCCGCAGATCAACACGAAGGAGGCGGCCGAGACCGTCGCCTGGACCCAGAGCTGGTTCAAGGACGCGCTCGTCCCGCCCAACACCTCGTTGAAGAGCTCCGAGCCGGTGCAGAACCTGTTCGCCACCGGCAAGATCGCCATGCTGCTGCATGGCGACTGGCAGATCCCCTTCATCCAGGAGCAGGCCAAGTTCAAATGGGGCGTCACCTATCTGCCGCGCGATGTGGCGATGGCGGCCGATCTCGGTGGCAATGCCCTGGCGGTCTCGCGTGACAGCAAGAGCCCGGACGTCGCGGCCGATTTCGTCAAGTTCATGGTCGCGGAGGAGGCGATGCGCGAATTCGTCACCAAGGCGCAGTTCCTGCCGGTGCGCAAATCGCTGAAGGAGAAGGGCCTCATCTACGACATCCGCAACGAGGAGATGAAGGTCTTCCTCGAGCAGTCGGCAACCGTGCCCGAGCACCTCGTCAGCACCATCGTCCTGCCGACCTGGGACCGCTTCAACGCCAAGCTGGCCGACGAGCTCGAGCTCGCCTTCACCTCCGGCCAGTCACCGACTGCGACCGTCGCCAACATCGAGAAGCACGTGCGTTCCACGCTGCTAGTCTGATGGCGGCGGTGATGGCGATCGCAGAAAACCTGAGGGGGCCGGCGGTCGGCCGGCCTTCGGCGACCGATGCGCGGCGCTACTGGCTGCAAGCCAGGCGCAACCAGCTGACGCCCTATCTGTTCATCGCCCCGAACATGGCGCTGTTCTCGGTCTTCGTCTTCTTCCCGCTGCTCTATGCGTTCTACATCAGCCTGCGGGAATGGAGCCTGATCGATACGCCGCGCTATGTCGGGCTGGAGAACTATGCTCGCCTCGCCCACGACGGGCTGTTCTGGCAATCACTGAGCAACACGGCAGTCTACTCCATCGCCACGGTCCCGATGAGTCTGGCCATCGGCCTGGTGCTGGCGCTCGCTCTCAACCGCGACCTCTTCGGCCGCACCATCCTGCGCAGCGTCTTCTTCCTGCCCGTGGTGATCTCGAACGTTGCCACGGCCGTGATCGCGGCCTGGCTCTTCAACGACAATTACGGCGTCATCAACACGCTGCTGCAGCAAGTCGGGATCGGGCCGGTCGCCTGGCTGTCCTCGCCGCGCTGGGCGCTGTTTTCCCTGATCGTCACCTCGCTCTGGGTCCGGGTCGGCTTCTGCATGGTGGTCTATCTCGCTGCCCTGCAGTCGATCTCGCCGACCTATTACGATGCCGCGCAGATGGACGGCGCCAGCCGCTGGCAGCAATTCCGCTTCGTCACCTGGCCGTTGTTGCGGCCGGCGACCTTCCTGCTTCTGATCCTCGGCGTGATCCACTCCTTCCAGGTCTTCGACCTGATCTATGTCATGACCGGCGGCGGCCCCGGCTTCTCGACGACGATGATCGTCCAGTACATCTACCAGGCCGCCTTCGTCGGTTCGGAGATGGGCTATGCCAGCGCCATGGGCATGGTCCTGTTCGTGATGATCCTGATCTTCACCCTGCTGCAATGGCGGGTGAACCGCCGGGTCGAGGACGTGGCATGAGGGTCCCTTCATGATCGCGGGAACGAACCGCAGCGCCCTCACAGGGCGCCTCGAGACCACCGGCATCTGGCTGCTCCTCGTCGCGGGCGCCGGAATCATGTTCTTCCCGGTCTACTGGATGTTCGCGACCGCGGTGCGGCCGAAGGACGAGGTCTTCAGCGGCACCGCCGGCCTGATCCCGTCGAGCTTCGTCTGGCAGAACTTCGCCGACGCGATCGGGCGCGTGCCGTTCCTGCACTGGGCGATGAACTCGCTGGTCATCACCGTGATCGCGGTGATCATCACCGTGACGATCAACCTGCTCTGCGGCTATGCCTTCGCCAAGTTCCGCTTCGCCGGCCGCGACGTCCTCTTCCTGGCGGTCCTGTCGGCACTGATGATCCCGTTCCAGGTCATCATCGTGCCGCTCTTCCTGGTGGTCTCCGAGCTCGGCCTGCTCAGCGATTACTGGGGCGTAATCCTGCCGCGCGCGGCTGAGGCCTTCGGCATCTTCATGGTGCGCCAGTTCATGGTCTCGATCCCCGACGAACTGCTCGAGGCGGCTCGCATCGACGGCGCCAGCGAGCTCAAGATATTCTTCAAGATCGTCGTGCCGCTCTCGAAGCCGATCATCGCCGTCCTGGTGATATTCACCTTCATGTGGCGCTGGAACGACTTCGCCCTGCCGCTGATCGTGATGATGAAGCACGAGATGTACACCGTGCAGCTCGGCCTCAATCTGCTGCGCGGCCAGTTCAACACCGAGTGGTCGATGATCATGGCGATCGCGCTGCTCTCGCTGGTGCCGATGCTGATCATCTTCACCTTCTTCCAGCGCTATTTCGTCCAGGGCATCGCCGGCTCCGGCCTCAAGTAACCGCCTGCGCAAGGGCGCAGGCCGAGCAATTTCGACCGTTTCGAGAAGGACAATACCGTGGTCAAGATCGCCATGATGGGCGCGGGCAGCGCCGTCTTCGTCAAGAACCTGCTGACCGACATCCTGAACTTCACCGAGCTCGGCCGCGTCGTCATCTCGCTGCACGACATCGATCCCGAGCGGCTCGAGACCGGCGGCATGATGGCGCGCTGGACCGCCAAGCAGTTCGGCGCCGATGCGGTGGTCGAGGAACATCTCGACCGGCGGCGCGCGCTCGAAGGCTGCGACTTCGTCATCAACATGGTCCAGATCGGCATGCACGAGGCGACGCTGCTCGATTTCGACATCCCCCGGAAATACGGGCTGAAGCAGACGATCGCCGACACGGTCGGCATCGGCGGCATCTTCCGCGGCCTGCGCACCATTCCCTTCATGCTCGACCTCGTCGCCGACATGCGCGAACTCTGCCCGAACGCCGTGCTGCTGAACTACACCAACCCGATGAGCATCCTGACCTGGGCGGTCTACAAGGCCTTTCCAGAGCAGCGCGTCGTCGGCCTCTGCCACAATGTCCAGCACACGGCGCGCGATCTTGCGAGCTATCTTGGCGTCGAGCAGTCGCGGCTGAGCTATGACTGCGCCGGCATCAATCACATGACCTGGTTCCTCAAGCTCCAGGTCGACGGCAAGGACGCCTATCCGGCTCTGCGCCTGGCGATGGCCGATCCGGAGATCTACGCCAGGGACAAGGTCCGCTTCGAGCTGATGCGGACGCTCGGCTGGTTCGTCAGCGAATCCAGCGAGCACAACGCCGAATACACCCCGTATTTCCTGCGCCGCGACGACCAGATCGCGCAATACGACGTGCCGGTCGATGAATATGTCCGGCGCAGCACCCGCAATCTCGGCCGCTACACCGAGACGCGCCGCAAGCTCCTGGCCGGCGAGGCCTTCCCACTGGAGCGCAGCGACGAATACGGCTCACTGATCATCCGCGCTATGGTGACCGGCGAGCCGACGGTGATCTACGGCAATGTCGAGAACACCCGGCTGATCGACAACCTGCCCGAAGGCTGCTGCGTCGAGGTGCCGGTCATCGTCGACCGCAACGGCCTGCGCCCCTGCCATGCCGGCACGCTGCCGCCGGAGCTGGCGGCGCATTGCGCCCCCCATGTCTTCGTCCAGGACCTGACGGTGCGCGCGGCGCTCGACGGCGATCGCGAGCGCGTCCACCGGGCTGCGGCGCTCGACCGTCATGCGGCGAGCGTGCTGTCGCTGCAGGAGACACGGCGCATGGTCGACGAGCTCATCGCCGCCCATGGCGACGCCTTGCCGAAGTGGAAAGGCGCGGCCTGAGCGTCGCAGGTTGCATTCACGGAGAGCCTCGAGCCGATGCCGCCGATCCGTCTCGCCATCGTCGGCTCGGGCAAGATCGCCCGCGAGCAGCATGTCCTCAGAACGCCGCCGGCCTGCGCCGGCCCTGCCGGGAGTGCGGCTTAGTCCTCTGGCGCATCAACGAATGGCTCCGCGTGCGTCATCGACAGGAGCTCTCAGACCGTGATTCCGGCAGTGTCGGAACTCGTCCGCTCGACGCTATCTGCCCTCTTTGACAAGCTGGGAAGATCGGTCTCATGGCGCCATCACCTTTCGCATCGAAGCCCGCTGCATCGATCGCGTGGTGAAGCGGTTCGAGAATGCGACGATCTTGTTGAGCAGGCCTGCAATGACGGATGGCTTGGCCCGAGCCAGCGCCTTCAATCCAGCCTCGGCGACCGGGCGAGGCTTCATGGTCAGCTTGCGCAGCATCGGCGAAACGCGGGCGTCGGCAGCCGCATCGAACCCGGTTTCGGTATGGCCGGGGCAGAGCGTGGTGACGACGACGCCGCGCGGACGCAACTCATCGTGGAGCGCCTCGCCGAAGGAGAGCACATAGGACTTCGTCGCGGCATAGGCCGCATAGGTGGGAACCGGCTGGAAGGCCAGCAGACTGGCGACGAGAAGCATCTCGCCGGAGCCTCGGCTGGCCATGTCCCGCCCGAAGACGTAGCTCAGCTCGGTCAGCGCCGTCACGTTGAGCTGGATCATCTCGGCGGTGCGCGCGAGCGGCGTGTCGAGAAAGTCACCGTGCAGGCCAAAGCCCGCATTGTTGACCAGGAGATCGATCCGCAGCGCCTTGGCGTCCAGTTTCTCTTTCAAGCCTCCGGCCGCGCCGGGGGCGGAGAGGTCGACCGGCTCGACATGGATCTCGACGCCGTGCTTCCGGCGAAGCTCGAAGGCGAGCCTCTCCATCGGCTCGCGCCGCCGCGCCGCCAGCACGAGATTGACCTTTCGAGCCGCCAGAAGCTCGGCGAATTCGACGCCGAGGCCGCTCGATGCGCCCGTCACGAGGGCCCATTTCCCCGAGGGGGCGCCCAAGGTGCTTCCAGCGGAGGAACCGTTCGCGTTCTGCATGTGATGACCTTTCGAATAGATGCCCCTAAGCATCGTTCGAGACCCGCGCTTCGATGATGGTGGAAGGCTGCTTTTCGCGTCGCGGACGCTCGCGGTAGACGGGAGAGAAGACCGCGAGCGCGCCAACCGAGGCCCCCGTCATGACGATGGCGAGCGAGACCGACGGCGAGAACGGCATCGCGCTTGCCAGCGCCGAACCGATGGCGGCGCTGCCCATCTGCAGGAAGCCGAGCAGCGCAGAGGCCGAGCCGGCCTGGCGGCCAAAGGGCTGCAGCGCGATCGCCGTGCCGAGCGGATTGATCAGCCCCATGCCGAAGAGGACGATCGAAAGAGCGCCGGTGAAGGTCAGGTAGGATGGCTGCGACGCGACCGCGACCATAGCCAGCGCGCCAGCGGCAAAGATGATCAGCCCCGCAAGGCCGGTGGTCCGGTCGCCATGGCGTCGCGCCAGCCGAGGCGCCAGGAGCCCGGCCGCAAAGACGATCAGCACTGTCGCCGCGAAGGACAGTCCCATTTGAAGCGGCGTCAGTCCAAGCTGGCCCATCAGGACGCCGGGCGCCGCGGCAAAAAAGCTGAACAAGCCGCCCAGCACCATGCTGACCGAGAGCGCCGGCAACAGGAAGCGGCCATCGACCAGGAGGGACCGATAGGTCGTCGCCACATTGCCGAGCGCGAGCGTGCTCCTGGCGTCAAACGGATGGGTCTCGCCGACCCGCCGCACGTAGAGCAGCGCGAGCGCCGCCGCGCAGAGGGAGACGAAGAGAAAGCTCGCCCGCCAGCCCGACAGATCGACGAGGACGCTGCCGAGAAGCGGCGAGAACCCGGGCGCGGCGGCGCCGGCGATCATGGTGAGGGACAGCACCCGCCCGAGCGTCTCGCCCTGGAACAGATCGCGCGCGATGGCGCGGGCGAGCACGGATGCGGCGCAGGCCCCCATGGCCTGGACGACCCGGCCGAGCACGAGCCAGAACAGGTTGTCAGCTTGTGCGGCGATCATGCTTCCCGCCAAGAAGGTGGCGAGGCCGCCGAGAACCAGCGCCCTTCTTCCGAAACGATCCGAGAGCGGGCCGACAACCAATTGCCCCAGCGCAAAGGTGAGGAAGAAGCTGCTCAGGAGAATCCCGAGCTGAGTGCCCGTCAGGCCAAGCTCGGCCGCCATGCGTGGAAAAGCCGGGAGGATAATGTTCGTCGCCAGCGTACCTAGGGCGGCCAGACCGGCGAGAAGCACGACGATAGGACCGCTGACTTCGCGGGCCTCGGATCGAAATGGGTCGAGGCCCGTTTGGGAAATCTGCGACGGTCCGTCGAGCGCAGTTTCCGCGGCACTCACTGCACGCCCTCCTGCTTGCCGCCGGGCGGCTTCGCATGGGCGGCGATCTGGGAGCCAGCCGCGTTCAGGATCTGGCGCGCCAGCGTCTCGTCGTTGACCGTCCGCGACAGCAGCACGGCTCCGACCATCATCGACACCTTCGCCAGAAGAGCGTCACGATCTGCTTCCGCGGACAGGCTTGCGATCATGTCGAGGTTTGCGCGGATGCCAGCCTCGAATTCGGCTTTCACCTCCGGGCCCTGCCGTGCCGCGTCGGATGCGAGCGCGACGAAGGCGCATCCTTCGGCGCGTGCCGCGACATGTTCAGGGCTGAGGTAGAATTCCGCGACCGCCGAGAGCGGGTCATCCGGCCGAGAAGCGGCGGCCGACGACCAGCGCTTGGCCGTACTGGCGATCGCTTGCCGCGACGCCAATGCGGCCAGTTCGTCCTTCGACGCGAACTGCTTGTAGAAGCCGCCCTGCGTCAGGCCGGCGCCCGCCATCAGGTCCTTGAGACCGATGCCGTCGAAGCCGTGCTCGCGAAAGAGCCGGCTCGCCGTCTCGATCACCCGCTCCCTGTTCTGTGCCGCTTGCTCCCGAGAGACCCGCATTCTCTGCTCCAAAAATTAGATTGCGTTCAAACTCTATATCAGTCATAGATGTCGAATGCAATCTATTTGGTAAGCGCCATGACAAGGAAATCCCGGTTCGCCCTGCTCGCAGTCGGGGGCATCGTGGCCGCCGCCGGAATCGGCGGAGCCGTTCTGCTGATCGGGCACAAGCCCGCTCCTTCGGCTGCAGTAGATCCCCGATTGGAGCCGCCGATCGTCCGCGTGTCGGCGGCGAGCCCGGTCATGGGCGCCGACAGGCGCTTCACGGGCGTCATCGCGGCACGCGTCCAGAGCAATCTCGGCTTTCGGGTTCCGGGCAAGGTGGTTGAGCGGCTGGTCAATGTCGGACAGTCCGTGAAGGCGGGACAGCCGCTTCTGCGGGTCGACGAGACGGATCTGCGGCTGGCGCTCACCGCCAAGCGCAATGCGGCCATCGCCGCCCGAGCCGTGCTGACGCAGGCGACGGCCGACGAGGCGCGCTACGCGATGCTCGTGAAGAACGGGTTCGCCGCCAGCCCTCAGCGCTACGAGCAGGCGAAGGCTGCGCTCGACACCGCCAAGGCCCAGGCCGCCGCCGCGGAGGCCGAGGCCAATGTCGCGGAGAACGAGCTCAACTATGCCGTGCTCGTCGCCGACGCGGACGGGATCATCGTCGAGACCCTGGCGGAGCCCGGGCAGGTCGTCGCCGCGGGACAGGTGGTCGTCCGTCTCGCGCAGACGGGCCCGCGGGAAGCCTTGGTGGTCTTGCCCGAAACGATAAGGCCGCTGATCGGCTCCGCCGCCCAGGCGACACTCTACGGCGTCGCGGGACGCAGCTTCCGCGCCACTTTGCGCCAGTTGTCCGACTCGGCCGATCCGCAGACCCGGACCTATGAGGCCCGCTATGTCCTCGAAAGCGAGGCCGCGCTGGCGCCGCTGGGCGCGACCGTGACGATCCGCCTCTCCGATACGGCGACAGACACCGAGACGGAGGTTCCGCTCGGAGCGATTCTCGACGACGGACAGAAGACCGGCGTCTGGCTCCTCGACGAGGCAGGCTCCGCCGTGACGTTCCAACCCGTGCGTCTCGTTCGCGTCACGAGCGAGACGGCCGTCGTCTCGGGACTGCAGGCCGGGCGCCAGATCGTCTCTCTCGGGGCGCATCTCCTGCGCGAAGGCCAGCCGGTCCGAGCGACCTCGAACATCAAGGCGGCCTCGCGATGAGCTTCAATCTCTCGGCGATCGCCGTCCGCGAGCGGGCCGTCACCCTGTTCTCGATCATCCTGCTCGTTGCTGCCGGCGCCTACGCCTTCGTCAAGCTCGGGCGGGCCGAAGATCCGAGCTTCACCATCAAGACGCTGACCGTAACCTCGGTCTGGCCTGGCGCGACCGCCCGCGAAATGCAGGACCTCGTCGCCGAGCCGCTGGAGAAGCGGCTGCAGGAGCTCGCCTGGTACGACCGTGTCGAGACCACGACGCGGCCGGGCTATGCCTATCTCACGGTCAACCTGAAGGACTCCACCCCGCCGTCCCGCGTCCAGGAGGAGTTCTACCAGGCGCGCAAGAAGCTCGCCGACGAGGCGCGCAACCTGCCGCCCGGCGTGCTCGGCCCCTTCGTCAACGACGAATACTCCGATGTGAGCTTCGCGCTCTACGCGCTGAAGGCGAAGGGCATGCCGATGCGCGAATTGGCCCGGCAGGCCGAGGTCATCCGGCAGGATCTCCTGCACGTGCCAGGGGTAAAGAAGGTCAACATTCTCGGCGAGCGTCCTCAGCAGATCTTCGTCGAGTTCTCCTATGCGAAGCTCGCGACACTCGGCGTTTCCGCCCAGGACATCGTCACCGCCCTCCAGCGGCAGAACACGGTCACGCCGGCGGGCTCGGTGGATACCAAAGGCCCGCGCGTCTTCATCCGGGTCGATGGCGCCTATGACAGCGTCCAGGCCATCGCCGACACGCCGATCGTTGCGGGAGGCCGGACGCTGAAGCTCTCCGACATCGCAGATGTCCGCCGCGGCTACGAGGATCCGGCGAGCTTCGTCATCCGGCATCAGGGCGAGCCCAGCCTCATGCTCGCCGCCGTGATGCAGGACGGCTGGAACGGGCTGGCGCTCGGCAAGGATCTTGAAAATAAGACCGCCGCAATCGGCCGGACGCTGCCGCTTGGCATGTCGCTCGAAAAGGTCACGGACCAGGCGGTCAACATCGCTGCGTCGGTCGACGAGTTCATGATCAAGTTCGCGATGGCGCTGGGCGTAGTGCTGCTCGTCAGCCTGCTCAGCCTGGGCTGGCGCGTCGGCATCGTCGTTGCCGCGGCGATCCCCATCACCCTGGCCGCCGTCTTCTTCATCATGCTGGAAACGGGCCGGTTCTTCGACCGGATCACGCTGGGCGCGCTGATCCTGGCGCTCGGCCTCCTCGTCGACGACGCCATCATCGCAATCGAGGTCATGGTCGTGAAGATGGAAGAGGGCATGGATCGCATCAAGGCGGCGGCCTATGCCTGGAGCCATACCGCGGCGCCGATGCTCTCTGGCACATTGGTTACCATCGCCGGCTTCCTGCCTGTCGGCTTCGCCTCCTCCACGGCCGGCGAATACGCCGGCAACATCTTCTGGGTCGTCGGCTTCGCGCTGATCGTGTCCTGGATCGTGGCGGTGATCTTCACGCCTTATCTCGGCGTCAAGATGCTGCCGGAGATCAAGCCCGTCCCCGGCGGCCATCACGCCATCTACGACACCCCGAATTACCGGCGCCTGCGGCGGCTGATCACCTTCGCCGTCGACCACAAGTTCCTGACCTGCGCGATCGTCGGCATCGCCTTTGCTCTCTCCGGCGTCGGCATGGGCGGGCTGAAGCAGCAGTTCTTCCCCACCTCGGATCGGCCCGAGGTGCTCGTCGAAATCCGCCTACCGGAAGGCAGCAGCATCGAAACCACGACGGCCGCGGTCCAAAAGGTCGAGCGTTGGCTCAACCAGCAGTCGGAAGCCAGGATCGTCACCAGCTATGTCGGCCAGGGCGCGCCGCGCTTCTTCCTGGCGCTGTCGCCGGAGCTGCCTGATCCAGCCTTCGCCAAGATCGTCGTGCTGACGCCCGACGCGCATGCCCGCGAAGAGCTCAAGCAGCGCCTGCGCGCGGCCATCTCGAACGGCCTCGCGCCCGAGGCCTATGTCCGCGCCACGCAGTTCGTCTTCGGGCCGCCTTCGGTGTTCCCGGTCGAGTTCCGCATCGTCGGCCCCGACCCGGCTGAGCTCTACAAGATCTCCGAACAGGCTCTGCAGGTCATGCGCGGCATCCCTGATGTCAGGGAAGCGAATCGCGACTGGGGCAATCGCACGCCAGTGCTGCGCTTTGTGCCGGACCAGGATCGCCTCAACCTGATTGGCCTGTCGCCGGCGCAGGTCGGCCAGCAGCTCCAGTTCCTGCTGAGCGGGGTGCCTGTCACGCAGGTCCGGGAAGACATCCGCAACGTGCCGGTCATCGCCCGAAGCGCGGGCGCTGAACGTCTCGACCCGACGCGCCTCGCCGACTTTTCCCTCATGAGCAAGGACGGCCGGCAGATCCCCCTGGATCAGATCGGGCATTCCGAGATCCGTTACGAGGAGCCGATGCTGAAGCGACGCGACCGGATGCCGACGATCACCGTCCGCTCCGAGATCAACGAAGCGACGCAGCCTCCGGAGGTCTCCAAGCAGGTGCTGGCCGCTCTCCAGCCGCTGATCGCCGCGCTGCCGGCCGGTTATCGCATCGACATGGGCGGCTCGATCGAGGAGGCGTCCAAGGCGAACGATGCTCTCGGCAAGATCTTCCCGCTGATGATCGCCGTGACCCTGATCGTCGTCATGCTTCAGGTGCGATCGTTCTCTATGATGACGATGGTGCTGTTCACCGCGCCGCTCGGCCTGATCGGCGTGGTCCCGACGCTCTTGGTCTTCAACCAGCCCTTCGGCTTCAACGCGATCCTGGGCCTCATCGGGCTCGCCGGCATCCTGATGCGCAACACGCTGATCCTGACCGACCAGATCAAGGAGAACCAGATCGCGGGCCTGGACGACTATCATGCGGTCATCGAGGCGACGGTCCAGCGCACGCGACCCGTCATCCTGACGGCGCTCGCGGCCGTTCTCGCCTTCATCCCACTGACCCATTCGGTCTTCTGGGGATCGATGGCCTATACGCTCATCGGCGGCACGGCGGTCGGCACGGTGCTCATCCTGCTTTTCCTGCCGGCGCTTTATGCCGCATGGTTCAGGATCAAGCCGGCATCGGCAGCCGCCGACAAGGTCGACGTCCGATCGAGTGCCACAACTTCACCGCTCGCCTTTGCGGAAGCGGCGGAGTGAGCGATGAGCCAGACTCCGCAAGCTCAGGCTATGACGCCTCTACCGGCCTTACGGCTTCGATCCTGCGTGCCGCCAGGGTTCTGTCTCGGAGAGCGGACGCAGCTCTTCAGCATCTCGACCTTAACACCGGGCAACTCATCCTATTGAGCAGCCTCGACGTGGATGCGCCGCCATCCATCGGCGAGGTCGCCGCTGCTCTTGGCGCGGATCGGACCACCGTCACCGCGAGCCTCAAGCCACTCCTCCGTCGGCGGCTGGTCGCCGTCCTTGCCGATCCGGAAGATGCCCGATTGAGGCGACTGTCTTTGACAGGAGAAGGCCACTTGCTGCTCTCCCGCGGGCTTCCGATCATCCTGGATACCGATCTTTCAATGGCAGGCGTCATCCAGCACTCTAAGCAGTTTCAAGCCGAGCTGGCGCAGCTGATCAGGAACTCCCAAGACTGAAGATTGCAGGCCGGTGGCACTCGGCGCCGTCGGCCTCAAAGCAATGTCCGCTACCCGGCAGTGATCCAAGGTCAGCTATTGGCGCGCTTCAATCCGCCACTCAGCAGAGACCCAGTCCCATCAAGCTTGCCGCGCCGCGATCAATGCGGGGCCGACGTTCCGTGCCAGGAAGGAGTGAAGCTGCGCGATGACGGCGGCGCCTTCGCCCACGGCGGCAGCGACCCGCTTGGTGGAGCCGGCGCGTGCGTCTCCGACAGCAAAGATACCTGGGCAACTGGTTTCGAGCGGCAGCCGCTCGCCGCCACCGGCGCGCTCCCCGGTGAGGACGAAGCCTGTTCCGTCGAGCGCTACACAGCCGTCGAGCCAGTCCGTATTGGGATCGGCTCCGATGAACAGGAAAAGGTGGCGCGAGGTGCATTCCCGGACCGCGCCGGTCCGGTTGTCCCGAAGCGTCGCTCCGGTCAGGCCCGTCGCCCGGTCGCCGTGCAATCGAGCAATCTCGGTGCTCATATGCAGTTCGACATTCGGCAGCGCCGCGATCCGATCGATCAGGTATCGGGACATCGTCTGCTCGAGGGGCCGCCGTACCACCAAGTGCAGCTGGCGAACCTGCGGCGCGAGATAGGCCACGGCCTGGCCTGCCGAGTTTCCGCCTCCGACCAGGACGACATCCTGGCCCGCGCAAAGCCGCGCTTCGACGGGCGATGCCCAGTAGGAGACGCCGGCCCCTTCCAGCTCCTCGATATTGGGGATGGCGGGCTGCCGGTAGCGCGCTCCCGAAGCGATCACGATGCTGCGCGAGCGCGCAGTGCCACCATTGCTCAGCTCGAGGGTGAACGGGGCTTCCGCATCCGCGTCGTGGCAGCGGAGCAATCCGACAGTCAGCGGAATGGCGAGCTCGGCGCCAAACTTTGCTGCCTGATTGAAGGCCCGTCCTGCGAGCGCCTGTCCGGAGATGCCGGTCGGAAAGCCGAGATAGTTTTCGATCCGGGCGGATGCGCCCGCCTGGCCACCGAAGGCGCGGCTGTCCAGGACCAGGACAGACAACCCCTCGGATGCGCCATAGACCGCAGTGGCGAGCCCGGCCGGCCCGGCCCCGATGACCGCCACGTCATAGACCTTGTCCGCGTCGAGATCCGGCGTGATGCCGAGACAGGACGCGGCATCGGCATTGCTCGGACTTCTGAGCACCGTACCATTCGGACAGATCATCAGCGGCAGATCGTCGGGGGCGAGGCCGAGCCGTTCGACCAGTTCGCGCCCCTCCGTCTCGCAGGCGGCGACAACGGTGTGGGGATAGCCGTTGCGGGTGAGGAATCCCGACAAGCCGACGATGCCCGGATGATCCCGGCGTCCGACCAGGATCGACCCCGCGCCGCCGGTCTGCCCCGCCTCGATCAGCATGACGCGCCGGAGGATGAAGGCACGCATGATCGTCTCACCGAGATCCGCCGATCCGATGACGAGCGCACGCAGATGCGGCGCATCGAATGGTATCGCGACCGCGCCAGCATCACCCGCCACGACCGACATGAGGGATGGGCGGCCCGAAAGCTGATTGGTCTCGCCGGTGAACTGGCCGGGACCATAGGTGGTGACCAGCGATGACTGGCCGGCCGCGCTGCGCCGGATTGCATCAGCCGAGCCCTCGAGGATCAGCCAGGAGGGAGCGCCGCGGGCGCCGATCTCATAGACGACATCACGAGGGCCGAAGCGGTGCGGTTCGCCGCTCGCGAAGCGACGCGCCGTCGCGATCTGAAGGACGGAGAGTGTCGGAAAGACCTGCTCCCGCCGAGCATCGCCGATTGCCATAGGGTGACCTCCGCCTGGGACCAGGTTTGCGCGCGACATCATCCGAGCCGATCGAAAGCCCGATCGCAATCACGCGGGCGCGAGCCGAGGCGCCTTCGGCTGGGTGAGCGCGAAGACGAAAAGGCCCAGGAGCGTCAGCCCGAAGCCCGCCCATACGGCGGAGAGCAGGCCATAGCCGGCCGCGATCGTCGCGCTACCTGCCCAGGCGCCGATGGCATTGGCGACGTTGAGCGCTGCGAGGTTCATGGCGCCCATCAGCGTGGGCGCCTCCGGCGCGAGGCCCGTCAGGCGAACCTGGATCGTCGGGATGGCGACCATCATCGTCATGCCGACGCCGAACAGAGCCGGCATCAGGATCCAGACCTGGCGGCCGCCGGCGGCCAGCACCGCCAGCACGAACAGAGCGCTGCCGAAGCCCAGGACCAATCCTCGGGCGGGATGACTGTCCGCCAGTCTTCCGCCAATAAGGTTGCCGGCGGTCATGCCGACCCCGAACAGCGCAAGCGCGATCGGAATCCAGGCCTGGTCGAGCGCCGCCGTATCGGTGACGAAGGGACCGATGAAGGTGTAAACGGCAAAGATGCTGGCTACACCAAGCGCCGCGACGAGCATCATGGCCCAGACGGCTGGCTTGCGCAGCGAGGCAAGCTCCTGCACCACCGGCCCGCCATGAAGCGCCTCGGTCCGGGGCAGCCAGGCCCACAAGGCCAGGAAGGCCAGTGCGGCAACCCCGGCGACGCTGAAATAGGTGTTTCGCCATCCCACGGTCTGGCCGAGGAAGGTCGCCAGCGGCGAGCCGATGATCGTCGCGACCGTCAGCCCGGTCATGACCAGCGCAAAGGCCTTTCCGGCATGCCCGGGGCCGACCACATAGGACGCGACCACGGCGCCGGCGCCGAAATACGCCCCTTGCGGCATGCCGCTGACGAAGCGCGCCAGGGCGAACATGCCGAGATCCGTGGCGACCGCCGACAGGACGTTACCGATGATGAACAGAGCCATCAGGCAGAGCAGAAGCGCGCGCCGGTTCAGCCGCGCCGCCACCAGCGTCATAAGCGGCGCGCCGATCACCACGCCAAACGCATAGGCCGCGATCGCGTTCGTCGCCGTGGGGATATCGACGCCGAGGCCAGCCGAGAACAGCTGAAGGATTCCCATGCTCGCAAACTCGGACGTCCCGATGCAGAAACTGCCGAGCGCCAGGGCAAACAGCGTGAGGCCGCGCTTGCGCCGCTGCGCTTCATCCGTGCAATGCACCGTCACGGCGGCACATTGGCCGCGATAGGCTTTGTCCAGCATCAGTGCCTCCGGGAAACAGCCTCGATGTCCCAGTCGCCGGCGCACTCTCAGCCCGGACAGGGCTGCCCGGCGGCTCCCCACAGGGCCATATCCCTGACATGATCCTCGAAGGTTCCAGGTGGAGTTGAACGGCCTGCCCCGGGCTCCCATGCCCTCGGGATGAATCCGCTCAGGGATGCATCATGCCTCAGATGCTCGAGGAGGCCGACGGCGTTGCGGCCGCCATTCCGTTTGGGATCCTTGAGCTGGGCGCAGATCTCGGCGCCGCTCTTGCCGAACCAGATGAAGTCCACAGGTGCGAGCTGCCAGTCGATTCCGGCCTGCAGGGGCGCCGGTGCGGGAGGATTCGGCAATGTCGACGTGATGTGGCAGGTCGAGCACGGCACTGTTTCCGCTCCGATGCGGCTTTTTCCGCCGTGGATGTTCATGCCGTGCACGCGGGGCTTGCTTTCGCCGGCCGGCGTCCAGATGGGCACGGCCTTCGCATCGACATGGCAATTGGCGCAGCGCGGATGCGTCACCACGGCCTCGATTCTTGTCCAGGCCTGCAGTCCCTGGGCCCGGCTGACGCTGCCCGGCGGCAGGGCGTCTTTCGACTCCTCCCTGGCCAGTACAAAACCCGTCAGCGCGACTAGCGATGAGCTGGCGAAGGCGAGCGCGATCAGGGTTGTCGTTCGCATGGCTCGCCCTCACACGAAATCGATGAATTTATTGAAGGGCATCTCTCGGATGCGCTTGCCCGTTGCGGCGAAGATGGCATTGGCCAGCGCCGGCGCCGCAGGTGGCACGGGCGGCTCCCCAATGCCCCTGACCGTGTAATCGTTCTCCAGGCCGCGCACCTCGATCACAGGGCATTGGTACATGCGCATGGCTTCGTGGTGGTGGTAATTCGTCTGCTGCACGGCCCCCTTGGCATAGGTGAGTTCGCAGTTCATGGCGTGGCCAAGGCCCCAGACGACGCCGCCCTGGACGAGATTCTCGAAGTTGACGGGATCCACGACCTTGCCGACATCGGCCGCCACCCAGACCTTGTCGATCTTGATGCCGGCGTCGGTCATCGTCACTTCGACGATCTCGGCGACGGCCGTTCCAAACGCCTCGACGAACGCCACGCCACGGCCTTTTCCCCTTCCCAGGGGGCCCTTCCAGTCCGCCATCTCGCCGACGGTTTCCAGGAGCTTCCGGTAGATTGGAATCCTGCACATCTCGATGCGCGCCTTCAGCGGGTCGAGCCCCGCGGCGTGAATCAACTCGTCGATGAAGCTTTCGGTGAAGAATCCATTGGCGGACGCGCCTACGGCCCGCCAGGTCGTGCACGGTGACAATCCTTGCACTTCGAAGCTTGTCGCCCGGTAATTTGGAATGTCGTAGTAAACATTCCAGATTCCGACGCCCAGCTGACCGTCGGGGTCCTTCGAGGGCGACCCCATCCTTGCCAGGAGCTCCTTGAAAGGCGCATTTGCAGCCACCTGCACATCGGCCGCAATGATCTTTCCGTCCTTGACGCTGCCCCGATACCTGCCCATCGCGATCTGCCGGGGGATGTCCTGCAGAAAGTCCTCTTCCCGCGAGAAGATGAGCTTCACCGGCGTGCCGCGCATCTGGTTCGCGATCTCGGCGAGGACCCTGATATTCTCGAATTCGAGGCGATGCCCGAAGCTGCCGCCCATCCACTCGTTATGGAAGGTCACCTGCTCCGGCTTCAGGCCAATCGCCGTCGCAGCGATAAACTGCACCGATTGCGGCGTCTGATGTCCAGCCCAGATTTCCATCCCCTTGTCGGTGACGATGCCGATGCCATTGAGCGGCTCCAGCGGCTGATGACCGACATAGGGGGCGCGATACTCCGCCTCCAGAAGCGTCCCCTCTTTCAATCCCGCGTCGATATTTCCGTCGTTGCGCCATTCCTTGGCGAGGAATTGCGGAGTGAAGGACGAGGCCACAGTCTTCCAGTGGTCAGCCTGTTCCGCCGGATAGGTGCTCGGCTCCCAGACGCAGTCGACGCGCTCGGCCGCTTGCATTGCGTACCAGCTGTTCGTTGCAATCACCGCGATGCCGTTCGAGATCTTGAGGATCTTCTGGACGCCCGGCATCGACTGAGCCTTGCTCGCGTCGTAGGACTTGATCGGCTGCCCCTTGTTGGGGTTCAGCTTGACGGCCGCGTAGACCATGCCGCCCATCGTCCGGTCGATGCCGAACTTCATCTCGCCAGTGACTTTCGAGCGGATGTCGAGCCGCTCCATCGGCTTGCCGATGAAGCGCCATTGCGATGGCTCGCGGAGCTTGGTGATCGTAACCGGCGTAATCTTCGCCGCCTCGGCCGAAAGCGCGACATAGGGGATCTTCGTCCCGTCCGGCAGGATCACGTTTCCGGCCTCGGTGCGCAGGTCGGCGGCTGCGACGCCGCTGCGCCTGGCTGCCGCAGCCTTGAGGGTTTCCCGCGCAACCGCGCCGGCCATGCGAAGCTTGTCATAAGTATCGGGAATCGTGCTGGAGCCGCCAGTCATCTGCAGGCCGGCCTTCCTCAGCCATTCCAGCGCGGCCGCACGGGCCTTCTCGGCTTCGGGGCTCTGGTCCGGTGCCATGAACGGCGCAAGCTCGTGGGCGAAGCCAGTATTGAAATAGGCGGGGCTCGGTCCGGCGAAGCGGATCGCGAATTGGCCCGGTTCGACATCCAGCTCCTCGGCGATCATGAGAGGCTGGATGGAGCCGACGCCCTGGCCCTTATCGGCATGCTGGGCGATGAGCGTGATCCTGTCCGGACTGATCTCGACCCACGGATTGAACGTCACCGAGTTCGGACCAAGGTCCGCCGTCAGCGGATTCATCGCGGCGGCGGAAGAAGCTGCCTGTTGCGCTTGCGCGTATTGCCCGAAAGCGACACCTCCGGCGATCGCGGCGGAGCCGAAGACGAAGGTGCGACGCGAAAGACCTGGCATCGCGCCCATGTCAGTTCCCTCCCATCTTCGCGGCGGCCGCATGGATCGCAACACGAATGCGCTCGTAGGTCCCGCATCGGCAGAGGTTCCCCGACATGACCTGGTTGATGTCCTCGTCGGTCGGCTTCGGAATCGCCTTGAGGAGCGAAATCGCCTGGATGATCTGGCCGGTCTGGCAGTAACCGCATTGCGGCACCTGATGCTCGATCCAGGCCTCCTGCACCGGGTGCAGCTTGCCGTTGCCGACCGCTTCGATGGTGGTGATCGCCTTGCCGGCGACATCGGCCATACGCGCCTGGCACGAGCGGACGGCGGCCCCGTTGATCTGCACCGTACAGGCGCCGCACTGAGCGATTCCGCAGCCATATTTAGGACTGGTGATGCCAAGCTCATCGCGCAGAACCCAGAGCAAAGGCATCTCCGGGACGACATTTACTTGGTGCTTGATCCCGTTGACGGTGAGTTCGAACATGACAACGCTTTCCCTCAGCAGACGTTACAGTTCGTTGCCGCGGGCATGGCCTCTACGAGTCCGTGCTCCGGCTGATGGCTGCGGCCGCCGCCTCGGCGACCGCAATGTCCTGATCGACAGACCCCGCGCTGGTGCCGACTGCGCCGACAATCTGGTCATCGACCTTCACAGGCAGGCCGCCGCCAAAGATCACGACATTGCCGCCATTGCTCTGCTCGATCCCGAACAGCGGCGCCCCGGGTTGAGCCAGCGCGGCGAGATAATCCGTCGTCTTGTCGAACATGCGCGCGGTCTTCGCCTTACCGATCGCGAGCTCGATACTTCCCGCGAGCGCGCCGTCCTGGCGTGTGAAGGCGATGAGGGCGCCGCCGGCATCCACCACCGCAATATTGTAGGGAATCCCGAGGCTCGCTGCCTTGGACTCGCCGGCCTTGAGCATCTGCTTGGCATCCGCCAGCGTCAGTGTATCGAGCGTGCGAGGCATGCGTCCGCTTTCCCTCGATCCGATTTCCAGCCTGCAACTCGACACGGGCGCGACGAGAGACGCTCGCCAGCAGCGTTCGGAAGTCGAGCCCAAGTTGCGCGACTATTCTCGTGGCAACCGACTGATGTCCGGTCCAAACCGGATCGATCGCTATGTATTGCCTTGAGCACTGTTAGCATCGAGGCGCTGGGAGCTGCGGTTAAAAGATGTAAAATTCAAAACTGCGGCAGTGCCCGCCTTGAGAATTTGAACGGTAAATGGGGAGCGTCGTGGACGGCTGCGGCGGCTGAAAGCTCGGGTTATCGAGCGCACGTTGGCTGGCCAGACTCGGTGGGTTTCGTGACGAACAGCAATTCAAGCGGCGATCGGACGAACGGGCCTCCTGTCAAAGCCTGCAGGTCCGGCAGGCATGCCGCCGGGCGGCAATCCCGAGCCAGAGGCTAGGCGCATGACAATGGCCGACAGATCAGACGAGGTTCTGTCTTTCGGCTCTTTCGAGCTCATGCCGTCACGGCGAATCCTGCTCGAGAACGGCAAGCCGGTCGGCATCCGCAGTCGCGCCCTGGACATCCTCTGCCTGCTCGTCGAAGCCGCGGGGCAGATCCTGAGCAAGGACGACCTTCTTGCCCGTGCTTGGCCGAGCACGTTTGTGGCGGAAGCCAACGTTCGCGTCCAGATCAACGAATTGCGCCGTGTCCTCGGCGATGGACGTCGTGGCCGGCGATACATCGTGACCGTGCCCAATCGCGGCTACAGCTTCGTTGAAACGGTGCTCCGCAGACCGGCCGTTCCGCCAGCTGACTTCGCTAACGATCGGGCCGGTCCCGGTTTGCCCCCTGCCCGGCCTGGCAGGATCATCGGGCGGGATCGATCGATCCAGACGCTCGCCAGGCAAATCCAGCAGAGACGCCTGGTTACCGTGGTCGGCACGGGGGGCGTCGGCAAGACGACACTGGCCCTCTCTGTGATCGCGCAGATGCGTCGGGAAGGCGAGAAGCCTGCCTGGGGGAAGACCGTCTTTGTCGATCTCGCCTCGCTCTCGGACGCGCACGCCGTTCCGAGTGCCTTCGCGTCTGCGCTCGGAGCGGTCCTGGCTGGCGAAGATGCCCTATCGAGCATCGTGAACTATCTCGGCGAGGAAACGTGCCTCCTTGTCATCGACAATTGCGAGCACGTCATCGACCCAGTGGTCGATATCGTCGAGGCCATTCTGCGCCATGCACCCAATGTCTTCGTGCTGGCGACGAGCCGGGAACCGCTGCGCGTCGCCGACGAGTGGGTCTATCGATTGCAGCCGCTCGCCGCGCCGCCGGTCGTAGCGACGCTCAGCCTGGATGAAGCATTGGCCTATCCCGCTGCCGCACTCTTCGTCGAACGCGTGCGCGCCCGCTGCGGGAGCATGGTGCTTCGCGATGACGATGGCCGCTTCGTAGCGGACATCTGCAGACGCCTGGACGGCATCCCCTTGGCGCTGGAACTCGCAGCTGGACGATACGAGGCGTTCGGTGCTCGTGGACTTGCCGCCGTGCTGGACAATCTGTTCGCGGTACTGACCCGCGGCGAGCGTAAGGCTCTGCCGCGACAAAAGACGCTCCATGCGACGCTCGACTGGAGCTTTAATCTGCTCAGCATGCGCGATCAGACGCTCTTGAGGCGGTTGGCCGTGTTTTCGAGCCGGTTTACGCTGGATTCCGCCTCGGCAATCGCGGCTTGGGGTGAACTGAGTACCGTGGACGTGACGGAGGGTGTCGCTGATCTGGTCTCGCAGTCGTTGCTGAGTACGGCTCCGGCCGAGGAAAGCCCTTGCTTCGTCTTGCTGGAGACCACCCGCGCCTATGCCCGGGAAAAGCTCGCAGCTGCACCCTGCGCAGTCGAGGCCGCCAGGCGGCACGCAAGATGGTGCCTGGATCTGCTCGCCGAGATCGAGCTGCCAGCAGGTCCGACGCGGGCTACCGACGAACTAGGCCTGCTGGCTGATCTGCGGGCGGCGTTGAATTGGGCCTTCTCGCCGCACGGTGATCCGAAATCGGGCGTCTCGCTGACCGTGGCCGCCATTCCTCTCTGGCTGCGTCTTTCGCTGGTCAGCGAATGTCGCCAGCGCGTCGAGGAAGCGCTGGCGCGACACGATGATGAAGACGATCCCACCGATGGAATCGTGCTGAAGCTGCAGACCGCGCGGGGCTGGTCGCTGATGTACAATGCCGGCACGGCGCGGGGGACGAGCGATGTGTGGCAGCTCGCTCACGAGCTCGCGGAACGCCTGAACGACAACGACTATCGACTACGGTCGCTGTGGGGACTCTGGGCGGGCCATATGAAGAGCGCGGCGTTCGAAGCGGCGCTCGATAGTGCGTTCCAGTTCAAGGTCGCCGCAGGGCAATCCCCGGATCGCGATGATCTCGCAATCGCCGACAGATTGATCGGAACCTCGCTGCATTTCCTGGGTGACCAGCCAGGTGCACGCCAGCACATCGAACAGATGCTCGATCGCTACCCGGCGCCAGGTCATCGCTCTCACATCGCCCGCTATCAGGTCGCCCCACGCATTGCCGCCCTGATGACGCTGTCCCGCGTCCTGTGGCTGCAGGGTTATGCAGGCGCGGCCGCAGACATGGCCGCCGCCAGCATCGCCGAGGCCCGATCCCTCAGTCACCATCTCTCTCTCTGCTACACGCTGGCCCAGTCAGCCTGCCCGATCGCGCTGCTGATTGGCGACTTCGAGCAGGCGGACCGCCTGATCGACGAACTGGTCGAGGAAACGGCACGGCACCGCCTCGAGGTCTGGCACATCTATGCGCAGGCCTATCGGGGGCATTTGCAATTGCTGCGGGGCGAGCCCGAGCGCGGCTTGCCTCTCATGCAGCGCGCGGTAGACGAGCTCCGCAGTGCACGCTTCATGCAGCATCACTCGGCGTTCGCTCTCGCCCTTGTCGAAGCTCTCATACCCGCTGGCCGCACAGACGCCGCCGATGCGCTGCTCGACGAGCAGCTTGCCTATCTTAGGCGCGGTAGCCGCCTCTGGGTCGCGCCCGAGATCCTACGCCTGAAAGGCGAACTGGCTCTGCATCTCGGCGACCAGACCTCGGGCGAGGCGCTTCTCGATCAATCGCTGATGCTGGCTAAGCAAACCGGCCAGTTGGGATGGCACATTCGTTCCTGCTTGAAGTCATCTGCGAGCCGGGACGATCGCTTACGGGCGATCCAGAAGATCGTTCCGAGATCGCTGCTCAGCCATCTTGATGCCGAGATTGCCGACGCATGACGGTGCCCGCAATCTCGCACGCCTCTGCGCGCAGCGGCGAGCCTTCAACCGATCTGAGGGAGAGCCTGGCTGGCCCGACCCGAGCGCGGCCGCTCGCCTCTCCGAATAGACGGCCTCGCACGCGTAGAGCGGCAATATCGACCCTACCAAGGTTCGGGCGGGTTGGCGCCCGCTGTCGATTTTACGCCGTTTTACAGCTGTGATCGCGACCGAGTGCT
Organism: Allobosea sp. NPDC003192; assembly: GCF_050275675.1. Lineage (NCBI taxonomy): Bacteria > Pseudomonadati > Pseudomonadota > Alphaproteobacteria > Hyphomicrobiales > Alloboseaceae > Allobosea > Allobosea sp. NPDC003192. The sequence continues at coordinate 244,954 of NZ_JBNNPK010000004.1, forward strand.
AGTCTTCCGATCGACATGGCCGGCCGACATCGTCGGTAACCCCAGAGAGGCGGAAATGAGCAGGTTTCGGCAGATCTTTTCCCTGGCGGCCGGCGCGGTCGCGCTCATGGCCAGCTCGACCATGGCGACGGCCCAGGTGGCGGCCAAGTCCGTCGTGCTCGTCCATGGCGCCTTCGCTGACGGATCGTCCTGGCGCAAGGTCATTCCGCAGCTTGAAAAGGCAGGCCTGAAGGTCATTGCCGTCCAGAACGCGCTGCAATCGCTCGAAAACGACGTGGCGACGACGCGACGCGCGATCCGCGATGCTGAAGCTCCGATCGTCCTGGTCGGTCACTCCTATGGCGGGATCGTCATCACAGAAGCCGGCAATGACCCCAAGGTCGGGGCGCTAGTTTATGTCGCGGCCTATGCTCCAGACAGCGGAGAAGCCCAGAGTCACATCGCCTCCCGCTATCCGCAGCAAGAAAGTCGGGCCGAATATATCCGCGATGAAGACGGCTTCCTCAGGATCAGCGATGCGGGAATCTCCCGCTATTTCGCCCCGGACCTGGCGGCCGCCGAGCAAAGGCTCGTAGCCGCCGTGCAAGGCAGGCTGCATGCGCGAACTCTCGCGACCCCTATCATCCGCGCAGCCTGGCGAGACAAGCCCACCTTCATGGCGGTTGCGACGAACGACGCCATCATTCCGCCGCAGCTCCAGAAGGATCAGGTCGAACGCTCGCGGGCGACCTCGATCGAGGTGCCGTCCAGTCATGTCGCCATGCTGTCTTTTCCGGAAAAGATCTCCGAGCTGATCATCCGTGCAGCCAGGTAACCTCCAGGGGCCCCAATACGATCGCGCCTTCGCCGGGCCGGGCGGCCCGAGACCTGACGAGCCAGAGAAATGGCGCTTTCATCCAGGGCCCGCTTCAGGCGCAGCCTTGGTGCCCGCAACTGGCGCGTCTGCACTGAATGAGCCTAGGTTGGAGCGCGACGCCGGAATGGGCAGCGATCGATACCTTTGCAAGCCGGAATGTGATCGCCGAGCATGATCCTGTTCGAGTCAATCCTCGTCATCATGTTCGGGGCCGTCATCCTCGCGGCAGCGTCGCGACGGGTCGGCATCCCGTATCCGGTCGTGCTCGCCATTGGCGGGACGGCTCTCGCCTTCATTCCCAATGCGCCGCGCATCACGCTGGATCCGGAGCTGGTGCTGGCCCTCTTCGTCGCGCCGATCCTGCTCGACGCGGCCTTCGACAGCTCGCCGCGCGATCTGCGCCGGAACTGGCTGCCGGTGTCCAGCCTGGTTTTCGTGGCTGTCGGCGTTACGACGGCCGCTGTCGCACTTGTGACCCGATGGCTGGTGCCTGACATTCCCTGGGCCGCCGCGATCGCGCTCGGGGCGATCGTCGCGCCGCCCGACGCCGTTGCCGCCACGGCGATCCTGCGAAAGCTGCGGCCACCCCATCGCATTGTGGTGATCGTCGAAGGCGAGAGCCTTTTGAACGATGCGACCGCGCTGCTGATCTACCGCCTGGCCGTGGGGTCGGTCGCGGCCGGCAGCTTCAGTGCGGCCAGCGCATTGCCGGCCTTCGCGCTTGTCACGGTCGGCAGCATCGTTCTCGGAGCGCTTCTCGGCTGGGTCGCGGTGCGGCTGCTCGCGCTTTTTCGTGACCCGGCAAGTGCCATCATCGTGCAGTTCATCACCACCTTCGGTGTCTGGATCCTGGCAGAGCGGCTGCATCTGTCCGGGATCATCACCGTCGTCGTCTACGGCATCGTTCTCGCGCGGACGGTTCCAGCCGTGACGAGCGCGCGGTTGCGCATCCCTTCCTATGCGGTCTGGGAGACGACCGTCTTCGTACTCCAGGTTCTTGCCTTCGTGCTGGTCGGACTGCAGTTGCGCCCGATCCTCGAAGGGTTCGATGCTGGGCAACGTGTCGGTTACGCCTGGATCGCGCTTGCGGTCCTCGCAACGGTCATTCTCGTGCGGCTGACATGGGTCGCGACCTATAGGGGTCTTGCCCTCCTGCTCTCGGGCCGGCCTTCCGGCGCGAGCGAGAAGGCTGCCTCCTTCCAGAACGTCAAGGGCAGCATCGTCATCGCCTGGTGTGGCATGCGCGGCATCGTCACGCTCGCAGCCGCTTTCGCCCTTCCCGCTGATTTTCCCTATCGCGACCTGATTCTGCTCTGTGCCTTCACCGTCGTGGTCGGTACGCTGCTGGTCCAAGGGCTGACGCTGGCGCCGCTGCTGCGCTATCTCGCGATCAGCGACGATCACCCTGTCGACCGTGAGTTCGCCGTTGCGCGGAAGGCTGCGCTGGAGGCCGCGATCGGATCGCTCGAAGGTGTGCAGCCGGCGTCTGCGGCGGCGATCCGACAGGAATATCGCGACATGCTGGAGCAGACCGGACGGGCCGCACAGCTCGACACCGACCATAACGCCCTGCGGCGGACCGCACTCGCGGCCGCGCGGAAGACCGCATTCGAGCTGCGGAAGCGCGGCACCATCGGAGACGATGCCTTTCACCGGCTCGAGGAAGAGCTCGATTGGCTGGAGCTCGGCGCCGCGCCGCGGGAAGGAAGCGTATGAAGCGGCTCGATGTCGCCATTGTCGGAGCCGGAGCTGCCGGGATTGCAGCGGGCCGGTATCTCGCCGCGTCCGGCCTCGACGTGCTTCTGGTCGAGGCGACCGACAGGATCGGCGGGCGGGCGCACACCGCTTTCCACGAAGGCCTGCATTTCGACCTTGGCTGCGGCTGGCTCCATTCCGCGGATCGCAATGGCTGGGCTTCGCTCGCACCGGAGCTCGGCTTCCATCTCGACCGGACTACGCCGCCATGGGGTGTCCAGTTTCGCGATCTCGGCTTTCCCGCAGCGGACCAGCGTGCCGCACGGGCCGCCTTCGCCCGTTTCGAGCAGCGCCTGCGCGAGGCTTCTTCCGGAAGCGACCGCGCCTCCGACCTTCTGGACGGAAACGACCGCTGGACGCCCTATCTCGAGGCGCTCAGTACCTATATCAACGGCACGGAGCTGGAGCAGCTCTCGGTCCGCGACTATCTCGCCTATGCCGATGCTGAGACCGCCGTGAACTGGCGCGTGACCGAAGGCTATGGCAGCCTCATTGCCGCCGCGGCGAAGGACGTGCCGGTCGCGTTGAACACGGCGATCACCGGCATCGACGCATCGGGACATGCGTTGCGGCTGACCAGTGTGCGAGGCGAGATCGAGGCTGAGTGCGTCATCGTCACGACTCCGACCGACGTGCTTGCTTCCGGCGCGATCCGCCTGCCGCCTCGGGCCTCGGATCACATCGATGCCGCCGGCGCACTTCCATTAGGGCTGGCCGACAAGATCATCTTCAAGCTGTCCGATTGCGATGGCTTCGAACCGGACACGCAGGTCCTGGGCAATCCGTATGTGAAGCGAACGGCGAGTTATCATATTCGGCCGTTCGGCCGGCCGCTGATCGAAGGCTTCGTGGGCGGCGAGACCGCACGCGAATTCGAAGCCGACGGCGATGCCTTTGCGGCTTTCGCGCGCGACGAATTGGCCGGGCTGTTCGGCCACGGGATCAGGAGCCGGCTGGAGCCGATCGCGCAATCGCGCTGGGGGCGCCAGCCCTTCTCGCGAGGCTCCTACAGCCACGCGCTGCCCGGCCATGCCCTGGCACGCGCGATCCTCGCTTCAGATGTCGATGGCAGACTCTTCTTTGCCGGCGAGGCCTGTTCGGCACTGGACTTCTCAACGGCGCACGGTGCCTTTCAGACCGGCCTTGCCGCCGCACGAGCAGTCCTAAACTCACGGAGAGCCTGATCGCAGCCTGATTGGACTGGCGAATCTGGCTGGCGAACTCGGCACCGATGGCGAGCATGTTCCGACATTCGGCGCGGCGGTCGGGGTCCGTGGCAAGGGTGGAGCAGGGAGCCAAGCCGACAATGAACCGCACCGGATTTCCCGGAGGCCATTTCGTTTGAGTCACGCCGCCATGGCTGGCTCATCCAGCATCGCGAAGTCGCGTTAGCCGACCTTGCGGGCAAAAGCCCGGCTGCTCCAGTTCCCGATCGGTCTCCCGCTGAATCGCAAGGTCCCGCTGGATACCGGCAGTTGCCGTGCGAGCAACTTCAGCAGCGTCGATTTCCCCGATCCATTGTGTCCGACCAAGCCTATGATCTTGCCGACCGGCAAGATCAGGCTCGTGGACTTGAGCAGGTCGATCCCAGCCAGCGAAAAGCGTACATCGCCCAATACGAAGAGCGGCGCCTTGTCCGCAGGCGCAGCGGCCATTGGCAGTGTCGCGGTCGACAGTTCTGACGATGTCATGCCGCCTCCCCGGCCCGCCAGTACGGCACGCAGATGCTGCGAGACTTGGCGATTGCCTTCAGGGGGCGGCGCAAAGCCTCGTAGGCGCCAAACTCAGCGGCGATCCAGACGAAATGATCCGCTGGGCCAGCTGCGGTCATCGCGATAGCCTGTTCGACCTGCGCGATGAAGTCTGCCTCTGCCGAAGCACAATTCTCCCGGCGACAGATCCACCGGCACGACATGTCCGGCGGGATCGTCAGCAGCAGCCTGTCCTCAGGCGTATCGACCTCAATAAAGATCGCACCCCGTGCGCTGGCTTGCAGCCCTTCGGCGATGCGCGCGATCGCCGGCAGGGCGGTTTCGTCGCCGGCGAGCAGATAGTATCCGGCGGGCTTGATCCCGAGCCCGCAGGGGCCGGACATGCCGCAGATGTCTCCAGGGCTGGCAAAGCGGGCGAAATCGCCGGCCGGCCCCGGCGCTTCATGCAGCACGAAGTCGATCTCAACCCACCCTTGGGTCGCATCGATCCGGCGGATGGTGTAGTAGCGCGTTGCCACGGTCGTCATGTCGGGGGAGAGGACCGGGCGACCGTCCAGGCTCGGCTGTGCAAACCGTTCGCCCGAGCCAGCAGGCACATGCAGCCGGACATGGAGATTGCTGTTGGTGGCGAAGCGCCCGAGCGCCTTGCCCTCGAGGCGCAGCCGCTGCATGCGCGGGGCGAGGCGGGTCGAGGCCGCAACCCGCATCCATCGGAAGCTGCCATCGACTGTCATCATCGCCTCCCAGCGATCAGCAAGAGCAGGAAAGGTCCGCCGACCACGGTGGCGAACAGGCCGGCCGGCACCTGGAACGGGAAGATGAGATTGCGTCCGAGCCAGTCCGCGACGAGCAGTATGAGCCCGCCGCAGAGCGCCGAAGCGGCGAGATGGGTGCCCGCCCGCTGAAAACCGGCGAGACGGGCGAGGTGCGGTCCCATCAGGCCGGCGAAGCTGAGCGGGCCAACCAGAATGGTCGCGCCAGCGGTCAGCAAGGCCGCGACGCCATAGAGGACGCCGCGCGACAATGACGGCGAGACACCGGCAGCGGTCGCGACGTCGGACCCTAGCGGCATGAGGTCGAGCCAACGTCGCAATGCGGGTACGAGCAGCAGCGTCGCGCCGGTGAGAACGGCTGCGCCAGCCGCTTCCGCAGGGCGCACCGCATAGGTCGAGCCGGACATCCAGGCCAGCACCTGTCCGAGTCTCGGATCCTGCGCCGCCATGAGCACCGCCATGACGAAGCCGGAGACGGAACCCAGCGCGATGCCGATCAGCAGCAACCTCTCGCCAGCGAAGCCCGGGCGGCGCGAGAGCACCAGCATCAGCAGCAACACTGCCATGGCTCCGCCGGAGCCTGCCATGATCTGATCCGTGCGGGTCGGGGCAGAGGCCGCGAGGAGGAGCACGACGATGGCGAGCACTGCGCCGGAGGAGACACCGAGCACCTCGGGCGCAGCCAACGGGTTGCCGGTCATCCGCTGCATGATCGCACCGGCCAAGGCGAGCATTGCCCCGCCTGAAAAGGCTGCCAGCGCTCGAGGCCAGCGCCAGTCGAGAAGATGGACGTAGTCCGCGCCAGTGGCGAGGGACCAGCCGTCCGGACCTTGGCCGAGCGCCGTCGCCAGCCAGAGTGACATCGGCACCAGCAGCGCCAGCAGGGCGATGGCCGAGACCGGACGGGACAGGCGGAAGGCCGGCGGCGCCTCGGCGAGCTGCGGTGGCGCGAGGAGCTTGAGTCCGCGGATCAGCACGAACAGCAACGGCGCCCCGAGCAGCGCCGTCACGGCTCCGGTCGGGAACAGACGATAGGTCGTGGGCAGCCCGAGCACGAGCTGGTCAGTCGCGAGCAGCAACAGCGCGCTGAGCGCGCTCGACCAGACGAAGAGCGGACCGGTGCGTGTGATCCCGCAGGCGCGTGCCAGGGCTGGCGCGGCGAGACCGATGAAGCCGATGACGCCGACGGCGGCGGTCACGATCGCGGTGAGCGCGGCAGCAACCGCCAATGCCGCCAGCCGCCAGGCGACGAGCGACAATCCGAGGCTACGCGCGTTCGCATCGTCCAGCGCAAGCACTGTCAGCGGGCGCACCAGCAATGCGGCGATCGCTCCGAAGGTGATGAGGCGCGGGGCGAGGAAGAGCGCATCGCGCCAGTCCTGCTGATCGAGATGGCCTGCGCCCCAGAGAAACAGACCGACGAGGAAATCGTGGTTGAACAGGGCCAGAACGGCGCTGACGGCGCTGCAGTACAGGCTAATGACCATGCCAGCGAGCGTCACCGTGACGGGCGAGAGCCCGCGCCGCCAGGCGAGCGCGAGGATCGCGACAAGCGCAGCGCCAGCCCCTGCGAAAGCAATCCAGTCCCGATGGGCGAGCGCGGCCGGGAAGAACAGGGTGGCGATCGCCATGGCGAGATAGGCGCCCGAGGAGATGCCGAGCGTGGCCGGTTCAGCCAGGGGGTTGCGCAGGATGCGCTGCAGGATCGTGCCGGAAAGGCCAAGGGCCGCGCCTGCCATCAACGCCACCGCGATGCGTGGCAGCACTGTGTAGTGCAGCAGCATCTGCGCCGGAGCGGCAGGATCGGGCACGAACAGCGCGACGATGCCTGCCCCCTCCGGCAGCAGCGTCGCGATGTTGCGGGCAGCAGCAGCGAGAGCGACCAGCCCCAGCGCAAGCGCCGGCCACCATGGCGAGGACAGCCGCATCAGCTGGCGCTCTGCGCCAGTGCGAGGGAAGCGAGCCGGGCGAAGCGGCGCGCCGGCGGCAATCCGCCATAGAACAGCACGTCCGGAATCTGTGCGATCCGGCCAGCGCGGATGAAGGGCAGGCTCGCGACCACGGGCGAGGCGAGCAGGGCCGCGATCGACGAAAGGCTGCTGTCGCCGATGCAGAGCAGCCGCGCCTCGGGCCGCTGCGCGAGCCTGTCGACCGTCAACGTCACGTGGCCGAAGCGCGTGGTCGGCCCCGTCCAGGCATTCTCGATGCCGAAACGGTCGAGCACCGCTTGGAACAGGCTGCCTCGCCCGAAGACGAGCATGCGCCGGCCGTCGATGATCGTCGCGAGATAGAGCGGGCGCCCGTCATAGCCACGCAGACGCTGCCTGGCATCGGTCAGCTCGAGCTCGACCTCGCGGACGAATGTCTCGAAGGCGGCAAGCCGGCCCAGCCGAGTCGCCAGCGCGCGCAAAGCCTGTTCGGCGTGGCCGAGCAGGTCGGCCTGGCCGAAGCCGTTCGGATCGAAGGCCAGCGCGGGCGCAATCTGCTCGACGCGCTCGCGGATAGGCTCCAGTTCCGATGCGAGGAGGACGAGCTCGGGTTTCAGCCGATCGACGAGTTCGAGATTGGGTTCGGAGCGCAGTCCGAGCTCGCGCACTGTCGGCGGCGCCGCGGGCTCGACGACGAGCCGCGCATAACGCTCCAGCTCCGGCATCGCGACGGGCGGGATGCCGAGCGCGAGCAGGTTCTGCCCACTCACCCAGTCGAGCGCGGCCACAGCCGGTCCGCCTGCCGAAGCGGGACGTACCGGAAACGCCGCCAGCGCCGCAGCGCCGAGCAGGGCCCGGCGCGGCAGCGTCGGACCGAAGCCCGCCATCAGAAGGTCATTTGCGCCGAGACCGCCACCGTTCTCGGGGCACCGAGATAGTAGCTGTTCTGCCAATAGTTCTTGTCGGTGACGTTGCTGACGTTGACGCGCAGGGTCAGCGGGTTGCCGAAGGCCTTCGTGGTGTAGCGGGCGCCAAGATCGAGCGTCGTGTACGACTTCAGCCGATCGGTATTGAGATCGTTCGCCCATTGCCGGCCGGTGTGGTAGACGCCGCCGGTCAGGAACAAACCACGCGTCCAGGGCAGTTCATATTCGACGTAGAGCTTGGCAAGCGTCCGGGCGACGTTCATCGGTACCTTGCCGTCAAAGGTGCCTCCCTCGACCTTGGCATCGAGCAGCGTTAGCCCTCCGATAATGGTCAGGTCCTCGGTGACCTTGCCGGTCGCGGTGAACTCGACGCCACGATGCCGCTGGCGACCATCCTGCCTGTAGAGGAAATTGGCATCTTCGAATTCATAGGCCTTCTCGATGTCGAACAGCGCGGCGGTCAGGAGCACGCCGCCGAGCTGGGCCTTGGCGCCGACCTCGTATTGACGGCTGACCATCGGCGCCATGACCGTGCCGAAATTGGTCGAGGTATCCGGCGCGATGCCGCCCTGCTCGAGCCCTTCGATGTAGCTGCCATAGAACGTCAGCCATGGCAGCGGCTTGAACAGCAATGAAGCCGACGGTGACCAGCGCCCCTGGTTGTAGTCCGGCTGCGTACGCAATCCGTCCTGCCCGAGCGAGCGGGTGCTGATCCGGCTATAGGTCGCGCCGAGCAATGCCGACCATTGATCGTTGAGCTCGATCTGGTCTCCGATGACGAAATTGTGGTTACGGACATAGCCGGACTTGTAGGGCGCGCTGGTATTGAGCGGAAATGTCGGTTCCCGCAGGTGCAGCGGCCGCGCCAGCGAATAAGGGCCGTTCCAGCCGGTATTCGGGTTGTATGGCGTGCCCCAGGCCCTGTCGGAGTACATGTGGTAGCCGACCGTCAGCTTGTGCCGGATCGAGAAGGTATCGAACTTCACATCGGCGAAGGCCTGCGCCGCGTCGAACTCGTTCTTCGTCTCGCCGGAACGGATTGCGACCTGGTGATACTGCCCCGGCACCCTGATCGAGTTCATCGTGTGGTCCTGCACCGGGCGGTTCAGCCACTCATGCGCGTAGCCACCTCGCAGGGTGATGTTGTCGTTGAGCTCGTAGGTCAGTCGGGCCGCCAACCGCGTCTTCTCGATCTCGTCGCGGATCCAGGGCTGGCTCCAGTTCTTGCTCGCATCGGGCGCGCGGCCGCGCAGCACGCCAGGGTTCACGAACCAGTATGAGGACGGAACGTCCGTCTGGTAGCGGCTGTGCGAGGCGTTGACCTCGAGCTTCAGCCGGTCGGTGATCTTCCAGTCGAAGGCGCCGCTGACGAGCAGGCGATCGATCTTCTGGTCGTCGATTGCCGTGTTGCCGGCTTGCTTGACGATGTTGAGACGGTAGCCCGCCCTGCCCGCCTCGTCGATGCGCCCGCCGAAGTCGCCATGGACATAGGCCTGGCCGGCGCCATAGGTGCCGAGCGTGACACTGTTCAGGCGCTCGAAGGTCGGCCGCTTGTAGACATAGTTGACCATGCCGCCCGGTGCAGCCGCGCCGTATAGAAAGCCCGATAGTCCCGTGAAGACTTCCACACGCTCCTTGTCCTCGAGACTCGTCGCATGGCTGTAGGAGCGGCGCAGGCCATCCTCGGCAGTGTCGTAGCTGGTGAAGCCGCGCATGCTCACCATCGGAGCCCAGCCCGAGACCTGCGGCGTCTGCGTGCGCGTATAGGGGTTGACCTTGAAGACGTCGTCCGGCGATTGCGCCTGGATGTTCTGGATCAGCTCGCGCGGCGTCACGCTGACGGAAAACGGCGTGTCCTGCAGTTTCGTCGCTCCGAGCGGCCCGAGCGATGAAACGATGCTCGAACGATAGCCGTCTTTGGCGAGGCCATCCTGCTGCAGGGCTGCGGCGCCGCCCTGGACCTCGATCGTGTCCAACGCTATCGCGCCGTCCGGTACGGCACCGGTCGTCGCCACTGCCGCCGGCGACTGGATCGTGACGGTCGTCGCCCCGGTGAAGCGATAGCTCAGTCCCGAGCCGGCGAGGAGGCGACCGAGTGCTTCGCTCGGCGTGTACGATCCCCGCAAGGCGGGCGCCGAGCGTCCCTGCGACAGCGCTGCGCCATAGACCAATTTCAGGCCGCTCTGCTGGGCGACCGCAGCGACGGCGGACGCCAGTGGCTGGGCGGGAATATCGTAGGCGACGGTGTTCGCACGAGGCGCCTGGGCCGGCTGCTGCGCGGCCGCGGGAACGATCCAAGCGATCGTGGCGAACGCCGTCGACGCCAGCAGCGCATGCCCGGCTAGGTTGATCCGCTTCATCGTCGCCATTGAACGCCCCAGTCTCCAGATATCGGCGAGGGCGTTCGAGCGTTCCGCCCGTTTTGTCCCTCATCGTGTTGGACGGGTGGCGGCAGAAAATCCTCAATGCAGCGTCGGAAAATTTTTGCGGGACGTGCCTAGGCGCTAGAAATGACTACGAGAAAGCGTGAGAGCCGGCGCACCGAGATCGGCAGCCCGCTCGCGAGCGCGTCGAGGGATTCATCGGGCGTCTTGAGGTCGAGCACGGCATTGACGCGCAGCTTGCCTGCCTCGCCGCGCAGCACGAGCCAGCCTTCATGATAGGATTGCAAGGCCGCGACGACATCGGCCAACGAACGATTCTCCGCGACGTACTGACCCCTTCGCCACGCTACCGCGCTTGCCGGCGAGCCCGTCGCGACTGCGCCGATCCTGCCGTCCGCCGCTACCGTCACGCTCTGCCCTTCGCGCAGGTCGATGCTCCGGCGCGGGAGCGATGCGGCTGCGGTGCCGTCGATGCGAATCCGGACCGCGTGCTGCGTCACCGAGACTGCAGCGCCGCCCTCCGCGAGGTTGCGGTTGACGTCGAAGGCGGTTCCCAGTGCCGTCGTTACGATATCATCCGCGACGACCTCGAATGGCCGGGCAGTATCGGAGGCGACTTCGAAATAAGCTTGGCCGTCCACCAGTTCCACTCTGCGGGCCGCGGCCGAGAACTGCAGCCTGACAGCGGAACGGGCGTTGAGAGTGACTTTCGAGCCGTCCGGCAGCATGACGCCGCGGGTCTCACCCAGCCCGGTGGCAAAATCGCTTGCGGGCTTCCGCAACGTCCCGGCTGCCAGCAGGCCTCCGCCTGCGGCAGCCACGAGACCGCCGATGATTGTGACCCGCCTGGACGGCTTGCGTGCGAGTTGCCGCCCGGGCCGGACCGCGCCCGTGCGAGCATCCTGATGCAGCTCGGACGCATCGCTCCAGAGCGTCTCCGCCTCCTGAGCCGCCATCTCATTCTCGATGCTCTTGGCGCGCCAGAGATGGAATTCCTGCCTGTCGGCGGCGGTGGCGCTGCCGGAATGAAGCCGCACAATCCAGAGCAGCGCCTCCTCGGAGCTGCTCGTGGTCGGTAGGGATCGCGGATCGTCCTGCTGCACGCGTGCCTTCGGGGATCTTTGGACAGGTCGTCGTTCCTATAGACGGAACCGGCCGGGAAAACCCGCAATTGCTCGTCAGGATTGGCTGGTCTCACGCAAGACATCGCGGCAATGCAGCAGAGCCCGCATCATGTGCTTCTCGACCATGCTGACGGAGATGCCGAGCGCGGCAGCGATCTCCAGATGGCTGTACCCCTCGATCTTGTTCATCACGAAGGTCTGACGGCAGGCGCTTGGCAGCTCATTCAGCGCCACCGCGAGCCGGGCCAGGCGAAGCCTGGCTTCGATTGCGTCGAAAGGATCGTCCTGAGCCGCAACCTCGGCAAGGTTCTCGACATCGACGCGGTGGGACCATTCGGTTCGCTGCCGTGCAGTGAAATCGATCGCCGCATTCCGTGCTGCGGTAAAAAGATAGGTCTTCGGATAATCGATCGTGCCGGTCCGAGCACCGAGCCTGGTAATCCGCATATAGGTATCCTGCGCGATCTCCTCGCCGTCTTCACGATCGCCGACCAGCCGGGCGGCAAAGCGCACGAGGTCGCGATGGTGCAGACGGAACAGTTCGGTCAGGAGCTCATTGAGGGGCCTCACGCCGATCGTCCCGTGGCCTGGGTTCCGATCGCAGAATGGCAGGGACGAGACAGCGAGCCGCTGCCGGAACGCCGAGGCGTTTGGGGTAAACCGCCGCTCGTGGCTCCAGGGGCAACCATCGTGTTGCTCGACATCCCGCCATCGGAAGACACTCCTGACCGGGCGTGATCGGAGCCTAGGCAACGTAAATATCGCAATCAAAATTCTCTTGCAAATACAATAGTTTACATAAATTCTAAGGAGGTGCCGACGCTGTCGGTTGAGAGGTATTTCACGGGATGTTCGGCGAACATGCCGAGCAGGAGCTTGCGGGGATCGACCTTCGGCAGGAAGACCGAGAGCGGCAGCGCCATGGCGATGAAGGCGGCGTTGACGACGACGGTGCCGTAGGCCGCCTGCGCCTTCGCCAGCCCGAGCGCGACGAGCGCCGTCGGCAACCATTGCAACAGCAGGAACCAGGCGATCCAGTAGAACAGATAAATCCCCCATGACGGTCGCGGGACATCTGCATGACGATTCGGAGCCGCAGCGGCAACCCCGGCAGACCGGGTAAGCGCGAACCATGCGATCGCCAAGCCATCCTGGAGGCACTTCTTCGCTCGCCTGGCTATCGGGCTGATCTCGCGGATGAGCATGTCTACGAAGTGCACGACCCATTTGTAGCGGAACGATCCCCTGAGCGACGGGCTCCATTAAAATCGGGAGGAAGCCCAAGGCCTCGGGAGCAACGCCGGTCGGTTGACTCGTGGCATCCGCAGGGTAACGTTCCAAAACGTTTTGGAGACCTGTTTTGAGCTCTCTGAAGGCCCTTGCCCAGCATCTGGGGCTCTCGATCACAACCGTGTCGAGAGCTCTCGACGGCTATACGGACGTCGCCCCGGCGACGCGCGAGCGCGTCCGGCATGCGGCGCGCGAAGCCAATTACCGCCCGCACAGTGCCGCCCGCCGCCTGCGCAAGGGCACCGGCGAGACCGTCGCCTTCGTCATGCCGGCGCAGCCCGGGCATTTTCACGAGCCGGTCTTCGCGGAATTGCTGGCGGCGATCGGAGAAAAGCTCGCGGGCGAGCACCACGACCTCATCCTGCTCGCGGCCCGACCCGGCCTCGAGGAGATGGCAACCTATCGCCGGCTGGTGGAGAGCGGCCGAGCCGATGCCTTCATCATCGCCCGCACGCGCCGCCATGACGAGCGCGTCGCTTATCTCGAGGCGAAGGGCGTCCCCTTCATCTGCCATGGCCGGACCGAGACGAAGCGACCCTACGCCTTCGTCGACGGTGACGGTGAGGCCGGCTTCAAGGCACTGACGACGCGGCTGATCGGCCTGGGGCATCGCCGGATCGCGCATCTGTCGGCGCCGTCCTATCTCACCTTCGCGACGCTACGCGCTGCCGGCTGGCGGCAGGCGATGGCGGAAGGCGGCCTCGACGAGGCGGCACGGCAGCTCCTCGTCGAGGGCGAGCCGACCGAAGCGGACGGGCACCGCCTTGCCGCCGAACTGCTGGCCGGCAGCCAGCCGCCGACGGCTCTCGTCTGCGCCACCGACCGGATGGCCCTCGGAGCGATGCAGGCCGTGGTCGAGGCCGGCCTCGCCATCGGCCCGGATATCGCAGTCACCGGCCATGACAACATCCCCGCCGCTTCCTATGCGCGGCCGGGCCTGACCACGATGGAGCTGCCGCCGACCGACGTCGGCGCGCGGCTCGCCGCGATGGTGCTCGCCCGGATGGGCGGAGGCGATCCGCGCGAGCTCTCGACCGTGCTCAGCCTGCGCCAGATCCCGCGAGGGTCGAGCGGCGAAGCTTGAGTTTTCCAAAGCTGAACCGAAGCGGCCGGCAAGGCCGCACGAAAACGAGTGCAGAGGGAGGGTATGATGAAAGCCATTCTTGCGAGCGCCGGCGCGCTCCTGCTCACGGCGAGCTTCGCCACCGCGCAGGACGTCAACTTCCTGTCGACGCAGCTTCGGCCGGTCGAGGAAGCGCAGAAGGTCCGGCAGGTGCTGCTCAAGGGCGTGCCGGGCAAGGTCTCCTATCTGGTCGAGGAGCCGCCGCAATTCGACGTGCGCATGAAGGCCGAAGGCAAGGCCGGCAAGCGCACGATCAGCCTCGCCGGCGCGCTGCATGGCGAATTGCAGCCGCTCGTCACCTCCGGCGATATCGAGCCGATCGATGATATCGCCGCCAAGCTCGCCGATCGCGGCATCCCGCAGGGGCTGATGGAGCTGGGCAAGCTCGGCACCGGCAAACAGGTCTACATCCCGTGGATGCAGGCGACCTACATCATGGTCGCGCGCAAGGAGGCACTCGCCTCGCTGCCGGCCGGAGCCGACGTCAACGCGTTGACCTATGACCAGCTCGAAGCCTGGGGCAAGGCGCTGACCGAGAAGACCGGCAAGCGCCTGATCGGCTTCCCAGCCGGGCCGAAAGGGCTGATGCCGCGGTTCTACCAAGGCTATCTCTACCCCTCCTTCACCGGCGGGGTGGTGACGCCGTTCCGCTCGGCCGAGGCCGAGGCGATGTGGGGCAAGTTCAAGAGCCTCTGGCAGTACGTCAATCCGAACTCGACCAGCTACGACTTCATGCAGGAGCCGCTGATGGCCGGCGAGGTCTTGGTCGCCTTCGATCATGTCGCGCGCGTCAAGGACGCGCTGGTGCAGGAGCCCGACAAATACGTGACCTTCCCGGCGCCGGCCGGTCCGAAGGGGCGCGGCTACATGCCGGTCATCGCCGGCCTCGCCATCCCGAAGGCCGCGCCCGACCGGGCGGGAGCCGCTGCGGTGATCGAGCACCTGACCAAGCCCGAGACGCAGGTGAAGACCGCGGCCGAGGTCGGCTTCTTCCCGGTGGCGAAAGCCGATCTGCCGGCCGATCTCTCGCCCGGCATCAAGCTGATCGCCGAGGGCGTCGCCAAGACGCAAGGGGCGAAGGATGCGCTGCCGGCGCTGCTGCCGATCGGGCTCGGCGACAAGGGCGGCGAGTTCAACAAGGTCTTCTCCGACAGCTTCCAGCGCATCGTACTGCGCGGCGAGAATCCCCGCGCCGTGCTGGATGCGCAGGCCGCCGTGCTCAAGGGCCTGATGGAGGGAACCAAGGCGCCATGCTGGGCGCCGGACAAGGCGAGCGAGGGCGCCTGCCCGGTGAACTGACCCGAACCGTTCCTCCCCACTGGGCGGCCTGCGGGCCGCCCGCTTTTTCCGCTCTTTCGTAAGCTGCCGCCGGAACCACCATGAAGCGAGCGCAGTCGCGAGCCCTTCCCTATCTGCTGCTGGCGCCGTCGCTGCTCTTCCTGGCGGCGATCTTCCTGCTGCCGCTGGCGCAGACGATCGCGCTCTCCTTCAGCGAAGGCGGGGCAGCTTCGCTCGGCAACTACCGGCGCATGGTCTCCGACCTGAACTTCGGCCCGGCCCTGCGCAACACCTTCCTGCTCGTCCTCGTCGTGGTGCCGATCCAGCTCGCGCTTGCGCTCGGCATGAGCGTGATGATCGAGAAGATCGGCCGCGGGCGCGATCTCGTGCTCTGGGTCTGGACAATCCCGCTCGGCGTCTCCGATCTCGCCGCCGGCCTGGTCTGGCTCGCGATCCTGCAGGATCGCGGCTATCTCAACAGCGCCCTCTACGGGTTCGGGCTGATCGACGGGCCGACCGCCTGGCTGACCTATGAGACGCCCGGCACGCTCTTCCTCGGCGTCGTCCTCGCCGAAATCTGGCGCGCCACCGCGATCGTGCTGGTGATCCTGGTCGCCGGCCTGCAGCTGATCCCCAGGGAATATCGCGAGGCGGCCGAGGTCTTCGGCGCCAGGCCCTGGACGATCTTCCGCCTGATCACCCTGCCGCTGCTCAAGCCGAGCATCCAGACGGCGCTGATCCTGCGCACTGTGCTCGCCTTCGAGGTGTTCGCGGTGGTCTACGCCATCGGCGGCACCAATTTCCCCGTGCTCGTCGGCGAGGCCTACACCTGGCAGAACGCCAACCAGAACACTGGCGTAGCGGCGGCCTATGCGATGCTGATCGTCGTGATCTCGCTCGCCGCGACGGCGATCTACCTGCGGATGCTGCGCGTCCCCGCGGAGCAGCAGCCATGAGCGGGCTGAAGCGCACCGTCTTCTGGACCGGCGTCGTCGCGCTCTGCGCCTGGGTGCTGGTGCCGATCTGGCTGATCGCGCTCGGCGCCTTCGGCGGCCGCAGCGGCGTCTTCCGCTGGCCGAAATCGCTCTGGCCGGGCGATGCCTCGCTCGCCGCGCTGCAGACCTTCCTCGCCGTCGAGGGGGTCTGGCCGGCGATGGTCAACAGCATCATCGCGGCGCTGACCTGCATGGTGCTCTCGATCGGCCTCGGCGCCCCGGCCGGCTATGCGCTGGCGCGCTTCTCCTTCCGTGGCCAGAACGCCTATCGCCTGCTGATCCTTTTGACCCGCGCCTTCCCGCTCGCCATCCTGGCGCTGCCGCTGACGGTCGCCTTCATCCAAATCGGGCTCTACGACACCGCCTTCGGCGTCGGCCTCGTCCATACGGCGCTCGCCCTGCCCTTCGCCGCGCTGGTCTCCGCCAGCCTGTTCCAGGCGATCCCGCGCGAGCTCGAGGAGGCGGCCTGGGTCTTCGGCTGCAGCCGCTGGCAGGCCTTCCGCAAGGTGGTCCTGCCATTGGCTCTACCCGGCATCGCCGCGGCGGCGATCTTCGCCTTCGTCATCTCCTGGAACGAGGTTTTTGCCGCCTCGGTGCTCTCGGTGAAGAACCGCACACTCACCGCCTATCTGCTGACGGTGCTGGCGGAATCGCCGCTGCATTTCCGCTTCGCCGGCGGCTTCCTGCTGATCCTGCCCTCGCTCGCCTTCATCTTCGCGGTCCGGAAATACCTGTTCGCGATGTGGGGCATCGCCAACCGCTGACGGGAACGACATGGCCGAGATCACCATCGACGGCATCGCCAAATCCTTCGGCGCGACGCGGGCGCTGGAGCAGATCGACCTCTCCGTCGCCGATGGCGAGTTCGTCGCCCTGCTCGGCCCCTCCGGCTGCGGCAAGACCACGCTGCTGCGGATCATCGCTGGCCCTGAGAGCGCCACCAGCGGGCGCATCGTCATCGGCGGGCGCGACCTGACGCAGGTGCCGACGCGCCGGCGCGGGCTCGCCATGGTGTTCCAGAACTACGCCGTCTTCCCGCATATGACCGTCTACGAGAATGTCGGCTTCGGCCTGCGCATGCAGGGCGCCGACGAGGCACGGATCAAGGCGCAGGTCGGCAAGGCGGCCGAGCTCCTGCACATCACGCCCTATCTCGACCGCTATCCGGCCAAGCTCTCGGGCGGACAGCGCCAGCGCGTGGCGGTCGCCCGGGCGCTTGCGGTCGAGCCTCCTGTTCTGCTGATGGACGAGCCGCTCTCCAATCTCGACGCGCTGCTGCGGCTCGAAATGCGCGCCGAGCTCAAGGCGGTGCTGCGCGAGGCCAGGACCACGACGATCTACGTCACTCACGACCAGACCGAGGCGATGGGCCTCGCCGACAGGATCGCGGTGATGCATGGCGGGCGCATCGAGCAGATCGACCGGCCCACCGAAGTGTATGAGCGCCCGGCGACGACCTTCGTCGGTGGCTTCGTCGGCAGCCCGCCGATGAACTTCCTGCCGGTCGCCGTCGCCGATGCGCGACTGGATCTCGCCGGCTCCAGCCTGCCGGCGCCCAAGGCCTCGGGCGAGCTGCTGATGGGCATCCGGGCCGAGGACCTGATGCCGGTCGCCGCTGGCGAGGGCCTGCCCTTCGACATCGCGGTGGTCGAGCCGCTCGGCGCGCACGACCTCGTCACCGGGCGCAGCGGCGCGACGCTGCTGCGCGTCGCGGCGCCCGCCGGCAGCGGCCACAAGCCTGGCACTCGCATCGGCCTCAAGCCCGACCCGAAACGACTGGTCTGGATGGACCCGGCCTCCGGCCGGGCGATCCCGGCACAATAATGGATTTCAGCATGACGATCATCGACATCGAAGCGGCCCGCGCCATCCTGCGCGCCAATGACCGCGGCGGCTACACGGTCCCGACCGACCGACTCTACCCATTCCAGTGGAACTGGGATTCGGCCTTCGTCGCGATGGGCTGGGCGACCTTCGACGAGGAACGCGCCTGGCGCGAGCTTGAGCGGCTGGTCGAGGGGCAGTGGGATGACGGCATGGTGCCGCATATCGTCTTCCATGCACCGAGCGACGACTATTTCCCAGGACCGGATGTCTGGCGCACGCGCCATCGCATCCCAACCTCGGGCATCACCCAGCCGCCGGTTTTCGCCACGGCGCTGCGCCGCGTCTTCGAGGTCTCCCGGGGATCCGATGCCAAGGCGCGCGCCGCCCGGCTCTATCGCTGCGCGCTCGCCTCGCATGACTGGTGGGAGAAGGCCCGCGACCCGGAAGGGACCGGGCTCGTCGCCATCCTGCACCCCTGGGAATCGGGCATGGACAACAGCCCGGCCTGGGACGAGGCGATGGCGCGCCTGACGCTCCAGCCGACAACGCCGATCCGGCGCCGCGACACCTCCCATATCGGCGCCGAGATGCGTCCGAGCGACGAGGATTATCGCCGCTTTATCGCACTGGTCGACCTGTACGCGAGCTACGATTGGAAGCCTGCAGCGATGTGGCGCGTCTCGCCCTTCAGGCTGGTCGATGTCGCCACCAACGCGATCTTGCACAAGGCCGAGGAGGACCTGCTGGCACTGGCAGGGCAGTTCGGCAGCGAGGCGGAACGCAGCCGGATCGAGGCGCGGATGGCGCGCCGAGTCGCGGCCTTCGCAGGCCTCTGGAACCAGGACCAGCGGATTTACCAGGCACTCGACCTCGGCACGGGCAGGACGGTCGCTGCATCGACTTCGGCCGGCCTGCTGCCGCTCTTCGCCGGGATCCCCTCGGCCGGGCAAGCCGCTGCCCTTGCCGACGAGCTGGAAGCTTGGCTCGCCAGGGCGCCTTATCCGGTGCCGAGCACCTCTCCGCTCGATCCCCGTTTCGAGCCGAAGCGGTACTGGCGCGGCCCGGTCTGGGCGGTGGTGAACTTCATGATCGCCGAGGGCTTCGAACGCTATGGGCATGCGGCACTCGCCAGCCGCATTCACGTCGCCACGCAGACCCTGATGCGGGATGGTGGCATCGCCGAATATTTCGACCCGACCTCCGGCGAAGGACTGGGTGGCAGCCACTTCTCCTGGACCGCGGCGATCAGCCTGATGATCGATCAGGCTGCTGCGGGCCCAGTACGTGACAAAATGTGAAGGAGGCCAGGATCGGCATGCCTTGACCCGGCTCCATTCGAGGGAAGAGTTTGGACTTCAGAGGACTGATGATCACGCCGGGCTCGCGCCTTCGTGGCGAGATCGGCCCGTTTCACTCTCCGAGTCTTCGCTGTCATCCAGCTTCCGATCGGGCCGTTCCCTTTCGACAATCCCGATCGTGCGCAATTGCGCATAGCACTCTCTTTCGAGTTTCGCCTTACTCACGAGTAAGATCAGGAATATCAAGTAGAGCTGACAGCACCGCGGCAGCAAACGATCGCGGGCTCGAAGGGGAAACGCCATGGACCAGGCCGGGAGCCCGGTTCTGCTCGCGATCGAGCAGGCCGTCGCCATCGTCACGCTCAACCGTCCGCGCGTGCTGAACGCGATCGACGCGCAGATGGCGGGAAGCCTTGCGGATGCCCTCGCACGGGTCGAGCAGGACGGTACGGCACGTGCCCTGCTGCTGCGCGGCGAAGGCCGCGCCTTCTGCGCCGGCGGCGATGTCGCCAGCTTCGCGGGCGAAGACCCGACCGTCGCGGTCGAGGCGATCATCGATCCGTTTCACGCCGCCTTGCAGGCGCTCGACGCATTGAAGCTTCCGACACTTGCCGCCGTGCAGGGCCCGGTCGCCGGCGCGGGCTTCAGTCTCGCCATGGCCTGCGACCTCTGCATCGCGGCCGAGGACACCGTCTTCACCATGGCCTATTCCCGCATCGGCGCCTCTCCCGACGGCTCGGCGACCTATCGGCTGCCGCGCCTCGTCGGTACTCGCAAGGCACTCGAATTCGCCTTGCTGGCTGAACCGATCGGTGTCGCCGAAGCGCAGGCGCTCGGACTGGTCAACCGAGTGGTGCCCACCGCTTCGCTGCAATCCGAAGCCACGGCACTGGCGCACCGCCTGGCACAGGGGCCAACCGCCGCCTATGCCCGGATCAAAGATCTCGTCGGCCGCTCCCTCGGCAACGACCTTCCTGCCCAGCTCGATCTCGAACGCGAGGCTTTCCTCGCCGGCACGCGCACGGCAGACTTCAGGGAGGGCGCGCAGGCCTTCATGGCCAAGCGACCGCCGCACTTCGAGGGGCGCTGAGATGGTGGCTTCCCCCATTCTGGAGGTCTCGGGCGTCTCGCTCGCCTTCGGCGGGGTTCGCGCCCTCACCGACGTCTCGTTTTCGGTGCCGGAAGGCGCGATCACTGCCGTGATCGGGCCGAATGGCGCCGGCAAGACCTCGCTGTTCAACACGATCTCGGGCTTCTACCGGCCGCAGGCCGGCAGCATCCGCTTCGCCGGGACAAGCCTCGATGGTGTCCGCGCCCCGCAGCGCGCCGCGCGCGGCCTTGCCCGCACCTTCCAGAACATCGCGCTGTTCCGCGGCATGACCGTGCTCGACAACATCAAGCTCGGCCGTCACGCCCATATGCGCACCGGCGTGCTCGACGCGCTGTTCTACTGGGGCCGGGCCCAGAAGGAGGAACTGGAACTGCGCGCCGAGATCGAGGAGCGCATCATTGACTTCCTCGAGATTCAGCACATCCGCAACGCCTCGGTCGGCACGCTCTCCTACGGTTTGCAGAAGCGTGTCGAGCTGGCGCGGGCGCTGGCCATGCGCCCGCGCATCCTGATGCTCGACGAGCCGGTCGCGGGCATGAATCGCGAGGAGACCGAGGACATGGCCCGCTTCATCCTCGACGTGAAGGAGGAATGGGGGGTCACCATCCTGATGGTCGAGCACGACATGGGCATGGTGATGGACATCTCCGATCATGTCGTCGTGCTGAATTTCGGCCAGGTCATCGCCAGCGGCACGCCGCGCGAGGTTCAGGGCAATGACGCCGTGATCGCCGCCTATCTCGGCTCGGGCGATGTCGGCGCGATCGCGCGCCGGATCAAGGCGGAGGCGGCGTGATGGACGCGCTCTTCCTCGCCGAAGTGACGCTTGCCGGCCTCGGCGCCGGGGCGCTCTACGCGCTGACCGGCGTCGCCTTCGTGCTGATCTACAAGGCGACGCGCGTGGTCAACCTCGCCATCGGCGAGATCCTGATGCTCGGCGGCTATGCCTTCCTCGGCTTCGCGGCCGGGCTCGGCCTGTCGCCCTGGCTGGCGCTGCCGCTCGCCATCGCCGCCGGCGGCGCACTCGGCTGGCTGGTCGAGCGCGCCCTGATCCGGCCGATGCTGGGCGAGAGCCCGATCTCGGTGTTCATGGTGACGATCGGGCTCGGCTCGATCCTGGCCGGCGTCGTGCAACTCGGCTGGGGTGCCGATCCGCTGCGTCTGCCCGAATTCATGCCGTCGACGCCGGTCTTCATCGGCGAGGCCTATCTCGCGCCGAAGGTCGCGATCGGCTTCGTCGCGGCCGCCGTGGTGATCGGGCTCTTCCTCGCCCTATTCCGCTTCTCGCGCGGCGGCGTCGCGCTCAAGGCGACGGCGGCCGACCAGGGCGCGGCCTATTCGGTCGGCATCGACGTGCCCCGCGTCTTCTCTGTCGCCTGGATCCTCGCCTGCGCTACAGCGGCGGGTGCCGGCGTGCTGGTCGGGTCGATCGGCGGAATCTCGCCGACCATGGGCGTGTTCGGCCTTTCCGTGCTCGTCGTCGTCATCATCGGCGGGCTCGACTCGATCGCCGGCGCGCTGGTCGGTGGCCTCCTGATCGGGCTGGTCGAGGCGCTCGCCGGCGCCTTCCTCGGCGGCGAGTTCAAGCTCGTCGTCACCTTCGCGCTGCTGCTCGTGCTGCTGATGGTCCGTCCCTACGGACTGTTCGGCACGCATGAGATCGAGAGGCTCTAGCGCCATGCGGATCGGCACGCTCAAGACCAGCTATGCCGCCGACGAGGCGCTGTTCGACAGCTCCGTGCAGCGCACGCTGCTGGTGCTGCTCGCGCTCGGCGCGATCGCCTTTCCCTTCGTCGCCAGCCCATACTGGCTCTTCCTGGCCTGCCTCTGCGCGATCAATGTCGCCAGCGCGACCGGCCTCAACCTGCTCACCGGCTATACCGGCCTCGTCAGCCTCGGCCAGGCCGCCTTCATGAGCGTCGGCGCCTATACGGTCGCGGTGCTGGAGATCCGGCTCGGCACGCCGTTCTTCATCAACCTTCTGGTCGGCGCCGGCCTCGCCGCGATGGTCGGCATCCTCGTCGGCATTCCCAGCCTGAAGGTGAAGGGGCTCTATCTCGCGATCGCGACGATCGCAGCCTCGGTCATCCTGCACTTCCTGTTCTCGCACTGGTCACTAACGGGAGAGTCGCGTGGCCTGTCGATGCCGCCGGCGCGCCTGTTCGGGCTCAATCTCGACCAGCCCTTCCTGCTCTACTGGCTGATCATGCCGGTGACCTGCCTGATGGTGCTCGGGGCAGCGAACCTGCTGCGCACCAGGATCGGACGCGCCTTCATCGCGATCCGCGACCGCGACATCTCGGCCGAGGTGCTCGGCATACCGCTGCTGCGCTACAAGCTGACCAGCTTTGCGATCTCGTCCTTCTATGCCGGCCTCGCCGGCGGGCTCTGGGCCTATTTCTTTCGCGTCGTCACGCCGGAGGGCTTCCCGCTGGTCAACTCGATCTTCTATCTCGCGGCGATCATCGTCGGCGGCATGGGCACGATCCTCGGTGGCATCCTCGGCGCGATCTTCATGACGCTGGTGCCGGAGCTCCTGAAGTTCGTCGCGAACTGGGCGACGCCGATCTATCCGGACGCGCTCGCGGCGCTGGCGCCGGTGCGCACCATCGTCTTCGGCGGGCTGATCGTCGGCTTCCTGATCTTCGAGCCGCGCGGCCTCGCCGAGATCTGGCGGCGGCTGCGACGCTTCTTCCATCTCTGGCCGTTCAGGACCTGAGCATTTCGCCGAAACGGCTGCCGGCAAGAGCAGCCAAACCTTGGGGAGGATGACATGACCAAGCTCATCGACAGGCGCCAGCTTCTCGCCGGCACGACAGCTCTCGCTGGCGCCATGGCGCTCGGCGTCAGGCCGCTTGCGGCGCAGGAGAGCGGCGACATCGTGCTCGGCGGCTCGATCCCGCTGACCGGCGTCTTCGCCTTCGCCGGCGTCGGCATTCATGCCGGCATCCAGGACTATCTCAAGATCCTGAACGATGGCGGCGGCATCAAGGGCCGCAAGATCAAGTATGTCGCCGAGGACACCGCCTACAAGGTCGACGCCTCGGTCGCCGCCTTCAACAAGATCACCGGCCAGGATAAGGTCTCGCTCTACTACGGCGACTCGACCGGCTTCTCGAAGACGATCAATCCCGAGCTCGAGCGCCGCGGCAGCATGATCATGGCCGGCGCCTCCTTCGCGACCGAGCTCAACGATCCCAAGAAGTTCCCGCTGCAGTTCATGGCGGGGCCGGACTACACCGAGATGTTCGGCATCCTCCTGCGCTACATCGCCAAGGAGAAGCCGGGCGCCCGCGTCGCCTTCGTCTATTCCGACAGCGAGTTCGGCCGCGATCCGATCGCGCCGAGCGAGGCGGTCGCCAAGGAGCTGAAGCTCAGCGTCGTCGAGAAGATCGTGACGCCGCCCGGCAGCGTCGACGTCTCGACCGAGGTGCTGAAGCTGCGCCGCGCCAATCCCGATTTCACGATCTTCCACGGCTATGTGCTGGCGCCGATCCCGGAATTCGTCACGCAGGCGAAGCAGATGGGCATGAAGAGCCAGTTCATGGGCACGTTCTGGACCATGGACAACTCGACCGTGCAGCGCATGGGCGATGCCGCCGAGGGCTTCATGGGCGTAATGCCCTACCGATACTACTACGACAAGGACGGCTCCTCGCCGATGCTGGAGAAGATCCGGCAGATGCGCCCGGAATACCAGTCGACCGGCTATCTCCAGGGCTTCGTCACCGCCATGCTGATGGCCGAGGCGGTGAAGCGCACGCTCGACGCCGGCAAGGAGCTCAACGGCGCCAACCTCAAGGCCGGGCTCAACAGCATCAAGGATTTCGACACCGGCGGCCTGTTCGGCGTGCCGATCTCGATCCCCGGCAACTCCGTGCCGGTCGGGCGCATCTACCGCTTCGACGCCAAGGCCAAGCAGATGCAGCCGGCTTCCGACTGGATCAAGCTGTGACGGCAACTGCCGGATGAAGGGCTAGAGGTCATGGCCGGTTCCGCGGTGCTCGACGTCAACAATGTCGAGGTGGTCTATAACCGGACCGTGCAGGTGCTGCGCGGGCTGTCGCTGCAAGTGCCGGAGGGCGAGATCGTCGCCCTTCTCGGCTCGAACGGCGCCGGCAAGTCGACGCTGCTGAAAGCGGTGTCGAACCTGCTCTCGCTCGAGGATGGCGACGTCACCGCCGGCGCCATCCGCTTCCGTGGTGACGACATCGCCGCGCTCACCCCCCACGGGCTCGTCCGGCGCGGCCTTTTCCACGTCATGGAGGGGCGGCGGATCTTCGAGGACCTTTCTGTCGAGGAGAACCTCACCGCCGCGACCTTCGCGCTGACCGGGCGCAAGCTGCCCGCAGCCGATTTCGACCTGGTCTACAGCTACTTCCCGCGGCTCCACGAGCGCCGGAAGGGGCTCGCCGGCTATCTCTCCGGCGGCGAGCAGCAGATGTTGGCAATCGGCCGAGCCCTGATCGCCAGGCCCTCGCTGATCCTGCTCGACGAACCTTCGCTCGGCCTCGCGCCCAAGCTGGTCGAGGAGATCTTCGCGATTATCGCCCGCATCAACGCCGAGCAGAAGGTCTCGATGCTGCTGGTCGAGCAGAACGCCGCTGTCGCCTTCGCGGTCGCGAACTACGGCTACATCCTCGAAATGGGCAAGGTCGTGATCGACGGTCCGGTCGAGAAGCTGATGCGCGACCAGGACGTTCGCGAATTCTATCTCGGCCTCGGCGGTGCGGGAGCTGAGCGCAGCTATCGCGACATCAAGCACTACAAGCGCCGCAAGCGCTGGCTTTCGTAGGGGATGGCAGCGATGCGCGAGCTTCCGAACCTCACTTTGCCGCAGATGCTGCGCGAGAACGCCCGGACCATGCCGGAGCGCATCGCGCTCAGGCAGAAGGATTTCGGCATCTGGCTGCCGATCAGCTGGGCGCAATACGACCGTCGCTCCCGTCATTTCGGCCTCGGCCTGCGCGCGCTCGGCTTGGGCGAAGGCGGGCATGTCGGCATCCTCTCCGAGAACCGGGCCGAATGGGTGGTCGCCCAGCTCGGCGCCGGCATGGTCAACGCGGTCGCGATCGGCGTCTATGCGACCAGCCCGGCCAATGAGGTCGCCTATGTGCTGGGCCATGCCGAAGTCGAGATCGTGGTCTGCGAGGACCAGGAGCAGACCGACAAGGTGCTGGAGCGGCTGGAGGAACTGCCACGGCTGAAGCGGATCGTGGTGATCGATCCCAAGGGCCTGCGCGGCTATGCCTCCGGACTGGTCATCGCCTTCGCCGAAGTGCTGCGGCTCGGCGCCGAGCATGAGACGGCGCATCCCGGTCTTGTCGAGGCCTGCCTCGCGGCGCAGACCCCTGCCGATATCGGCCTGATGGTCTACACCTCCGGCTCGACCGGCAAGCCCAAGGGCGCGATGCTGAGCTACCGCAACATGCGCGCCCAGGCGGCCGGCGTCGTCGAGCGGCTCGGCTATGACGCCTCAACGACCAACCTGTCCTATCTGCCGCTCTGCCATGTCGCCGAGCAGATGCTGAGCACGATGGCGCCGATCTATTCGGGCTCCTGCGTCTCCTTCGGCGAGTCGATCCGCACCGTGCAGGAGGATCTGCGCGAGATCGCGCCGACGCTCTTCCTCGGCGTGCCCCGCATCTGGGAGAAATTGCACGCCTCGATCCATATCAAGCTGATGGAGGCCGGCGGCTGGCGCCGGCGCCTGTTCGAGGCGGGGCTTGCCGCTTGCGAGCCCTTCGCCACCAAGCCGAAGACGACGCGCAGCCTACGCGAAAAGGTGCTGGCGCTGTTCTATCACCTGGTCATCTTCCGCCCGCTGCAGAACTTCATCGGCCTGCGCAAGGCGAGGATCGCGCTGACCGGCGCGGCGCCGATCCCGCCGCGCATCGTGCAGTTCTTCCGCACGCTCGGCGTGCCGCTGGTCGAGGTCTACGGGCTGACCGAGACGTCGGGCATGTCAGTCGGCCAGCGCCTGGAACACCTGCTCCCCGGCTCGGTCGGCGAAGCGGTGGCGGGAGCTGAGGCCAAGCTCGGCGATCAGGGTGAGTTGCTGATCCGCGGCGACATCGTCTTCGAGGGCTATTTCCGCAATCCCGAGGCGACAGAAAGCGTGCTGCGCGAAGGCTGGCTCCATACCGGCGACGTCGCCGTGATCGAAAGCGGCCAGGTCCGCATCGTCGATCGCCTGAAGGACATCATGATCACCGCCGGCGGCAAGAATCTGAGCCCCTCGGAGATCGAGAACACGGTGAAGGGCAGCGCCTTCATCAAGGAGTGCATCGTCGTCGCCGACGGACGCCGCTATCCCTCCGCCCTGATCCAGATCGACGCCGAGACCGTTGGCAAATGGGCCGAGGAGAACCGCCTCCCCTTCACTCATTTCCGCAGCCTGGCCGAGCATGAACGCGTGCGCGAACTGATCGCTGCGGAGATCGAGCAGGCCAACAGCCAGCTCGCGCCGGTGGCCCAGCTCAAGCGCTTCCACCTCCTCGTCAAGGAGCTCGACCATGACGATGACGAGGTCACCGCGACGATGAAGGTGCGCCGCGCCAGCATCACGAAGAAATACGCCGCCGAGATCGAAGGGTTGTACAAGCCCGAGCGGCAGGCTGAACCAGCTTGAAGGAGAGCGCAATGAGCCGTCATGTCGTCATCACCGCGGGCGTGCGCACCGCGATCGGAACCTTCGGCGGAGCGCTCTCCGGCCATGCCCCGACGCAGCTCGGCGCAGCTTGCGTCGGCGAGGCGCTGCGCCGGTCCGAGCTGCCGGCCGCCGAGGTCGGCCATGTCGTGTTCGGCAATGTCATCCTGACCGAATCCAAGGACGCCTATCTCGCCCGCATCGCGGCGATCGATGCCGGCATCCCGGTCGAGGTGCCGGCGCTGACGCTGAACCGGCTCTGCGGCTCCGGCGTGCAGGCGATCGTTTCCGCGGCACAGGCGATCATGCTCGGCGATTGCGATACTGCCGTCGCCGGCGGGGCGGAGACGATGAGCCGCGCGCCACACCTGCTCTCAACCGCCCGCTTCGGCCAGCGCATGGGCGACACCGTCGCATCCGACCACCTCACCGGCATCCTGACCGACCCGTTCGGCAACGGCATCATGGGCATCACCGCCGAGAACGTCGCCGAGCGCTACGGCATCGATCGCGAGGCGCAGGACGCCTTCGCCGCCGAGAGCCAGCGCCGCGCCGCCGAGGCGATCGCTGATGGCCGCTTCAAGGAGCAAATCCTGCCCGTCGAGGTGCGCAAGGGCCGGGACACGACCAGCTTCGACACCGACGAGCATCCCAAGCCCGGCACGACGACGGAGACGCTGAAGGGCCTGCGTCCGACCTTCAAGAAGGACGGCACGGTCACACCCGGCAACGCCTCGGGCATCAATGACGGCGCCGCCGCCATGGTGCTGATGGAAGAAGGCCGCGCCGGCCGCGAAGGCAAGCCGGTGCTCGCCCGCATCGTCGGCTACGCCCATGCCGGCGTCGCGCCCGGCGTGATGGGCATCGGACCTGTGCCGGCGGTGCAGGCTTTACTCAAGCGCACCGGGCTCTCGCTCGGGGATTTCGACGTGATCGAGTCGAACGAGGCCTTCGCCGCGCAGGCCTGCGCCGTCGCCAAGGAACTCGGCTTCGATCCGGCCAAGGTCAATCCCAATGGCGGCGCCATCGCACTCGGCCATCCGGTCGGCGCGACCGGCGCGATCATCACCCTGAAGGCGGCCTATGAGCTCAAGCGCAGCGGCGGCCGCTACGGGCTGGTGACGATGTGCATCGGTGGCGGCCAGGGCATCGCGCTCGCGATCGAGCGGATCTGAGGCAGACATGGCGACAGCCCTCTGGAAGACGCCGGCGCAGCGCGAACATGAGCGCGCCCTCAAGCGCGAGGCCGTGCTGCGCGTCGCGGCGCAGGCCTTCGCCGAGCAGGGCTTCCACCGCACCTCGCTCGACGATGTCGCCGAGCGGCTGAACGTCACCAAGCCGACGATCTACCACTATGTCCGCAGCAAGGACGAGATCCTGTTCGAATGCGTGCGGATCGGGCTGGAGCGTCTCGATGCCGCCGCCGCCTCGGCCGAAGCCCGGCGCAGCGGCGGCAGCGGGCTCGAGCGGCTGATCGTGCTCTGGACCGAATACGCCCATATCGTCACCGAGGATTTCGGGCGCTGCCTGATCCTCGTCGGCGAAGACCCCCTTCCCGCCGAGACGCGCAAGGATCTGCGCGCCCTCAAGGGCAAGATCGACAAGCGCTTCCGCGGGCTGATCGAAGCCGGGATCGCCGACGGCTCGATCCGCGCCTGCGACCCCAAGCTGCTCGCCTTCGCCGCGGCCGGCGCACTGAGCTGGATCGCCCGCTGGCACGATCCCGCCGGGCCGCTCTCGGTCGATCATATCGCCCGAGAGACGATCGGACTCTTTGTCAGCGGCATCGGGGCGAGCCACCTCGGACCGGAATGACGGTCAGACACTGGCAGGGCCTCGTTTGTCGAATGAATCCTTTTGGTTCGCAGGTTCTTGCGGATGCGCGGCGTCCGCACGAACCGATGCTGGGAAGCAGCTTGCAAAGCGGGCCATGACGGAAGAGGTTGCATGACCTCTGTTCCTGCGGTCCCGGTAATGAACTCCAAGGAAACGTCGTTTCTGAGCCGCGTCCGCAGCATTCTGCCCGATCTCTCCCCGGCCGAGCGACGTCTCGGCGATTTCATTTGCGACTTTCCGAGCGAGGTCGCGACTTACTCGGCGCAGGAACTGGCAGTTTTGGCCCATGTCTCGAAGGCGACGGTCTCTCGCTTCATCCAACGCCTAGGCTACGAGAGCTACGAGGAAGCCCGCCGGCACGCCCGCCTCGACCGGCAAAGCGGCTCCCGCCTGTTCCTCACCACGGCCGATACGACGGGCGAGCAATCGGTCGCCGCCAATCTCGCCCAGGGCATCGCCAATATCGAAGAAACCTTCCGCACGATCGGCGAGTCCCAGATCGGGACCGCGGCCGAGGCGATCCTCGCTGCGCGGAAGGTCTGGGTGATCGGCTTTCGGGCGAGCTTCGCCTTCGCGACCTATCTGCAATGGCAGTTGACCCAGGTCATCGAGAACATCGTCGCCATACCCGGCAGCGGCCAGACCTTCGGCGAGCACCTGGTCAGCCTCTCCCCGGACGACGTCGTGATCTTCTTCGGATTGCGCCGGCGCGTCTCCCAGACCGATATGCTGCTCGACCAGATCGCCAGATCGGGGGCGCGCCTGCTTTTCATCACGGATGAGAACGTCGATTACGAGACGCGCAGCCAATGGCATTTCCGCTGCCAGACCCTGGCGCCCGGGCCACTGTTCAATCACACGGCGGTGATGGCGCTCTGCCATCTCCTGATCATGCGCTGCATCGAGATCGCCGGTGCTAGGGGCCGCACGCGCCTGCGCAACATCGAGACGTTGAACGACGCGCTCGACGAACTCTGACGTCGTCCGGGCCGTCGCGGCCGGAGCGCTTTCGCCCCTCGTGAGCACCCCGACAGGCCCGCCGCACGAAGCCGCGGCGATAACGCATTTATGATCTTTTCTGAAATCGCAGTTTCATTCATACTTACGTGAACATACAGTTTCAATTCCAGCTCGAAGGAGACGAGCTGCTTTTGGGCGCGCAGAAGGAGACGGCCTCTTCCAGGGCATCAGCAGACAGCGCAGCTTCGCACCAGCCAAAGAACAGCGGGAGGCATTGCGCGGGCAACCACGAACAACCAGGGGAACGATCATGGCAATGGAGATTTCGCAGCCATCCGGCGCAGCGACGCCAACAAGCAGACAATTGGATTCCGCCCTCAACAAGATCGGTGTGACGGGCGCTCACAAGCAGATCCTGGCGCTCGTGTTGATCGGCTGCCTGTTCGACAGCTTCGAGCAGAACACCATCGGCGTCTCGGGCCCGCTGCTGCGGCAGCATTGGGGCCTGACGGGTGCCGATATCGGCTTCCTCAACACAATCACCTTCGCCAGCGCCGCCATAGGCCGGCTCATGTCGGGCATCCTGGGCGATCGCTACGGCCGCCGCGTGATGCTGACCTTCAACCTTCTGCTGTTTTCGGTCGGCTCCGGCCTGTGCGCGCTCGCACCGAACTTCGCCTCGCTCTGCGTCGCACGCGCCATCGTCGGCTTCGGTGTCGGCGGCGAGATCTCGACCGCGGTGACGATGCTGTCCGAATTCTGCTCGGCGAAGTTCCGCGGCACGGCGGCCGGCCTCGTCAATGTCGGCGCCGGCGGCTTCGGTAATTTCCTCGCTCCGGCCTTCGGCCTGCTGATCTTCACGCTCTTCCCGGGCGAGAACAGCTGGCGCTGGCTCTTCGCGGCGCTCGCCCTGCCGGCCCTGCTCGCCGTGTTCTATCGGCGCTTCGTGCCGGAGACCCCGCGTTTCCTGGCCTCCCGGAACCGGATCGACGAGGCCAACAAGGTCCTCTCCATCCTCGCTTCGGGCACGTTGCGCCCGCGCAATCTGACAGTGCAGCCCTATCTCTCCGGCGATCTCGCGCAATTGCCGCCGGTGGCGAAAAGCGACTGGACCGAGCTGTTCCGCAAGCCCTTCATCGGTCGCATCATCCCGGTCTCGATCGCGATCCTGATGAGCTACGGCGCGCAGCTTTCCGTGCTGACGCTGATGCCGGTGATCTTCGTCTCGATGGGCTATACGCTGCAGGGCAGCCTGCTCTACAGCATGATCATCCAGAGCGGCAGCGTGCTCGGCGCGATCGCGGCCTCCACCTTCGGCTACTACCTGCCGCGGAAGCTGGTTCTCACTGTCGGTGCGGCGCTGGCCTGCGTGGCTGCCATCTCGATCGCCTATCTCGGCACCAACATCTACATGGTGCTGCTGTTCGGCGCGATCTTCCAGTTCTTCGTGCTGCTGCTCAACACCTCGATCTGGATCTATGCCCCCGAACTGTTCCCGACGCGCATCCGCGCCTTCGGCGTGGCCTTCATCCTCGCGACCGGTTCGGCGGCAGGCTCGTTCGTGCCGACGATCTCGGGCATGCTGTTCGACAGATATGGCATGGTCGGCGTTTTCGCGCTGGCCGCGGCGATGTATGCGGTGTTCGTGATCTGCATCCAGATGGGGCCGGAGACCTATGGTCGCTCGATGGAGGACATCACCCAGCCGGCCGAGGCCGATGTCGCGTCGACCGAGCGCCTCTCCGAACCAGCAAAGGCGATGAGGGCGTGAACCGGCATATCCTGTTGATCAATCCGAACAGCTCGCAGGCGACCAGCGCGATGATGCAAGCCATCGCGCAGCGGGCGGCGGCGGACGCATTGGCCGTGGCAGTCGCCACGGCCAAGCGCAGCCCGGCCATGATCGTCACCGAGGAGGATCTGCTCGCCTCGGCAGAGGAGGTCGTCGAGATCGGCCTGCGGCACGCTCCCGATTGCGTCGGCATCATCGTCAGCGCCTTCGGCGATCCGGGGCTGGAGGCTCTACGGCGGCAGGTCGACATCCCGGTCGCCGGTATTTGCGAGGCGTCAATGCGGATGGCGTCGCAGGGAGGGCGACGCTTCGGCGTCGCGACCACGACGCCGCGATTGGTCGACGCCATCGCGGCGCGCGCGAGCGCGCTCGGTCTCGCGGAATTGCTGACCGGGATTCGCTGTACCACAGGGGATCCGGCCGCCTTGACCGATGACAAGGCGGCGTTGACGGAAGCCCTCGGCGAGATGGTTCAGGCCTGCATCGCGCACGGGGCGGAGGCTGTCATCATCGGCGGCGGGCCGCTCGGCGAGGCGGCCGGGGCTCTGGAAGCACGGTTCTCCACCTCCGTGATCTCTCCGATCCCCTGTGCGGTCGCCTCCCTGCTGGAGAGGATTCCGAGCACGCAGAGCGGGGCGAGAACGGGAGTGGCAGCGGCAGAGTAAGCCGCCGTCGTCCTTAAACTGATGCACAGGCCCAGCCTCAGAGAAGGCGGACATGGCCGGTTCCGGCGCTCTCGATTGAACGTCCGCTTCCTGGCAATCGGCCAGTGCCTTACCGTTGCTCACGGAGATAGATCAGGCCCGCCGCCGCCGGCTGGCGCGAGCGGCCGACCGTCCAGGCGAGCGCTATGATCGAGATAAGGTAAGGCAGGATCTGGAAGATCTGGTAGGGCACGCCGGGAATGGCGAATTGCAGTCGGAACTGCAGTGCGTCGCAGAGGCCGAAGAACAGCGCGGCCAGCGCGACGCCCACCGGATGCCAGCGGCCGAGGATGATCGCGGCGAGCGCAAGGAAGCCCTTGCCCGCACTCATCCCGTCCGAGAAGATGTGGACCTGCGTCAGCACGAGATGGCAACCGCCGAGCGCCGCCAGCACGCCGGAGATGATCAGCGCCAGATAGCGGATCTTCGTCACAGGCAGGCCGGCGCTGTCGGCAGCACGCGGATTCTCACCCGCCGCCCGCAAGGCGAGCCCCCAGGGCGTCAGGAAGAGCAGCGCGGTAACGAATAGGCAGAGCGCGACGAAGGCATAGGTCAGCGCGTCGTGCGCGAACAAGGCTGGCCCGATGACGGGCAGCTTCGACAGCGGGCCGAGATCGAGTGCAGGAAAGCCCGGCACCTGCGTGCTGGTGGTGAGCCCGAAGACGGCCCGCGCGAGGAAGGCCGTCAGCCCGGCGCAGAAGATGTTGACGGCGATGCCGGCGACGAGCTGGTTGACCCGGAAGGTCACGGTCAACAGGGCGACGAGGAGACCGCCGACCGCACCGGCGCCAATCCCGGCGACGAGGCCGACGAGCGGCATCCCCGTCGCATGGACACCGGCGGCAGCGGCCAGCGCGCCGGTCAGGATCAGCCCTTCCAGTGCGATATTGTAGACGCCGCTGCGCTCGGCGATGACCCCGCCCAGTGCGGCGAAGGCGATCGGCATGGCGAGGCGGACGGAGGCAGCCAGCAAGGCTGCGAAGAAGGCGGCGTCGAAAGCGAGATCGGTCATGGCGTGGCCTTCTGCGTGCTGAAGTTGATCGGCTCGCCCGATGCCGGCTTCGACCGGAGGAAGGCGAGCAGCGACGCTGGCGAAGGCTTCCAGGCGAGGCCCGCAGCGACGGTCATGACGACCAGGCCGAGGATCGCCTCGACGATGCTGCCATCGAGGCCGATGGCGCGTTGCATGCTTCCGGAACCTGCCTTCAACGCCGCGATCAGCAACCCGGCAAGCGGCACCAGCAGCGGCTGGGCACCAGCCATGAAGGCGACGACGATACCGTCGAAGCCATAGCCGGCGCTGAACAGATGGAAGAGCCGGTATTTCAGGCCGACGATCTCGAGCCCCCCGGCGAGGCCGGCGAGGCCGCCGCCGAGCGCCATGGCAACGACGATCTGGCGCTCGACAGCGATGCCGGCATAGCGCGCGGCCTGCGGGTTGCGGCCGATCACGTCGAGCGCGAGACCATGACTGGTCCGGCTGAAATGAACATGCAGGGCGAGTGCGAACAACAGGCCGAAGAGCGCGCCGAGATGGGCGTCGGTCTGCGGCAGCAGCATCGGCAAATGCAGGTTCGCCGGCAGCTGCTCGGAGAACGGATAGGGCGCGCCTTCCGCCAGCAGCGGGCCACCGACCGCATAGCTGACGATGTGGATGGCGACGAAATTGAGCAGCAGGGTGACGATGACTTCGTTGACGCCGCGATAGGCCTTCAGTGCGCCGGCGATCGCGGCCCAGGCCGCCCCGCCGATCATGGCGCTCGCCAGGACGAGGGGGATGCCGAGCCAGGGCGGGCAGTCCGGCAGGCTCAAGCCGACCAGCGTTGCGCAGAGGCCGCCGACATAGATCTGGCCTTCACCGCCGATGTTGTAGAGCCCGGCCCGGTAAGGCAGGCAGACGGCAAGCGCCGCGAGCACGATCGGGCTGGCCTTCACCAGAGTGTTCGCGAAGCCCCAATAGTCGGCGAAGCCCTCGCGGAAGAGGACTGCATAGGCGGTGAGCGGGTCGTGTCCGGCAAGCCCGATCAGCATGGCACCGAGCAGCAATGCGATGAGCGTCGCCCAGAGGCTGCGCAGGCGGATGGCGATATCGAGAAGCGTGCTCATGCCGCGTGCTCCGCAGCGATGCCGGCGATCAGCAGCCCGACGCGCTCGGCGCTGACTTCCTGTGGCGTCAATTCGCCGGTGATGCGGCCGGCGCAGATCACGCCGATACGGTCGGCGACCTCCATGACATGCTCCAATTCGGTCGAGATGTAGAGGATGGCGACGCCTTTCTCGCGCTGCGCCAGGATCTGGCGCTGGACGAAGGCGATGGCGCCGAGATCAAGCCCCTTGGTCGCCTGGGCGATGACGAGGATGCGCGGCGCCGCCTCGATCTCCCGCGCCAGGATGATCTTCTGCTGGTTGCCGCCGGAGAGGTCCCGCGCCGGCTGCCGCTGCGAGCGCAGGCGGATGTCGTATTCGGTCGCCAGCCGCTTGCCGGTCGCTGCTATCGTCGCGCGGTCGAGCAGGCCGCGCCGCGAAACGGGCGGCAGATCGAAGGAGCGCAAGACGAGATTGGTCTCGACCGAATGGTCGAGCACAAGGCCGGTGCCGTGACGATCCTCGGGCACGAAGCCGATCCTGGCCTCGCGCTGGCGGTCGCGGACATCGAGCGGACGAAGATCGCGGCCGTCGGCCGTCATCTCGCCAGAGATCAGCGGCCGCAGCCCGGTGATCGCCTCGGCGAGCTCGCGCTGGCCGTTGCCGTCGATGCCGACGAGGCCGACCACCTCGCCGGCGCGAACGGTGAGCGAGAACCGGTCCAGTGCCCGGGCACCGCGATCATTGTCGGCGACGAGATCACGCAGCGCCAGGCGGTTCGCGCCCGGGCTTGTGCTGCGGGTGGCCGGCTCGACCGAGAGCTCGCGTCCGATCATCAGGTGCGACAATTCCCGCGGCGAGGTCTCCGCTATCCGGCTGCGCGCAACGACCTTGCCGGCGCGCATCACCGAAGCCTCGTCGGCAACCGCCATCACCTCCTCAAGCTTGTGGGTGACGAAGAGGATGGTCGTGCCGTCGGCGCGCAGGCGCCGCAGGCTGGCGAGGAAGCCGTCGATCTCGCTCGGCGCCAGCACCGAGGTCGGCTCGTCGAGGACGAGGATGTCGGCGCCGCGATAAAGCGCCTTCAGGATCTCGACGCGTTGGCGCATTCCCATCGGCAGGCGCCAGATTTCGGCGGTGGGATCGACCTCGAAGCCGATCTGCCGGCTCATCTCGGCAATGCGCGTCGCGTGCTCGGCCAGCCGCAGCCGCGCCAGCGGCCGGCCGAGGCCGAGGACGATATTCTCGGTGACGCTCAGCGCCTCGGCGAGATGGAAATGCTGGTGGATCATGCCGATGCGGTGGCGGATCGCATCGGCCGGTGAATGGAGGGTGATGGGCTGCCCGGCGATGCGGATCTCGCCCTCATCCGGCCGATAGAGGCCGTAGAGCACGTTCATCAGGCTGGTCTTGCCGGCGCCGTTCTCGCCGAGCACAGCATGGATGCTGGCCTTGGCGACCGCGAGGTCGACACCGTCCAGCGCCCGGAAGCGCCCGAACGCCTTCGAAACGCCGTCAACGACGAGATAGTCGTGCTGGGGTACAGCCATGCGATCCTCCCGCGCAGGCCGGCCCGCTCTTGCGGCGCGCCCGGCCTCAAGCTGGCTTTTGGTTCAGACGGGTTGGACAGCGAGCTGGCCGGACTTCATCCGCTCGATCAGCGCCGTGATCTCGGCGACGGTCTCGGGCGGGACCTTCGGCCCGAAGCTGCCGAGGCGGACAGCCTGCGGCATGGTGATGTCGAACTTGTAGTTTCGGCCGGCGAGGCCTTCGGCCTTGGCTTTGGCCAGCATGTCGAAGAGCAGGCCGCGCACATCGAGAATGGCCGATTGCAGCGTGATGTCAGGCCATTTGGTGATGGCGTCGTAATAGAGCCCGAAGGCCATCGCGCCCTTCTCGCGCACCGCCTGCAGACTGCCGGCGGTGGCGCTGTCCATGGTCGGCCAGACGATGTCGACGCCCTGGGCGAGCTGGTTGACGGCGGCTTCCTTGCCCTTGGCGACATCGTCCCAGTCGCCGGTCCAGGTGGTGACGACCTGGCCGTCGTTGCGGGCGGCGCGGAAGCCGGCTTCGAAACCGGCGACGCTGTCATTGGTGAACTTGAACTTCTGCGCCGCGATGATGCCGACCTTGCCGGTCTTGCTGATCCGCGCCGCCAGGAAGCCGAGCAGATAGGCCGGCTGCGAGAAGTAGAAGTCGGCCGTCGCCACATTGGCCGACGGACGCAGCCCGTTGGTGACGAGGAAGCTCGTCTTGGGGAAGCGCGCGGCGACGCGGTCGACCGCATCCTGGAATTCGCCGCCATGGCCGATCACCAGATTGTAGCCGCGCCGGGCATAGTCGGAGAGCACCTCGACCTGCTGCGGCTGATGCACCTTCTCGCTATAGGCGGTCTCGGCCTGCAGCTCGGTGCGGGCCTGGCTCAGCACCTCGAAGGCCGACTGGCTCCAGCCGCCATCGGCGATGCTGCCCGGCAATGCGATCGCCACCTTGAGCGGCCCGCCGGCGGCGCGCACCATTCGCGGCAGCGCTGTAAGGCCAACGCTCGCCGCGAGCGCCGCGGCCATGTCTCGCCTGGTCAGAGTCATGCTGATCTCCCGTGCTGGAATGAGGATTGGGCTCCCCTCGGATCGTTTTCGGCCCATCCCGCACGAGGGCAGCAGCATGCCCCGGCCTCGGAAAGTGAGATTTGCTCAACCCGGCTTGAGAGATTCTTGGAATGGCCGGGAAAGCCACAAAACAGCGCCCAGACAAGCGGTTAGCGTCGCCGGGACGCGTGATGAAAATCTCTTCAGGGCCCTGAAGAAAAACTCGTTGGTGCGACCACGAGCGGCAACCCATCTTCGTTGCAACCGACGGGCCTGGTGGTCCGCCGCCTCAATGAGGACCTGCCATGACGACGCTTCTTCATCTCGACGCCAGCGCCCGCGGAGGCCGCTCGCTCAGCCGTGCCCTGTCCAAGGCCTTCGTCGAGGCCTGGCTTGCCCGCGAGCCCGATGCGAACGTGATTGCCCGCGATGTCGGACGTAATCCACCGCCTTTCCTCAACGAGGCCTGGGTCGCGGCCGCGTTCACGCCCGAGGAGGCCCGCACGCCAGAACACAAGGCGGAGCTCGCATTATCCGATGAACTGATCGCCGAGCTCGCCGCGGCCGATGTCATCGTGATGGGCACGCCGATGTACAATTACGGCATGCCGGCGCAGCTCAAGTCCTGGTTCGACAAGATCATCCGGATCGGCAAGACCTTCAGCTTCGACCTGGCCCGCGGCGATTTTCCGCTCGAGCCGATCCTCAGCGGCAAGACGCTGGTGGTGCTGAGCTCGCGCGGCGAGTTCGGCTTCGGGCCGGGCGGCGTGCGCGCCGACATGAACCAGCTCGACCCGCATATCCGGACCTGCTCGCACTATCTCGGCGTCGAGTCGATCCATACGATCGCGATCGACTATCAGGAGTTCGGCGACGCCCGGCATAAGCGCTCGATCGCCGAGGCGCATGCAGCGGTGCCGGGGCTGGTGGACGAGCTCATTGCCGACCGCCATGCCGAAGCGGCCTAAGGGTGGGGAGGCAAAGCACCTTGATCCAGAATCCGATACCGTGGCCGAACGGCGCACGCTGCGCCTGTGCCATCACCTTCGACGTCGACGCCGACAGCCTGATCCATATCGCCAGGCCGAAGAACAGCTGGAACCGGCTCTACCCGATCACCATGGGGCGCTATGGGCCGACCGTCGGCGTGCCGCGCATCCTCGAGACCTATCGCCGGCTCGGACTGAAGCAGTCCTTCTTCATCCCGGGCTGGACGATGGAGCACTACCCTGAAGCCGTCGAGGCGATCCTGACCGGCGGCCACGAGATCGGCCATCACGGCTATCTGCATGAGGACCCGACCGAGATCTCGCCGGAGGCCGAGCGCCGCGCCTTCGAGAAGGCGCTTGCCATCCATCGGCGAATGACGGGCCGCACGCCGCGCGGCTATCGCGCACCGGTCTACAATGCGACGCAGGCGACGATCGACCTCCTGATCGAGCACGGCTTTTCCTATGATTCCTCGCTGATGGCCGACGACATCCCCTACCGGATGCGTTCGGGCGGCAAATATCTCTACGAGGTGCCGCCGCATTGGGGTTCGGACGACTGGCCGCCCTTCGCGCACTATGCCGAGATCGGCTACATGATGCCGGTGCAGCCGCCGGAGCAGGGGCTCGCGGCCTCCTTCGCCGAGTTCGAGGCGCAATACGAGGCCGGCGGCTTCTGGATGGGGATCTGGCACCCGTTCCTGACCGGACGTTTGGCGCGCTGGGCGGTGGTCGAGCGCTGGCTCGAGCAGGTGCTGGCGACGCGCAAGGTCTGGTTCGCGCCGCTGGAGGAGATCGTCGCCCATGTCGAGCGGCTGGTCGCGGCCGGCAAATACCAGGTCCGGACCGAGGAATTGCCCTATTTCACGCAGCCCGTGACAGGCTGAGTTCGGGCGCCTCGCGCCGGCGGAAGGCAGCGGCCTCGGCGCGCAGCCAGTCGCGGAACAGCACGGTCGAGCGCTTGCGCGGCGTCGCCCCCTCGACCAAGCGGAAGGCGAAGCCAGGCAGGCTGCCGCCGTCGAGGCGCACCAGGCTGCCATCACGCAGCGCATCGTCGACCAGGACATCGCTGCACAGCAGTGGGCCGAGGCCGCGATCGGCGGCGTGCAGCGCCAGAGTCTCCTCGCTGAACCAGGACTGGCGGAAATCAGGCGCTGTTCCCGGCAATGCCTGCGCCAGCCAGGCCGGCCAGTCCGGCGCCTCGAGCGTCCGGTTCTTCCAGCGATAGCCAATCAAGGGGCGGCTGAGCATGTCGGCGATGCCCGTACTGCGACCGGCCAGGCAAAGGCTGCCGGAGGCGACGGCGATGTAGCTGTCCTCCAGCAGCACATTCTGGCGCTGATCGGCCGGAACCGCGCCATAGCGGATGGCAAGGTCTATGCCCTCGGCGCGCAGGTCCATCACCTCTTCGGAGGCATCGATATGGACGGTGATCGCCGGGTGTGCCGCGTGGAAGGCCGGCAGGCGGGGCATCAGCCAGCGCTCCGCAAAGGCGCGCGTGGTCGAGACGGTGACGGCGTCGGCGGAGCGTGAATCGTCGAGCAAGGCGAAGGCGCCGGCCAGCCGGTCGAAACCGTCGCGCAGCAACGGGAACAGCGTCTCGCCGGTTGCGGTCAGCGCGAGCGCCCGCGCCTGGCGCTCGAACAGCTTCAGACCGAGCACGGCTTCGAGATGGCGGACCTGATGGCTCACCGCCGTCACCGTGACGCAGAGCTCGTTGGCAGCCTGGGTGAAGCTGAGATGGCGCGCCGTCGCCTCGAAGGCACGCACGGCGTTGAGCGAGGGCAGCTTGCGCATGATGAGCCTCCCGTCAGGCGATCTGGTAGTGTGCGTCGGTCGGGTGCATGGCGTTGACCGGCACCATGTCCTGCGGGCAAGCCGAGAAGACGACGATCAGGTCCATCTCGGCGCGCAGGGCGATATGCTGGCCGGGCTCGCTGACCGGCGCCTCGAAGGCGAGGCTGCCATCGGCCCGCACCGGCACATTCATGAACAGGTTGAGCGGGCTCGGCGTCAACGGCACGGCGATGCCGAGCGCGGCGAGCGCCGCCTTGAGGTTGTCGGTGCAGCTGTCGTGATGACCGTGCGCGCCGAGCTGGCGATAACGATGCTCGTCGCAGGCGGCGATCAGCATGTCGTGGATGCCGGGGGTGGTGTCCTCAACCACGGTCAGCATCGGGTTGCGGCGATTGCTGGTCAGCGTGTCGCCGACCGCCGGCATCAGCTTCAGGATGGCGGCCCGGCTGTGCTCCATCGAGAGATGCTCATCGACATCGGCGGCGCTGAAGGCCCAGGTGTCGACCACCTGCTTGCCATGGGTGTTGACGACGCGGACGCTCTGGCCGCGCTTGACCTTCGCTGCGACGCCGCTGCGGGCCGGGATCAGTTCGAGCGCCGGCTGGAGTGCTCCGACCTGCTTGTTCATGGCGATCTCCTCGCTGGCTCATTCGCTATGCCGGCAAGGAAACGCTCAAGCGTTATGCAAATCCAATAATTTGATTTGGCTTCATTATCAGAAAATCATATGAAGCAGCATGCGCCTGCGCCAGCTCGAATGCTTCCGCGCCCTGATGATCCACGGCACGATGACGCGCGTCGCCGAGCTGCTGGGGATTTCGCAGCCCGGCGTCAGCACGATGATCGCGGCGCTGGAGCATGATTTCGGCGTGCCCTTGTTCGTGCGGCGCGGCACGCGGCTGCAGCCGACACCCGAGGCGCATCTGATCTATGCCGAGGCGAGCCGGGCG
This sequence comes from Allobosea sp. NPDC003192, assembly GCF_050275675.1. Taxonomy (NCBI): domain Bacteria; kingdom Pseudomonadati; phylum Pseudomonadota; class Alphaproteobacteria; order Hyphomicrobiales; family Alloboseaceae; genus Allobosea; species Allobosea sp. NPDC003192. The sequence goes on from NZ_JBNNPK010000004.1 coordinate 285,684, forward strand.
CTCGAAGCGGTCGAGAATACTGCGCGGGTCGCGGGCGAAATCCGGGCCGGCAAGCGCGGCCATCTCGCCATCACCGCCTATCCGAGCATCTCGATCGCCCTGTTGCCGCGGCTGCTCTCGGTCTTCGCCGCTGAGCGGCCCGGACTGCAGATGAAGATCATCACGCGGGCATCGCAGAGCGTGAAGGAGCTGATGTCGACGCGGACTTTCGACTTCGCCATCGCCGAGCTGCCGCTCGACTATCCGACCGCGCAGATGGAGGTCTTCAGCTACCAGTGCCAGTGCATGCTGCCGCTCGGCCATCCCCTTGCCGAGCGCGAGGAGATCACCCCTGCCGATCTTGACGGCGTACCCTTCATCACCCTGTTCCGGGGCGATCCGGTCTACCAGAAACTCGCCGCCGCCTTCTCGGAATATGGCGCGCGCTGGAATGTGGTCGCCGAGACGGAGTTCTTCTCCTCGGCCTGCGAGCTCGTCGCGGCCGGCGTCGGCGTGGGGATCGTCGATCCCGTGGTCAGCGCGCCGTTCACGGCCGACGTCGTGCGCCGGCCGTTCCGGCCGGCGATCTCCTACGAGATCGCCATCCTGCACCCTCTGCACGAGGAGCTGTCGCAGCTCGCGCGCGCGTTCATGGTCCCGCTGCGCGAGGCTTTGACAGCCTGACCTCCAGCCATGGTCGAGCGCCCGCTCAGACGTGGCCGTACTTCGCCAGGGCGTCGGCGAGCGAGAGCCCGCGCGACAGCTCCTGCCGGATCTTGACCTCGACAGCGGTCAGCCGCTCGGCCTCCACCAGCACCTCCTCGAGCCGCTCGGCTGGGATGACGATGGCGCCGTCCTCGTCGGCGAGGATGAAGTCGCCCGGCTTGATCTCGACATAGCGGTTGGTCGCGCCGCGCATCAGCACCGGAACCTGGCTGGCATTGACCTTCCAGCGGCCGATCGACTGCACCGGCGTGCGATAGCGCGCATAGACCGGGAAAGCCTGCTCGCCGATCCAGCGGATGTCGCGGATACCGCCGTCGACGAGCGCGCCGACGCAGCCCTTCTCCTTCATGCCGATCGCGATCAGCTCGCCGAAATAGCAGATCCCTTCGCCATCGCCGCTCCAGACCGTGACCTCGCCGGGCGAGACGCCCTCGCAGGCCTTCATCTTCTCGGCGTCGCCGCCGAGCGGGAACGGCGTCATCTGGCCGCGGATCGTATAGGCGAAGCCGGCGAGCCGGCCGGTCGTGGCCGGATAGGGCGCAAATTGCGGCGCCAGCCCCTGGTCCGGCAGGCCGAGCGTATCGAGCACGTCGGCCACGTTGGAGGTGTCGACCGCAAGGAAGCGGCGGCGGATGTCCTCGCGCCAGGTGGCGTCGCGCTGGGGCAGTTCGGTCATGACCTTCAGTCCTTTCAGATGCTCTGGAGATAGCCGCCATCGACCCGGATGACCGAGCCGGTGATGTAGGCGGCGCGGGCGCTGGCGAGGAAGGCGACGGCGTCGGCGTATTCCTCGGGCGTGCCGTAGCGGCCGAGCGGGATCGAGCCCGTGCTCTCGGCGACGATGTCGGCGAGCGGACGGCCTTCGCGCCTGGCCTTCTGCTCGTCGAGGAAGCGGATACGGTCGGTGGCGATCCGCCCCGGCAGGATGATGTTGCAGGTGATGCCGGCCGCCGCGACCTCGCGCGCGAGCGTCTTCGACCAGCCGACCAGCGACAGGCGCAAGGCGTTCGAGATCGCAAGGTTCGGGATCGGCGCGACCACACCCGAGGAGGTCGAGGTGACGATCCGCCCGAAGCCGCGCTCGCGCATCCCCGGCAGCACCTTGTCGGTGAGCGCAATGACGGAGAGCACCATCGCCTGGAACTGCGCCGTCCAGGTTTCCGCTGGCACGCCGGCGGCGAGGCTGGGCGGCGGACCGCCGGTGTTGTTGACGAGGATGTCGACCGGCCCGAGCGCCTCGCCGATCGCGGCAAGGTGGCCGTCGGTCTCGTCGAGACGGCCGATGTCCCAGCGCCGCGCCAGATGCGGCGCACCGAGGGCGGCGAGGTCCGCGGCCGTGGCGGCGAGCGCGGTCTCATCGATGTCAGCGAGCGCGACCTTGACGCCTTCCCTGGCGAGCGTCCTGGCGATGGCGCGGCCGAGCCCGCCGCCGGCACCCAGTACGAGCGCCGTGCGTCCAGCAATTCCCAGATCCATGATGGGTTCCTTGTGGGTTTTGGCTTACGAGCCGATGCGCAGGGGCGCGTCGAGCTTGCGCAGATAGGAGATGACCGAGAGCGCGGTGATGCGGCCGGTCTTCGGGTTGTCGCTCGGCACGTTCTCGATCGTCATCGAGAAGCTGGCGGAGTCGGAGTCGACCTCGATGGTGTGGGTGTTGCGGGTCAGTGCCGGGTCGGCCCAGATCTCCAGCGTCGTCCGGTCCGGCCCGATGCCGGCGAGCGAGAGCGCGACGGCGACGTTGAGATTGGCCGGGAAGCCGATCGCGGCCTCGCGCGGCGTGCCGCTGAACACCCGTGTCGGCTCCCTGACGTCGTCGAGCGCGATGTTGTTCTCGATCAGATAGGGCGCGCCGACGAGGCCGCGCACCGGCTTGCGGGTGATCATCCGGACCGAGCGGATCACGCCCTCGGCCGCGGCGGTGACGGCGTCGAGGCCAAGCAAGGCGCCGGTCGGCACGACGATCTGGCCGCCATGCTGACGGGCGATCTCGATCAGCCCCTCATGCGAGAGGATGGCACCGGAGCTCAGCACGATCACCGTCTTGCTCGCACGCAGGAAGGGCTCGGCAATAGCCGGCAGCAGGGCTGCCGGCGCGCATTCGACGACGATGTCGGCGAGGGCTTCAAGCTCCTCGATGGCGACGACCGGGATCGGCCGGGAGAGATGCGCGAGGCGCTCGCGCGCCTTGTCGCGGTCATTGGCGGAGACGGCGGTAAGCTCGCAGCCGGGCACGCCCTGGTCGAGCACGCTGGCGATCTTGAGGCCGACGGCGCCGAGACCGGCGATGGCGACCCGCCGGCGCGGATGCGCGCCGGGTGCGGAAGAGGAGGTCATGGGCGTTTCCTTGTCTTGTCGTCAGCCGGCCGATGGTGCCGGGAACAGGCTGGCGTAATGGCGCGCGCAGGCGCCGGCCGTGGTGAACCAGATGCGGTCCTGGTGCTTGTTGAGATGGTCGAGCACCCGGCGGAACTGCCGGATGCGGAAGGGCTGGCCGACGATGAAGGTGTGGATCGTCATGCCGTAGACCAGCGCCTGCTGCTCGGACTGGCCGAGCATCTCGTCGAGATTGTCGATCGCCATGTCGGCGAAGGCCTGGGCCGTGCCGTCATGCAGCACGACCATCGGCACGTCGTTGACCTCGTGCGGATAAGGCATCGCCAGCAGGGGGCCGCCCTTGGTCCTGAGCCAGACCGGCTGGTCGTCCATCGGCCAGTCCATGGTGTAGCCGTAGCCGGCCTCGGTCAGTAGGTCTTCGGTGTTGGCGCTGGGATGGGCGCCGGGGCTCATCCAGCCGGCAGGCATAGCGCCCTCATGGCTCGCGATTGCCTGCGTCGCCTCGGCGATCAGCCGCCGCTCGGCCTCGACCTCCATGCCGTTCTGGTGCTCGGAATTAGTGCGGCCATGGGCGACGATCTCGTCGCCGCGGCGGCGATGGGCCGCGACCAGTTCCGGGCAGTGCGCATAGCATTCGGTGTTGAGCAGTACCGAGAGCGGCAGGCGGTATTCGTCGAAGAGCTCGATCAGCCGCCAGCCGCCGACGCGGTTGCCGTATTCGCGCCAGGCCCAGTTATAGGTGTTGGGGTGCTGGAGCCCGGGCGAATAGGGCAGGCCGAGTCCCGAGCCATAGGCGAAGTGCTCGACGCAGAGCGCGACATAGACGGCGAGCCGCTTGCCGCCCGGCCAGGTGAAGTCCGGCCGGTCGACGATGGGCGAGTAGGGGAAGCGTCCGGGGTTAGGCAGCATGAGCGTGCGTCCGTCAGGGGCGATAATCGGCCGGGGCGACGACCGAGGAGAGGTCGACGGTCGCGACGTTCTCGCGCGTCACCAGCAGGGCCGGCAGCACGACGCGCGCCTCGACCGGCTGCTTGGCAGAGGCCTTCAGCGCCTGCGCCATCGCGGCCTTGCCCTGGGCGACGACCTGCTGGATCGAGGTGCAGGCGATATCGCCGTCCTTCAGCATCTGCTGGGCGGTCGGGCTGAAATTCGAAGCCGAGACCTTGACCGGTTTGCTCGCCGACTTGAAGGCCGAGACGACGCCGGCGGCCATGTCGTCGGTCGCGGCATAGATGCCGGCGAGGTCGGGGAAGCGCTGCGTCCAGTCCTCGGCGGTGCCGAGCGCGGCGTTGCGATTGTCGGCGAGGCGCGATTCCGCGACGATCTTGACGTCGGGCGCCGCCTTGGCGAGTGCCTCGCGGAAGCCCTTGGCGCGCAGGTCCGACCAGGCCTGGCCGGCGGGGCCTGCCATCATCGCGACCGTACCCTTGCCGCCGACCGCCTTGGCGAGGCATTCGGCCTGGAGCTTGCCCATGTCGGCATGGTCGGCGCTGACCAGCGAGGCGAGCTTCGGCGTATTTGGCGGCGAGGAGATGCCGACCACCGGGATGCCGGCCTCGATCGCGCGCTCGACGATCGGCTTGACCGCATCGCCATTGGTGGCACCGATCACGATCCCGGAGACCTTGCGCTGGATCAGGTCCTGCACCTGGGCGATCTGCTGCGAGGCATTGGCGTCGCCGCCGGCATTGAGCTTCAGCACCTTGGCGCCGCCCGCCTTCGCCTCGTTCTCCATGCCGTAGACGGCCGAGATCCAGAAGGAAGAGGCGAGGTTGGGAACGGCGATGCCGATCGTCTTCTCCTGGGCGAGGGCCGGCTGCGCCAGCGCGGCGGCAGCGATCGAGGCGAGCAGGAGGCGACGGCGGGACAGGGATGTCATGGCGATATGTCCTTGGGCTGGCGGTTGCGGGACAGAAGCGAGCGGAGGGCGGTGTCCATCAGGCCGGAGCCGAGGATGACGAGGCCGACGGTGACCTGCGCCAGGAAGGGCGAGACGCCGGTGAGGTTGAGCCCGGTCAGCACGACCTGGACGAAGAAGGCGCCGGCAGCGACCGCGATGGCATTGGCGACGCCGCCGGACAGGGCCGTTCCGCCGATGATCGCGGCGGCGATCGCCTGCAATTCCATGCCGGCGCCTTCGGTCGGCAGGCCGGCGCCGGCCCGCGCCGTCATCAGCGCGCCGGCGAGCCCGGCGAAGAGGCCGCAGAGCTGGTAGGCGCGGATCTGGAGCGCGCCGGCATCGGCGCCTACCAGGCTGACCGCTTCGGGATTGGCGCCGAGCATCAGGATGCGCTTGCCGAGCGTGGCATGGCTCAGGAGGAACTGGGCACCGAGGACGCAGGCAAGGGCAAGCCAGGCGAGCGGCGGCAGGCCGAGCACAGGGTCGAAGGCGAGGCTGGTCGCATGCCCGGCCTCGGTGAGCGGCACGGCCTGGCCGTCATCGCTGACCAGCAGGGCAACGCCTTTCAGTGCGACCAGCGAGCCGAGCGTCGCGACGATCGGCTGCAGCGCGAGGCGGCCGACCAGCCAGCCGTTCAGCGTGCCGCAGGCGAGGCCGACCAGCGGGGCGACGATCAGACCCGCCAGTCCGAAGCTGTTGGCGGCCATGGCAGCGAGCGTTCCGGCGAGCGCCGCGATGGCGCCGACCGAGATGTCGAAACCGCGGGCGGCGAGGGCGAACATCTGCCCGGTCGCGAGCAGGACGAGGACCCAGGCCTGGCCGGCGATGCTGGCGGCGTTGCCGAGCGAGAGGAAGCCGGGGGCGATCGCGGCGAAGACGAGGCTGGCGGCGATGATGCCTGCGGGAGCGACCAGCAGACGGGGAGCGATGACTTGGTTCATCCGCGCGTCCCGTTGGTCAGCACGCGGACTGCATTGCCGAGGAAGGCCCAGTCGCGCTGGAGCAGCACGGCGGCGACGATGAGCGTGCCGAGCAGGATGAGCTGGTAGGCGGTCGGCAGGTTCAGCAGCACCACGATGTTGTTGAGCATGGCGACGATCAGCACGCCGCAGGCAACCTGCAGGACATTGCCGCGTCCGCCGCCGAGCGGCAGCCCGCCGACGGCGCAGGCGGCGATGGTCTCGAAGGGCAGGTTCGGCGCGAGCATGGGCTGGCCCGAAGCGACGCGGCTGGTCAGGATGACGGCGCCGAGCGCGCAGAACAGGCCGGCCACGGCATAGCCGGAGAAGATGAGACGGGGCACAGAGAGGCCGGCGAGCCTGGCGGCCGTCGCATTGGCGCCGACCAGATACCAGCCGCGTCCGAGCCGGGTCTTCGCCAACAGCAGATGCAGCGCGGCGAAGGCAGCGGCAGCGCAGAGGACCGGCACGGGGATGCCGAAGACGCGGCCGCGGGCCGGGAAGGAGAAGGCCTCCGAGGGCGGCGCATCGATCGGCAGGCCGCCGGCCAGCCAGGCAGCGAGGCCAGACGCGATCATCAGCATGCCGAGCGTTGCGATAACCGGCGGCACGGAAAAGCGGGCGACGAGCAGGCCGTTGACCATGCCGACGCCCAGGATCAGCAAGCTACCGAGGAGAAAGGCTCCGGTCACACCAGTTGTCGGCAGGGCCATGACGATGACGACGCTCGCCAGAGCTGCCGAGGCGCCGAAGGAGAATTCGATGCCGGCAAGGATGACGACGATGGCCTGGCCGCAGGCGACGATGCCGAGGATGGCGGCGATGCGCAGCACATTCTCGACATTGCCGAGCGTGCCGAAGCGCGGCACCGCCAGGGCGGCCAGTCCGAAGAGCAGCGACGTCACGACGAGGATGGCGGGCGGGCGCAGGAAGGCGGGCATGCTGGAGGAGCCTCGATCGCCGATTGGAAAGCTCGTCATGCCGCGGCCTTTCCGGCGAGTGCGGCCATGATCGCCTCCGTCGAGGCGCCGCTGGGCAGTTCCTGCGCGATCACCCCGTCGCGGACCACGAGATAGCGGTCGCAGAGCGCTGTCAGCTCGTCGAGATCGCTCGACGCGACCAGGACGGCGATGCCGTTGCTGGCCATCTCGATGACGGCGCGATGGATCATGGCACGGGCGGCGACATCGACCCCGCGTGTCGGCTCGAGCAGGACCAGCGCCCGCAGGTTCGGTAGAGCAAGGCAGCGCGCGATCAGCAGCTTCTGCTGGTTGCCGCCGCTGAAGCTCGCGGCCTCGGCATTGGGACGGGCTGGGTGCAAATGCAGGCGGCGTAGCAGCGGCTCGATCGCGTCGCGCTCGCGTGCCTTGCCGAGGAGGCCGCAGGTGGAGAAGCGCCCGAGCGAGCTGGCCGAGGCATTGCCGATCGCGCTGACCGGCGGGAACAGCCCCTCGGCATGGCGGTCGGCGGGTACATAGGCGACGCCGAGGCGGACGGCTTCGCGCCGGTCTCCAAGGGCGAAGCGCTGCTCGCCAATGGCGATCTCGCCCTGGCCAGGCGCTGCGCCGGCCATTGTCGCGGCGATGGCGAGCGCTCCGGAGCCGACCAGACCGGCAAGCCCGACGATTTCGCCGGCGCGTACCGAGAGGTCGAGCCTATGGCCAGTCGCCATGCGGACATTGGCTGTAGTCAGGACGGGTTCCGTCCGGGCGCTGCCGGAACGGTGCTCGTGCTCCACCTGCATGCCCAGCATCGCCTTGACCAGCGTGGCGCGGTCGTGCCGGCCGATCGGGGCGGCATCGATCACGGTCGCGCCGTCGCGCAGCACGGTGACCTCATCGGCAAGGCGTTCGATCTCGTCGAATTTGTGCGAGATGAAGAGCGCGGCCGTGCCGCCGGCGCAGAGATCGCGCACCACGGCGAAGAGCCGATCGGCCTCCGTCTCGTTCAGCGCCGCCGTGGGCTCGTCGAGGACCAGGATGCGGCAATTGCGGCCGACGCCGCGGGCGATCTCGAGCAATTGGCGCTCGCCGAGCGAGAGCGATGAAACCGGACGGTCAAGATCGAGGTCGAGCCCGACCCGGGCGAGCCATGCCTTGGCCTCGTCGCGCGGCACCAGTGCCTTGCGGCTGAGGCCGGCCCGGCCGGCGGCGAGCTGGAAGGCGGAGAGATTGTCGAGGACGGAGAGCTCAGGAAACAGGCTGAGATGCTGGTAGATCGGCACGATCCCCGCGGCGATCGCCTCGGCGACCGAGCGGAAGGCGGCCGGCTTGCCGGCAAGGGCGACGCTGCCGCTGTCGGGCTTCACCGCGCCGACGATGATCTTCACCAGGGTCGACTTGCCGGCGCCGTTCTCGCCGAGCAAGGCGTGGACGCGGCCGCCGTGCAAGGTGAGGTCGGCGCTGCGCAGTGCGCAGGTCGCGCCATAGCGCTTGGCGATGTCGCGCATGGCTAGCGCGATCGCTGGCTCGATCGTCATCGGCAGTTCCCCATTCACCTGATGCGGGCCTCGCGGCAGCAGCGGTGTTGATGGGAGGATGGAGCCGCCGATCGGTCGTCACAAACGAATTGTTCGGCGCTCATGCATGATCTAGTCTCATGCATACGAGAGGTGCTGCATGCGAAAGAGGCGTCTGCCGCCATTGAATGCGCTGCGCGGCTTCGACGCTGCGGCCCGCCACCTGTCCTTCACCAAAGCGGCCGAGGAGCTGAACCTGACGCAGGGTGCGGTGAGCCGTCAGGTCAAGGAGCTCGAGCTCCATCTTGGGCAGGAGCTGTTCCACCGTTTCACCCGCAGGATCGAGCTCACCGCCGAGGGCGAGCAGTTCTTCCACAGCGTCGAGAGCATGCTCGACGAGCTCGAGCGCGCCGCCGGCCGCTTCACCCGGCGCCGCGACCGGGCAGTGCTGACGGTGTCCGTGCTGCCGACGATCGCCTCGGTCTGGCTGATGCCGCGGCTCCATCACTTCACCAGCCAGCACCCGGAGATCGAGCTGCGGGTCGTCTCCTCGATCGAGCCCGCCGACCTGCTCGCGCATGACGCGGATGTCGCGATCCGCGTCGGCCGGCTGCCCGGCCGGCACTACGAACGCAACCAGCCGCGCATCGAATTGTCGATGCTCACGCGCTGGGACGGAGTCCATGCAGACGAACTCTTTCCGGATCGGCTGGTGCCGGTCTGCTCACCTGACCTGATCGGCGAAACGGGCATCACTCCGGCCGATCTGGCGCGCTGGCCGCTCATCCATACCTCGACGCGCCGCCATGCCTGGCCGGACTGGCTCAAGGCCCATGGCGTCCGCGCGGCGATCGAGATCGAGCAGGCCCTGCAGTTCGGGCACTTCTTCATGTCACTGGATGCGGCACGGCAGGGCCGCGGCATCGCGCTCGTTCCCGACATCGTGCTGGCGCACCAGGACGGGATGCGTGAGCTCGTGATGCCCGTTGCGGGCGGTCTCGACAGTGCCGGCGAGTACTATCTGCTGATCCACGAGACGCGTCTGGACGAGCGCCACGTTCAGCAATTCCGCTCCTGGGCGCTCTCCGAGGCTTTTCGAGCTCGGGATGCGCTGCCCGAGGTCACGCATGAGCCAGTCTCATAGATAGACGGCTATTTTTTCGATTGTGAACCGGCCCCGCTTCAATGCTGCTTCAAGGCACCGAAACGAGGGGGACAACCATGCCGGGCTTCAAGGCTTTCGCCATCGTATGGCTGTTGACGGGAACACAGGCTGCCATGAGTGCCGACATCGAACGTTTCCGCCTGGATGACGCATCGCCGTACAAGAACCAGTTCCTGGAATCGCTGCTGGTTCCCTCCGGGACCGACCTTCTGATGCTGAGCGGAGTGACGCCACCGGTCATCGACGCGACGGTTCCAGATGACACCGTCGCCGCCTATGGCGACACCGAGACGCAGACGCGTGGAATCCTCAAAGCCATCGCGGCAACGCTCGCCAAGCGCGGGTTCTCGATGAATGACATCGTCAAGATGCAGGCTTTCCTCGTCGGCGATCCCGCCAAAGGCGGCAAGGCCGACTTCCAGGCCTTCTCCAAGGCGTATCTGGAGTTCTTCGGCACATCCCAGACCCCGAATATTCCGGTCCGCACCCGGGCTCAGGTCACCAGCCTCGTCTGGCCGGGCTGGCTGGTGGAAGTTGAGGTCATCGCAGCAAGGCGGCGCTGATTTTGCTGGAGGAAAAAATGCTGAATGCCCCGGACGGCCTTGCGCCCGAGATCGCGGTCGGACTGCAAACTGAACGAGAGACTTCAACTGCCGCACGTGCTTGTCGTCGCCTTTGCCTCGATCAAGCTGCCCGCCGCTTCTGAAGTCCGGAACGCCGGCATTGGGCAACGAGGTCGCCATGCTGGTTATAGGCACGGTGCAGGAAGGTGACGATACCGGCCTGCGGTCGTGACCGACTCTCACGCAACTCGACGACCTCGGTCTCGACCCTGATCGTATCGCCATGGAAGAGCGGCTTGGGAAAGCGCACCTCGTCCCAGCCGAGATTGGCGACCGCCGTTCCGAGCGTGGTGTCGCCGACCGAGATGCCGACCATCAGCCCGAGTGTGAAGGCGCTGTTGACGATGCGCTGGCCGAACTCGGTCTCGGTGCGGCAATACTCCTCGTCGAGATGCAGATAGGCCGGATTGTGGGTCAGCGCGCTGAACCAGACATTGTCCGCTTCCGTGATGGTGCGGCGGATCTCGTGGCGGAAGATCTGCCCGACGGAGAGCTCGTCGAAGTAAAGGCCAGCCATTGTCGCTCCTCGACTGAAATGCTGCGGGTCAGGCCCCGGTGTAACGGGGCGGCCGCTTCTCGCTGAAGGCTAAGGCGCCCTCGCTTGCGTCGGCGCTGGTCTGGAGCAGACGCAGCATCAACTGCTCCAGCCGAAGGCCGCTGGCGAGGTCGACATCGCGGCTGCGCAGCGCCAGCTCCTTCGCCGCCTGAACGGCCAGCGGCGCGTTCTCGGCAATGCGGTCGGCATAATCCAGCGCCGCCGGCATGAGTTCATCGGGCTCGACGACCCGATTGACCAGCCCCCAGCGCTCGGCCGTCGCGGCGTCGATGCTGTCGCCGGTGAGGAGAAGCTCCATCGCGATCGCATGCGGCAATTGCTGGATCAGGCGCTGCGTACCGCCATTGGCGGGAAAGAGCCCACGCTTGACTTCGGAGACCGAGAACGTCGCGTGCCTTGCCGCGACGCGGATATCGGTCGAGAGCAGCAAGGTCGTGCCGCCGCCGAGGCAGACGCCATTCACGGCCGCGATCACTGGCTTCCAGATCTCCAGCCCGCGATTGAGGAGCTGGCCCTGCTGGGTGAGCATCAGCTCGGCGAGCGGTGCGGGAGCGGCGGTGAAGCTCTTGAGGTCGGCACCGGCGCTGAAGGCCTTGTCACCGGCGCCGGTGATGATCGCTGCGCGGATCGCCGGGTTGTCCCGCACTTCGGTCCAGGCCCTGGAGAGTCCGGCATAATGCTCGGCGTCCATGGCGTTGCGCCGCTCCGGGCGGTTGATGGTGATGATCGCGACGGCACCATTCCGGTCGAGGTCGATGGACATGAGCCTCGTTCACCTCTTCAGGCAACCGCGCGCAGTTCGCGCAGCGCCGCGATCTCGTTCTGGGAGAGGCCGATCTCGGCCAGCACCGCATCCGTATCCTGCCCGAGTAGCGGCGGCGGCAGGCCGGGCTTCACCGGTTCGCCATCGAAGCGCACCGGCTGGGCGATGCCCTTGAGACCGCCAGCCGCAGGATGCTCGTAGTCGAGCACCATCCCGCTCGCGGCGGTATGCGGATGGGCCAGGAGTTGCACCAGCGAATTGATCGGCGAACAGGGAATGCCGACCCGCGACAATGTCTCGTGCCAATGCGCTACCGTGCCGCCCGCCAGCGCGGCCTGAACCCGCGCCAGTGTCTGCGCCCGGTTGCGGACGCGATCGGCATTGCTGCGGAAATCCGGGTGGTCGACGATCTCCTGCAAGCCGGTGGCGGCACAGAATTTCCGCCAGAGATTGTCGTTGGCGACGCCGATCATGATCGGCCCGTCCTGCGCCTCGAAGGCCTGGTAGGGGCAGAGCGACTCGTGGCTCGAGCCGCATTTGGCCGGCTGCACACCCTTCTCCCAGAAGGTCTGGAGATTGTAGCCGAGCAGGCCCATCGCGGTGTCGTAGAGCGAGACGTTGACCGTGCCGCCCTGCCCGGTCACCGCACGCTGATAGAGCAGGGCGAGAATGCCGCTCAGCGCATGCGTGCCGGTCATCTGGTCGATCGGCGAGATCGGGCTGCGGATATGGCCGCCGCTCTCGTCGCCGGTCAGCGCCATCACGCCGCAGAAGGCCTGCAGGATGACGTCGTAGCCGGGCGCATCGCGCATCGGGCCGGCGCGGCCGAAACCCGAAATGCTGCAATAGATCAGCCGCGGATTGAGCCCGCGCAACGTCGTAGCATCGATGCCGAGGCGCTCGACCACCCCGGTGCCGAAGCTTTCGATCGCGATGTCGCAGCTCCTGGCGAGGCGATGCACGACTGCCCGCCCCTGCTCGGTCTTGAGATCGACCGCGATGCTGCGCTTGTTGCGATTGGCGCTGAGGAAGACGGCGCCGAGCCCGGGCGCGCGGAAGGGGGGCCAGCCGCGGGTCTCGTCGCCGGTGCCGACCGCCTCGACCTTGATGACGTCGGCTCCCATCTCGCCGAGATATTGCGCGCAGAGCGGACCGGCGAGGACCTTGGTCAGGTCGAGGACTTTCACACCTTGAAGCGGCTTGGCCACGATCGATCTCCCGCGCCCTCGACCGGGCGCTTCACTCTGTCTGATGGGAATGGGCAGGGCCCGGCCGCGATCACTTGCGCTCGATCTTGGCGATCTCGACCAGGTCGACCCAGCGCTTCGCATCCTCCTCGACGAAGGCGCCGAGCTCCGCCGGACTGGTCGAGAGCACCTCCGAGCCGATCTGGTTGATGAAGGCGATCATCTCGGGATCACGCAGCAGCGTGTTGAGCGCGGTGTTGAGCTTCTGCACGATCGGCTGCGGCGTGCCGGCCGGCGCGAAGGCGGCGACCCAGGCGACGATGTTGAAGTCGCGAACGCCGAGCTCCATCAGGGTCGGCAGTTCCGGCAGGCTCGCGATCCGCTTCGGCCCGGTCACTGCCAGCACCTTGAACTTCTTCTCCCGGATCATGCCGAGCGCGCTGGCGGGATCCGGGAAGAAGACGTCGATGCGACCGCCGATCAGGTCGGTCATCGCCTGCGGCGTGCCGCGATAGGGCACATTGACCATGTCGAAGCCGAGCAGGGATTTCAGCAATTCGCCGGAAGCCCGCCCGCCGGTATTGCCGCTGCCATAGGAGAGCGGCGGCTTCGCCGCCTTGGCCGCCTTGACGAAGCCGCCGAAATCCTCGGCCGGGAAGTCCGAGCGAACCGCCAGCATGTAGGGGATGCGGATGACGCCGCCGATCGGGGCGAAGTCCTTTTTCGGATCGTAGGGCAGGTGCTGGTAGATGCTGGGATTGGCAGAGTGCGTGGTGTTGGTGGTGATCAGCAGGGTGTACCCGTCCGGGGTCGCACTCGCGACCTGGCGTGCGGCGATGATGCCGTCGGCACCGGCCTTGTTCTCGACGATGAAGCCCTGCCCGAGCTGCTTCTGCAGGCCCTCGCCGACCTTTCGCGCTACGGCATCGGTGGCGCTGCCCGCCGGGAACGGCACGATCAGCGTGACTGGCCGCTGCGGATAGCTCTCCGCTTGTGCCTGCGCGGCTCCAGCCCCAGCCGCCAGCGCGGCTGCGACCAGCAGCGCTCTCCTCGTCAAACCCGTCATCCGCAATCTCCCTGGAAATGACCGCCCGGCACGTCTGCCACTAAAGCGCTGCGCATGGCTCGGGCTTGATCCCGAGCGCCGGCGCGGCGGCGAGACGAAAGCCGCGATAGCCCTCGGCGGCGACCTCGTCGCAGATGCGCCGGTAGACGTTCACGCCGCCGATATAGGGCATGAACACCCGCGTCTTTCCGGGAACATTGGCGCCCATGTACCAGGAGTTGGCCTGCGGATAGAGCGTGCGGTGCGCGACCTCGTTGACATGGGCGACCCAGTCGTCCTGCGCCGCCTGTTCGGGCTCGATCGTCCGGACCCCGTGCCGGTGCAGATGCACCAGGCAGTCGGCGATCCAGTCGACATGCTGCTCGATCGAGACGATGACATTGCTCAGCACCGAAGGGCTGCCCGGCCCGGTGACGCTGAACAGGTTGGGGAAGCCGGCGATCATCAGGCCAAGATAGCTCCGCGGACCGGCCGACCAGGCCTCCTTGAGCGTCGCGCCACCGCGGCCGCTGATGGCGATGGCATCAAGCGCGCCGGTCATCGCATCGAAGCCGGTGGCGAAGATGATCGCGTCGAAGGCGTAGTCGCGCCCGCCGATGCGCAGGCCGTCCTGCGTCAGCCGCTCGATCGGCGCCCGGCGGACATCGACCAACGTGACGTTGTCGCGGTTGAAGGTCTCGTAATAATCGGTGTCGACGCAGATGCGCTTGGCTCCGAGCGGGTGGCCATGTGGCAGCAGCGCCTCCGCGGTCTGCGGATCGGCGACGGTTGCGCGAATCTTGCCGCGGACGAACTCGGCGGCGGTGTCATTGGCCGCCTTGTCGACCAGGATGTCGTTGTAGGCGTGCATGAAATTGGCACCGCCCTGCTGCCAGCGCCGCTCGTATTCGCGCCGGCGCGTCTCCGCATCGACGGCGAGCGCGCCCTTGTCGCTGAACTCGTAGATCGTGCCTGAGCGCGTCTCCTCGCGAGCGCGCCGGCGCAACGCGGCATAGTCCCGCTTCCAGGATTGCTCATAGGCGTCGGTCATCGCCCAGTTGCGGGCCGGCACGCTGAAATTCGGTGTGCGCTGGAAGACGGTGAGGTGCCCTGCCTGCGCCGCGATCGGCGGGATCGCCTGGATCGCGGACGAGCCCGTGCCGATGACGCCGACGCTCAGCCCGCTGAAGTCGACACCCTCATGCGGCCAATGCCCGGTGTGGAAGACGCTGCCACGATAATCCGCCATGCCGGGGAAATCGGGGATACGCGCGGCCGACAGGCAGCCCGTCGCCATGATGCAGAAGCGTGCGGCGATCCGGGCGCCCGCCTGCGTCGTCAGCGTCCATTCGGCCGCGTCCTCGTCATAAGTCGCGGACGCGATGCGCGTATCTAGGCTGATGTCGCGGCGCAAGTCGAAGCGATCGGCGACATGGTTGATGTAGCTGAGGATCTCGGGCTGGGTGGCAAAGCGCTCACTCCAGCGCCAGTCCTGCTGCAGCGCCTCGTCGAAGGAGTAGGAGTACTGCATGCTTTCGACGTCGCAGCGCGCGCCGGGATAGCGGTTCCAAAACCAGGTGCCGCCGACATCCGAGCCGGCCTCGCAGACGCGGACGGAAAAGCCGAGGCCGCGCAGCCTGTGCAGCATGTAGAGCCCGGAAAAGCCGGCACCGACGATCACGACATCGAAGCGGCTTTCGCCGACCGGCACAGCCTTGGCCTCCGTCGTCATGAGCTGCGCCCTCCTGTCCGGCCGTCACGTGCTGCCGATCTTTGACACTAGGCTAGCGCAAATTATAAAATGGTCAAACCATTTGACGATTATCGAGCCAGCACGCTAATCCTGTCATCACGACACAGGGAGGCGCCCCCATGCGACTGCGTTCACTGCTCTTCGTTCCGGCCGACAGCGAGCGGAAATTCGCCAAGGCCCAGGCCAGCGGCGCCGACGGGCTGATCCTCGATCTCGAGGACGCGGTCGCGCCGACGCGCAAGCCGCTGGCGCGCGAGATGGTCCAGGAGATGCTCGCAGCGGACGCATCGCGGAACTGGGGCTTCTGGGTTCGCGTCAACGCGCTCGACACCGGGCTGACGCTGGAGGACCTCTCGGCCGTGGTCCGGCCCGGGCTCGACGGGATCATGGTGCCGAAAGCCAATGGCGCAGCCGACATCGTCCGGATCGGCCATTATCTCGATGCACTGGAGACGCGCAGCGGCATGGCGCGCGGCACGGTCAAAGTCATCGTCGTGTCGACCGAGACCGCGGTCGCGATGTTCAACCTCGGCAGCTACGCCCCGGCGCATGAACGGCTCGCCGGCCTGACCTGGGGCGCGGAGGATTTGGGCGCCGTCGTCGGCTCCAGCACCAACAAGCAGCCGGATGGCGACTGGACCCAGCCCTATCGCGTCGTGCGCAGCATGTGCCTGTTTGCGGCAGCCGCCGCCGAAGTCGCACGCATCGACACGCTCTATGCCGATTTCCGCGACCCGCTAGGGCTGGAGGAAAGCTGCCGCATCTCGCAGCGCGACGGCTTCACTGGGCGCATCGCGATCCATCCCGATCAGGTCGAGACGATCAATCGCTGCTTCTCACCTTCGGCGGAGGACCTGGCGCAGGCCAGGCGGATTGTCGCCGCCTTCGACGCCGATCCCGGCATCGGCACGGTTGGCATCGACGGCAAGATGTACGACATCCCGCATCTCAAGCTGGCGCGCGCCATCGTCGCGTCGGCGGAAGACTGAGCGCAGAGCCTATTCCGGCAGGTCGGTTTCCTCGCGTGCCCTGGTCTTGGCGCGCGTCGCCTTGACGTGGCGCTCCATGCGCCGGAAGGCGGCATCACCGTCGCCTGCCTCGATCGCCGCGATGATGCGCTCATGCGCCTTCACCACCTCCTGGCGCAGGCTGGAGGTGTCGTATTCCTCGCTGACGGTCGAGACCACGACGTCATAGGAGATCGAGTAGAGGAAGGCTGCCAGCAGATCGTTGCGGCTCGCCGTCGCGATCGCGTTGTGCCAAGCAATATTGATCTCGGCGAAGCGATCCCGATCGCCCAGAGCCTGCGCCATCTCGGTATTCAGATCGCGCAGGCGGACGATATCGTCCGTGCTCCGGTGCTCGGCGGCAAGCCTGGCGAGACCGGGCTCCAGCGTCTCGCGGGTCTGCTGCAGCGTCCGCAGCGACAGCCGCCGCCCCCGAACGAACTGGGTGACGAAATGCGCCATCGAGTCGTTGCCGGGCCGGCTGACGATATTGCCGCCGAGACGGCCGAGCTTGGTCTTCACCAGCCCTTCGACCTCGAGCTTGCGCAGGGCTTCGCGCACCGAACCGCGGCTCAGGCCGGTCTGGCTGACGAGTTCGCGCTCGGTCGGCAGGTGCGTGCCTTCTTCCAGCGAGCCGTCGAGGATAGTCTGGCGCAGTCTGTCGGCCAGCACCTCATAGGACTTCTGGACGGAGATCCGTCCCAGCATCGGCTCCGGAGAATCGCCCCGTTTCGTCATCTCGCTCGATTCCGCAGACGGCAAACCATATCATACACAGCAAAAGATATAATGGTAAGAGCAAAGACAGGCTAGAGCGCAGCTAGTCCCAGCCACCTTGGTCAAGCACCGAGCGCGTATGTTCTCCGAGATGCGGCGGTGCTCGTCGCAGGGCCGGCCGCCAATTGCTCCAGTCGCCGACCGGGCCGAACAGCCGCAGTCTCTCGCCGTCCGGACAGGTCGTGTCCTGGAAAAAGCCGGTGGCCTGCAAATGCGGATCGTCGCAGAGCTCTTCCAGCGAGCGCATCGCGACCGCAGTGAGTCCAGCCTCCCGCAAGGTCGCGACCCAATGAGCAGTGGAATGCTCGCGGGTGATCGCTCCGACCATCTCGAACAGGGCATCGCTGTGAATGGTCCGCGCCGTCATGTCGGTGAGCCGGGTATCGCGTGACAGGTCGGGGTCGCGGCCGACCACCTTCAGGAAGCTGCGCCACTGCGCGTCCGTGTAGATCATGCAGCAGATGTGCCCGTCCCTGGTCGGGAACGGACCGCGGTCGCGCACCATCAGGCGCGGATAGCCGATCGGAGCGGAAGCCGGCTTGAAAGTCTCGCCGAAGAGATGATCGCCGAAGAGCAGGCTCGCCAGCGTCTCGAACATCGGGATGCCGAGCTCGCAACCAGTGCCGGTTCGCTCGCGCTGGTACAGCGCCGCGCTCATCAGGCCGAAGGCGTAGAGCCCGACCGTGCGATCAGCCAGATTGGCGGGAACATAGCGCGGCTGGCCGCCGCTGGTGCGGCCGAGCAGATCGGCAAGGCCGGAGATCGCCTGGATCAGGTCGTCGAAGGCACCCTGCTCTGCATAGGGACCACGCTGTCCAAACCCGAACAGCCCGGCATAGATCAGGCCCGGATTGAGCGCCGAGAGCGCCTCATAACCAAGCCCGAGGCGGGCCATGGCCTGCGGGCGCATCGAGTGCACGAACAGGTCGGCATCGGCGGCGAGCCGCAGCAGCGCCGCGCGTCCGTCCGGGCTCTTCAGGTCGAGCACGACGCTGCGCTTGTTGCGGTTGAGGTGGACGAACAGCGGCCCGCGATCCGAGCCCGGCGGCGCGCCGGCCTTGCGCAGGATGTCGCCTTCCGGCGGCTCGATCTTGATCACGTCGGCGCCGAGATCGGCGAGCAGTTGCGTCGCCAATGGCCCCATGACGATCGCCGTCAGGTCGACAACACGGACGCCGGCCAGCGGCGCAAGGTTCGGTGCAGGGGATTCGCTCACGCCTTCAGTCGTACGAGCTGCTTGCCGAAATTGCGACCCGTCATCATGCGCAGGAACGCCTCGGGCATGCGCTCGAAGCCGTCGAGGACATCCTCTTTGGTCTGGATCCTGCCCTCGCGATGCCAGGCCGCAAGCCGCGCCATCGCCTCGCCCCGCCGATGCCACCAGTCGAAGGCGATGAAGCCTTGCACCAGCGCCCGCGTCACGATCAGGCGCGAGGAAGCGCGCAGCCCGATATCCTCCTGCTCGAAATCATTGGCGAGCGCTATGCGGCCGCAGATGGCGACGCGCGCCCCGACGGCGAGATTGCGCAGCACCGCGTCATGGATCGGCCCGCCGGTATTGTCGAAGAAGACATCGATGCCGCCGGGCGCGAGCGCCGCCAGGGCAGCGCTGAGGTCATTCGTCGTCTTGTAGTTGAGCGTTTCGTCGAAGCCGACGGAGCGGCACCAGGCCAGCTTCTCGTCGGAGCCGGCGATGCCGATCACGCGCGCGCCGCAGAGCTTGCCGATCTGCCCGACGAGTTGGCCAACCGCACCCGAGGCGGCGGAGACGACAAGCGTGTCGCCAGGCTTAGGCCGGCCGATCTCGAACAGCCCGATATAAGCGGTCAAGCCGGGCATGCCGAGCCAGGAGAGCGTCGCCTGCGGCGGGCCGAGCGCCGAATCGACCTTGTTGGCCTTGGCCGCTCCGGGCAGATCCGGCGTCAGCACCGCATATTCCTGCCAGCCGAAGCCCATCGCCTCAGCGATGTCGCCGGGCTTCCAGTCCGGATGATTGGAGGCGACGACCTCGCCGACGCCCCCACCCTGCATCAGCTCGCCGATGCCGACGCCCTTGGCATAATTCGTCGAGGAGCTGATGCGGCCACGCATATAGGGGTCGAGCGAGAGCCATTGCGTCCGGACCAGGATCTGGCCTGGCCCGGGTTCCGGCATCGGTGCCTCGTGCAGACTCCAGGTCTCGAGCGTCGGCATACCCTGCGGATGCGAGGCAAGACGCCATTGGTGGTTCGTCATCGTCGTCTCCTCGCTCGCACCCGCAGGCCCGACCCTGGCACGAAGCCAGGGCCGCCTGGAAGGCGCCTCAGCCCTTGGCCAGCGGACAGGCGGCCGGGTCGGCCTTCTGGAAGGCCTCCTCGCCCGGGATCGTCGCCAGCGTCTCGTAGAGGTCCCATTCCCCCTTCGAGGCCGCCGGTGTCTTCACACGAAAAATGTACATGTCGCGGACGACGCGACCATCGGCGCGGATCTTGCCGTTCTTGGTCATGAAGTCGTTGACCGGCGTCTCCTTCATCCTGGCCGCGACCTTGATGGCGTCGTCCTCGCCGACCGCCTTGACCGCGTTGAGATAGTGCATGACCGCGCCATAGGCGCTGGCCTGGACCATGTTCGGCATCTTCTTGAAACGCTCGAAATAGCGCTTGGCGAAGGCCCGGGTCTCATCGTTCTGGTCCCAGTAGAACGGCGAGGTCACCAAGAGACCCTGCGCCGTCGGCAGGCCCATCGCCTTGACGTCATGCAGCGTCAGGCTGAGCGCAGCGAGCTTCTGCTTGGGGCGGACGCCGAACTCGTCGGCCTGCTTGACGATGCTGGCGACATGGGCGGTCGTCGTCGCGAGCGCGATCACATTGGCGCCGGAGGTCTGTCCCTTCAGCAGGTCGGAGGAGAAATCCTTGGTATCGAAGGGATGGCGGGAAGCGCCGACGACCTTGCCGCCACCGGCTTCGATCATCGCCGTGGTGTCGCGCTGGACGTTGACGCCATAGGCGTAGTCCACCGTCATGAAATACCAGTTCTTCTCGCCGGCCTGCGTGTAGAACTTCGTGACGCCGAGCGCCTGGCTGTAGTTGTTGTAGGTCCAGTGGATGCCGTTCGGGCTGCAGTTCTTGCCGGTGAGATCACTGGAGGCCGAGCTGAGATAGATCGCCAGCCTGTTCTTGTCCCGAGCGAGCTCCTGCACGCCGAGGGCGACCGAGGTGATGCCGACATCGAAGATCGCGCTGACGCCCTCGTCATACCATTTGCGCGCTGCGGTGATGCCGACATCCGGCTTGTTGAGATGGTCGGCCTCGAGCACCTGGATCGGCCGGCCGAGCACCGTTCCGCCGAAATCCTCGACCGCGAGCCTCATCGCGGTGACCGTGCCCGGTCCCGACAGGTCGACGACGATGCCCGACATGTCGCTGAGCGCGCCGATCTTGAAGGGCACCGGCTGTTGCGCACGAAGTTCCGCACCGGTCAGAGCAAAGGCGATGGGCAGGGCTGCAAGGCCAAATAGCCATCGGCAGCGGGACGCTGGAGGCTGATCGAAGGCATTTGGTGACATGGCTGCTCCTCCCTGAGTGCTGTTTTATTGGCCGCCGCCGGCGTGAAGGCCGGCTCGGCGGGTGATGCCGTCAGCTGTGGTGGACGTATTTCTGGTGCAGGAAGCCGGCGAGCCCTTCGCTGCCGCCCTCGTAGCCGTAGCCGCTCTGCTTCACGCCGCTGAACGGCGCCTCGGTGTGCGAGACCGCGAAGGAGTTCAGGCCGAGGACGCCGACCTCGAGCTCTTCGCTGAGCTTGACGGCGGCCGAGGCCGAACGCGTGAAGGCATAGCCGGCGAGACCGACCTTGCTGCGGTTGGCACGGGCGATGGCCTCGTCGAGCTCGTCGAATGCACTCACCAAAGCGAGCGGGCCAAAGGGCTCCTCGGACATCGCCGCCGCATCGTCAGGCACATTGGCGAGCAAGGTCGGACGCCAGAAGAAGCCGCGCCCCCCTGCCCGCTCGCCGCCGGTCACGACCTCGCCCTGATGCCGCTTGGCATCGGCGACCAGCCGCTCCATCGCCTCAGGACGGCGCGCATTGGCCAGCGGCCCCATGCCAGTGCCCGGATCGAGGCCATCGCCAAGCCTGATGCCTGCGAGCGCCTGGCCAAAACGCTCTACGAACCGCTCATAGGCCGGCCGCTGCACATAGAAGCGCGTCGGCGAGGTGCAGACCTGGCCGGCATTGCGCGTCTTGCCGATTGCCGACATCGCCGCAGCCGCGTCGATGCCGGCATCGTCGAGGATGATGACCGGCGCATGCCCGCCCAGCTCCAGCGTGCACGGCTTGATCTGCTCGGCCGCCAGGACCGCGAGGCTCCGGCCGACGGGGACGGAACCGGTGAAGGTGACCTTTCGGATCACCGGGGAGGCGATGAGATGCCGTGAGATCTCGGCGGGGTCTCCGAAGACGATGTTGAGCACGCCGGCCGGCAGGCCGGCATCGGACAGGGCGCGGCCGAGCGCGAGCGCCGAGGCCGGCGTCTCCTCCGCCGGCTTCAGGATGCAGCTGCAGCCGGCAGCCAGCGCCGGCGCGACCTTGCGAGCGGCCAGCAGCGCCGGGAAGTTCCAACGCGTGAAGGCCGCGACCGGGCCGATCGGCTCCGGCAGCACCATCTGTCGCGCGCACTGGCCGCGTGCCGGGATGATACGGCCGTAGGCGCGCCCGGCCTCGGCCGCATACCAGTCGAAGGTCTCGGCGCAGAGGCTGATCTCGAGCTCGGACTGCGCCAGCAGCTTGCCCTGCTCGAGCGTCATCAGCCGGGCGATCGCCCTGGTTCGCTCACGCAGCAGCTGCGCGGCTCGGGCAAGGACCGTCGCGCGGCCGGTCGCCGGCGTCCGCCGCCAAAGCTCGAACCCGGCCTCGGCGCCGGCGAGCGCCGCATCGAGATCATCGCGTGACGCGCCTGTCGGCTCGGCGAGCACGGCACCCGTGGCTGGATTGGTGATACGCAGCGTCGGGCCGCTGCCCTTCCGCCACACTCCGCCGATCAGCAATTGCAGTGCGTCCACGGCGTAGTCGCCGGCCATCGCATAGGCGATCGGCGTCGCGAGCCCTTCCATTCCATCCTCCCAGTTGGCTTGTTGATAACAATGGACCATTAAATGGTCAAACCATTTGACGATTTAATTACCGAGAGCTACCCATGTGCCAAGGCAGGCGTGGCCACCGAGGCGAAAAACGCGGCTGGGAGGAGAAGACCGATGCGAGCGATGATGCGCTGCTATCAGTTGACCGGGTTCGGACAGGCCCTCGCCGCCGGCGAGCAGCCGCGCCCGGAACCGACCGGCACCGAGGTCCTGCTCAAAGTGCGCGGCGCCGGCGTCTGCCATAGCGACGTGCATCTCTGGGAGGGCCATTATGATCTCGGCGGCGAGCGCAAGCTCTCCTTCGCCGACAGGCTGAAGCTGCCGCTGACGCTCGGCCATGAGAGCGCCGGCGAGGTCGTCGCGCTCGGCCCGGAGGCGAAGGGTATCGCGATCGGCGCGAGCTGCCTCGCCTGCTCCTGGATCGGCTGCCTCGAATGCGCCGCCTGCTCTGTCGGCGACGAGCATCTCTGCGCCGCGCCGCGCTTCCTCGGTGTCAACCGCGACGGCGGCTATGCCGACTACGTGCTGGTGCCGCATCCGCGCTATCTGGTCGAGATCGGCGATCTCGATCCCGTCGCCGCCGCCCCGCTCGTCTGCTCGGGCCTCACCACCTACAGCGCGCTGAAGAAATTCGGACCGCTGCTCCAGCGTCAGCCGCTGGCGATCATCGGAGCCGGCGGGCTCGGGCTGATCGCCATCGGCCTCTTGAAGCAGCTTGGCGGCAAGGGCGCAGTCGTGCTCGAACTCGATCCGCGCAAGCGCGAGGCGGCAATGACCGCCGGCGCCCTCGCCACCGTCGATCCCCGAGCCCCCGATGCCGCCGCACAATTGCGCAAGACGCTTGGCGGCAGCGTCCTCGGCGTGCTCGACCTCGTCGGCAGCGGCGAGACCGCGACGCTCGCGGTCGAAACCTTGGACAAGGGTGGCCGGCTCGTGATCGTCGGCCTTTTCGGCGGAGCGATGACCCTCGCCGTACCGCTGGTGCCAATGAAGGCGCTGACGATCCAGGGCAGCTATATCGGCAGCCCGGCCGAACTGCGCGAGCTGGTGGCGCTGGTGCGCGAGCATGGCCTGCCGGCGACGCCGCTCGACCGTCGCCCTCTGACCGCTGCCCCCGCCGCACTCGACGATCTGCGCCGCGGGCAGGTCCTCGGCCGCGTCGTGCTGGCACCCTGAGGACCGGGCGATGCCGCTGCACCCGTTCTTCCAGATGATGATGGAGAGCTTCGCCGCAGCCGGCCGTCCGGCCTTGTCGGATGGAACGCCGGAGCAGAGCCGCGCGCTCGTCGCCGCAGGGCGTGCAGCACTCGGCCCTGGAGCCGAAGTCGGATCGATCAACGATCTCTCGATCCCGACACGCAGTGGCGCGATCCCGGCGCGGCTCGTGCTGCCGAAGACGGCTCCCATCGGGCTCGTCGTCTATCTCCATGGCGGCGGCTGGGTGATCGGCGAGCTCGACGATTACGAGGTGCTGGCGCGCCATCTCGCAACGTTGAGCGGCTGTGCCGTGCTGCTGCCGGACTACCGGCTCGCGCCGGAGCACAAGTTCCCGGCGGGACTGGAGGATTGCGAGGATGCTCTGCTCTTCGCCGCCGAGAAGGCGAGCGAACTCTGCAGCGCAAACGTCCCTCTGGTGGTGGCCGGAGACAGCGCCGGCGCCAATCTCGGCACGGTCGCAGCGCGCAGGCTGCGCGGACGCGTCGACCTGGCGTTGCAGGCCTTGCTCTACCCGGTCACCGACTGCGACGTCGACCGGCCGAGCTACCTCGCGCATGGCGAAGGCCTGCCGCTGACGCGCAAGGACATGCTCTGGTTCTTCGACCACTACGCACGGCGGGTGCAGCATGGCCATTCCGACATCTCACCGCTCAGGGCGCCCGATCTCTCCGGCCTGCCGCCGGCCCTGATCGTCACCGCCGAATACGACGTGCTCCGTGACGAAGGCAAAGCCTATGCGGACCGGCTCGCCGAGGCCGGCGTGCCGGTGACGCATCGCTGCGCCGCTGGCCTGCCCCACGGCTTCGCCCGCCTGCACAACCATGTCGCTGCGGTCGATGCCGAGATCCGCACTGTTGCGGCCGCGATCGCCGCCGCCTGCAACCGAGCCAGAGCCTGACCCCATGAAGCGTCTCGACAAGGTCATCATCAGCTGCGCCGTCACGGGCTCGATCCACACTCCGTCCATGTCCGAGGCGCTGCCGGTCAATGCCGATCAGATCGCCGAGCAGGCGATCGATGCCGCCAGGGCGGGAGCCGCGATCCTGCACCTGCATGCCCGCAACGAGGCCGACGGCTCGCCCTCCTCGGCGCCCGAGGACTATATGCGCTTCCTGCCGCGCATCAGGCAGGGCTGCGACGCGGTGGTGAACATCACCACCGGCGGCGGGCTCGGCATGAGCCTAGACCAGCGCCTGTTGGCAGCGAACACGCTGAAGCCCGAGCTGGCCTCGATGAACATGGGCTCGCTGAACTTCGGACTGTTCCCGGCGGCCGAGAAGATCAAGGCCTACAAGCGGCCCTGGGAGCAGGGCTACCTTGAGATGACGCGCGATTTCATCCTCTCCAACACCTTCGCGCAGATCGAGCGCGGCATCGGCGAGCTCAGCGCCCACGGCACCCGGTTCGAGTTCGAGTGCTATGATGTCGGCCATCTCTACAACCTGGCGTGGGCAGTCGAGCGCAAGCTCGTCCAGCCGCCTTTCCTGGTCCAGTGCATCTTCGGCGTGCTCGGCGGCATCGGCCCCGACACCGAGAACCTGATGCACATGAAGCGCGTCGCCGACTCCCTGTTCGGCGACGACTACATCCTCTCCGTGCTCGGCGCCGGTCGCCACCAGATGAGCCTCGTCACCATGGGTGCGATCCTCGGTGGCTGCGTGCGTGTCGGGCTGGAGGATTCGCTTTATCTCGGCAAGGGCGTGCTGGCGCGCTCGAATGCCGAGCAGGTCGCCAAGATCAGGCGCATCCTCGGCGAGCTCTCGCTGGAGATCGCGAGCCCCGCCGACGCCCGTACCATGCTCGGCCTCAAGGGCGCCGACAAGACGGCCTTCTAGATCAAGCGAGAGTTCCCGAGATGATCGAGCTGAACGACGACCAGCGAGCGCTCTGCGACGGTGTCGCCGCAGTGTGCAGGCGCTTCGACGACGAGTACTGGGCCGCTTGCGAGCGCGACGCCCGTTTCCCGCGCGAGTTCCACCAGGCGATGGCAGCCGATGGCTGGCTCGGCGTCACCATGCCGGAGGAATTTGGTGGAGCCGGGCTCGGCGTCACCGAGGCGGCACTCGTCATGCACACCGTCGCCGGCTGCGGCGGCGCGATGGCGGCGGCCTCCTCGATCCACATCAACATGTTCGGCCCGCACCCGATCGTCGTACACGGCTCGCCCGGGCAGAAGCAGCGCTGGCTGCCGCGGCTGGTCTCGGGCGAGGATCAGGTCTGCTTCGGCGTGACCGAGCCCAATGCCGGGCTCGACACCACCAACATCACCACCTTCGCGACCAAAGTGGAGGGCGGCTACCGCGTCTCCGGCCGCAAGATCTGGACCTCGACCGCGCAGGTCGCCAGCAAGATCCTGCTGCTCACCCGCACCACCGCGCGCAAGGACGCAAAGCGTCCGACCGAGGGCATGACGATCTTCTACACCGACCTCGACCGCTCGACATTCGAGGTGAAGAGTATCGCCAAGCACGGCCGCGCCGCGGTCGATTCCAACATGGTCTTCATCGATGACGTCTTCATCCCGGATGAGGACCGCATCGGCGAGGAAGGCAAGGGCTTCAGCTACCTGCTCGACAGCCTGAACCCCGAGCGCGTCCTGATCGCGGTCGAGGCGATCGCGATCGGCCAGGACGCGCTCGGCCGAGCCGCACGCTATGCCCGGGAGCGCAATGTCTTCGGCCGGCCGATCGGCCAGAACCAGGGCATCCAGCATCCGCTGGCCGAGCGCTGGATCGCGCTCGAAGCCGCTTGGCTGATGGCGATGAAGGCAGCCGCGCTCTACGACGCCGGCAAACCCTGCGGCGCCGAAGCGAACGGCGCCAAGTTCCTCGGCGCCCGCGCCGGCTACGACGCCTGCCTGCAAGCGGTGATGACCCATGGCGGCATGGGCTACGCCAAGGAGTACCAGGTCGAGCGGCTCCTGCGTGAGGTGCTGGTGACGCGGCTCGCGCCGATCAGCGAGCAACTGATCCTCTCCTTCATCGCGGAGAAGGTGCTGGGGCAGCCCAAATCATACTGACTCGGCTTCCTTGGTGCCGAGTTACCTCACGCTTGCAGTTTCTCGGCTTCCCAAGCGTTTGTACCAGTTGCCCAGCGGCGTCGATCAGCGCTTGCGACCGCCATCCTCGGCCAGCAGTTCTTTCCGCGCCTTCGCCATGACCTTGCGGGCCTCGTCGTCGACCGCAGGGAACTGGGGATCGAGCTTTTCCAGGCGGTCGACGATCGTCGCCGCCACGATCAGCCGGGTGAACCATTTGTTGTCGGCCGGCACGACGTGCCAGGGCGCATGCTTGGTCGCGGTGCTGGCGATCGCGTCCTGATAGGCCGCCTGGTAATCATTCCAGTGTCGGCGCTCGGCGAGATCGCCCGCATCGAACTTCCAGTTCTTGTCGGCCTCGTCGATCCGCGCCAGCAGGCGCCGGCGCTGCTCGTCCTTCGAGAGGTTGAGGAAGAACTTCAGGACCACCGTGCCGTTGCGCACCAGATGCTTTTCGAAATCGCGGATACTCTCGAAGCGATTGCGCCAGACATGCTTGTCGATGAGCTTCGGCGGCAGACCCTGCTTGCGCAGCAGCTCCTCATGGACGCGGACGACCAGCACCTCCTCGTAATAGGAGCGATTGAAGATGCCGATCTCGCCCCGTTCCGGCAGCGCGCAGGTGGTGCGCCAGAGGAAGTCGTGACGCAGCTCCAGCGAGCTCGGCGCCTTGAAGGAGGTGACCTCGCAGCCCTGCGGATTGACGCCGGACATGACGTGCTCGATCGTCCCGTCCTTGCCGGCGGTGTCGATCGCCTGCAGCACGATCAGCACCGACCAGCGGCGCTCGGCGAAAAGCCGCTCCTGCAAATCGCGCAGACGTTTGACGCCGGTCTGCAGCAATTCCCGCGCCCCATCCTTGTCGAGATCGAGATCGCAGGTCTCGCCGGGGTCGAAGCGCTTCAGCTTGAAATCGTCGCCATCGGTGACCCTGAAGCGCTTGACCATCTCGTCGGGCAGCATGCCTGGCGTCTCCTTGCTGAAAGAGCTGTGTTCAATCTGTCGTGCTGTCGCGGAATGTCCAGCCCCGCGGGTGCCATCAGATGATCAGCTCCGCCACCGGCAATCGTGCCCTGCTTCCAGGCGGCGTGCCATCGGGCTGCCCGAGCCTGAAGACATTGACCAGGCGGCGGCCGGCAGGAACGCCGTATCGCTCGACCAGTTGCCGGTTGCTCGCCGGCCAGTCGGCCAGCACCGAGACCGGGCAGGCGGCGAGGCCCTGCGCGGTCAGCATCAGCCAGGTGCGATGGAAGGCGCGCCCGGTGACGAGCGGGTCTTCGCCTGCGGGGCGATGGAAGAGCGCGACGGCGCCGTTCGCGAACTTGCCGCGCTCGCTCGTCAGCGTCGCGGCAAGCCCAAGACGGCGCAGCAGAGGAAACAGCGGGCCGAGCACCAGCCTAGTCCCAAGGGCGACAACTCCCGGCATCGCCATCGCCTCGGCGCTGAGCCCGTCGCGCTGATACGCCGGTTCGGATCGCGACAGCCGCATCCAGCCCAGCAATTCGGCACGATGGGCTCCGTCGCAGAGGAAATGGAAGCCAGCCTCGTCGGCGAGCTGCGCGATCGCGTCGATGGTTTCCGGGCCCCGAAGCAGCTGCACATCGCCGGCCATGGCAGAGAACATGTAGAGCGCAGCCTCTCCAGCCTGATCGAACAGCCGGAAACCGCCGCGCCAGCTCGTCCGGGCAGCGACGAAATCCGCCAGACCATCAAGCTCGCCGCCCGCTGCGATGGTGATGCGTGCGACAGGCTGCAAACCGTTCGATGCGGTGGCGTCGGTCAGCAGCTCGACGTCCGCGATCCTAAGCCCGCGCCGGCCGAGCCCCAGCGACAGCCCTTCTATCGCTGCGCCATGCGAGAGTCTGACATCGTGCCCCGAGGGATCGGCTGCCGGCAGGCGCCGCGCAACGTCTTCCAGCAGGAGCAGCGTATCGCTACCGATGAGCCGCCAGCGCGTCGGCTGGATGTTGTGGACGCTCGGTGCCAACCGGACCTCGGCGAGCAATTCTTCGAGCAAGGCGCGATCGAGCATCGTCGTCAGCCCCGCAGGCTCTTGGCAAAGAGATGCAGCCGGTGCAGCGGCTTCGCCCCCGCCTTCTGCGCCTGCCTGAGACTCGGTCCGTTGACGTCGGCGATCCAGGTGCCGCCGAGCTCGTCATAGCCGGCCGCCTTCAGCGCGCTCGTCACCTTGAAGAGCATGGCGCCGTTGAGCCCGCGATTATGAAAGGCGCGGCTGACCGACTGGTAGACGATGACGGCGCGCCGGTTGGTCCAGCGATGCCAGAGGAAGCGGAAAGGGAAGCTCGGGCCGATGCGCCCACCGGCCGCCTTCACCAGCGGGTTGAGATCGGGGATAGCGATGATCGCGCCGACCGGCTCGCCCTTGTGGTGCACCACGGTCGAGATGCGCTTGTCGATCACCCACATCATGTCGCCGGCCTGGAAGCGGTATTCCTCGGCCGTCGGCGGCACGAACATCGGATTGGCGTCGAAGCCGTCATTGAGGATGAGGCGCGACTCTTCCAGGCGCTGCGTGAAATGCCGGCGGTCGATCGGCATCCAGCGATAATCGGGATCGGCGAGGATCGCGCGTTGCTTGTCGCCGAGCAGCCCTGAAGGGTCGACATCGCCGAGCGCGATCCGGAAGGTCGTCATCGGGAAGGTCGAGGCATAGCCGTTGGCCTCGAGCAATCGCGCGATATGCGGCGGGCTGAAAAGCATGTCGGTGAAGGGCGCGTTCTCGAAGCCGCCGGTGACGACGCCGGCCTGCTGCATCGCCGTCAGGTTGAAGTTGCCGACGAGCTCCGCCATGCCGCGCTCGCGCGCCCAGCTCTCGACAGCGGCGAGCAGGGTCGAAGCGACCTCGGGATCATCGGCGCAGTCGAAATAGCCGAACTGGGCCCGGGCCGTGCCGTGGCGCACATTCGAGGCGTCGTGGATGGCGGCGACGATGCGACCGAGCGGGCGCCCGTCCCTCAGCGCCGTGAACAATTCGAAGCGGCCAAGTCCGTCCCTGACCAGCGGATTGCGCGCGGGATCGAGCATGCGGTCGAAATCGGACCACATCGGCGGCACGTACGGGCTATCCGCCGGATAGACCTCTGCCGTGACGGCGAAGGCGGCCTTGCGATCGTTGCTGCTGATCTCGATCATGCCGGAGCCTTGCTCGGTGCGGTCGCCAGCAATCGGCGCACCAGCGCCAGTGCTGTCTCGGTGGCGGGATCGGCCGAGACCACCGGCACGGTGACCAGCAGCAGGTCGAGCGGCTCGTCGCCGAGCACCAGCAGATGGGTGGCGGAATGGGCCGCCAGCAAGGCCGCGAGCCGTTCCGCGGCCGGGTCGGTCGGCGGCCAGGGCCAGCTTCGCCCGGAGGCATGGAGCACGCCGATCTCGCGCAGCGCCGGCTTCAGGATCGCTGGATCGTAGTCGCCGAGCTCCGCCTCGCCGAGTCGGCGGGCGTTGCTGAACAGCGGGTGCCCGGCGAGCTGGGCGATCAGCGCCTCCCGCGTCTCGGCGCGCGAGCGGGCGAGCGAGCCGAGCACACCGGGCGCCGCCGCATCGAAGGAACTCGACAGCGCATCGACGCAAAGCGCGATCGCGAGCACGCCCGCGAGCGCCACGGCGCAGAGCCTGACGCCATGGGCAAGATCGGCGCCGGGCGTGACATGCGCGGCCGCGACACCAAGCAGCAACGCCGCGACAACGCGCAGGCCGAGCAGAAAGAAGCCCTGTCGCCGCGTCGGCGCCGCGCCACCGGTCACGAGCACGATCGACACCAGCAATAGCGCCCCGACGCCGCCGAGCCGGACCGGCATGTCGGGCATCAGCCCCCGGAAATCGCTGAGGGCGAAAGGCAGGATCAGGAAGGCGCAGAGTCCGAGCCGCCAGACGCTGGTATTCTCGGACTCGGTCAGCGAGGCCGGGTCGCGCCGGAACAGCAGCACGCCACAGAAGGCGATCGTCAGGAACTGAAACCCGGCCAGTGCCAGATCATAGGCCCAGGGATAATCGGCGAG
This sequence comes from Allobosea sp. NPDC003192, assembly GCF_050275675.1. Classification (NCBI taxonomy): domain Bacteria; kingdom Pseudomonadati; phylum Pseudomonadota; class Alphaproteobacteria; order Hyphomicrobiales; family Alloboseaceae; genus Allobosea; species Allobosea sp. NPDC003192. The sequence continues at coordinate 316,301 of NZ_JBNNPK010000004.1, forward strand.
GCCGAAGAGGCTGCCCAGCACGAGCAGGCCCGAGCCGATGAGCACGGCGATCTTGCCGGCGCGCGGCGCATGCCGGCGCAGCATGCCCTCGGTGACGATCAGCGCCCCCAGCGGGAACAGCGCGGCGCAGGACAGCGCCAGCCGCTCCAGCAGGACGCTGCCGCTCCACCAGCTCAGGCCGCGCAGCAGGAAGAGCGCGGCGACGAGCCCCATCGCCACGAGGAAACGCGTCGTCAGCGCCCCGCGCGGATCGCGCCGGCGCAAGGTCAGCATCGCGACGGCAAGGCCGAGCGCGCCGCAGATATCGACGATGGAATCGGCGACCAAAGCCGGGTTGGCGAAGCCGCCGTTCATGGCCCGGCCACCATCTTGGCCAGCGCCCGCACGACGAAGGGCTTGAGCAACGCCGCGACCGGCGCCGGCAAAGGCCGCTCCACTGCCGGCCGGTAGGGGTTGAAGAACCAGCCGCGGCAATCGGTGCCGGTGCGCTTGCCCAGCGCCAACGCAATCGCCTCATAGGCCATCATCATGCCGGTGGTGATCACCATCGGCGCGAAGGACATGCGGCTGCGCCGGCCGGCCGCGACCTCGCCGGCGATGGTAAGGTCGACATGATGGCGCGAACGCGAATGCAGCATGACATGCGTCACCTCGCACAGCATCGCCGCGCGCTTGTCGTCCTCGGTGAGGGTCCGCCAGTCCTTGCCGAGTGTCGGGAAACCGAGCCGCTCCTCCGGGCGCGGATCCTCCGGCCGGACCACGATCACCGAGGGGAGCGGGGCCATATAGGCGTCGATCACGCTGGCGCCGGCCGCTTTCGCCGTGCGGTAGAGATGCAAGCCGGCGGCGATGTCGTCCATGCCGTTGACGATGACCTTGCAGCGCCCCGCGATCTCCGGCAGACGCTCCGCCCATTCGGCGCCCAGCACCTCGATCTCGATCTCCGGATTGATCGCGCGCGCTGCCTCGGCGGCAGCTTCAGCCTTGGGCCGGCCGACCGTGCCGGCATTGGCGAAGACCTGCCGGTTCAGGTTCGAAACCTCGAAGACGTCGATGTCGGCGATGACGAAGCGGCCGATTCCGGCCCGGACCAGCGCCATGAAAGCGGCCCCGCCCATGCCGCCGACGCCGCAGACGAAGACCGTGGCATCACGCAGCTTTGCCTGCTCGACCTCCGTGACGAACCCGATATTGCGGGTGGTGAAGAGCTCGTAGCGGAATCCGGGAATCATGGCTTCGTCCTCGCGGCGCGTGGACGCAATGTGCCGAAACGCCGGGTGTCGTCGAGCCAGTGCAGCAAGGGCAGCACCAGCCTCTGCAGCAGGAGGAAGGCGGAAGCGCCGATCAGCCCGGGTAGCGAGGCGCGCGGCACCTGGCCAAGCAGATAACCTCGCGCCGCGGCCAGATCCATGCGGCCGAGCTGGAGCACGTCGTCGCCGCGCTCGTAGTCTAGCGTCTCCCGGCAGAACGCGTTGTAGCGGGCCTCGCGATGCTGCGTCGCCTGCTCGAAGCTCTTCTTCAGATCGTCGGAGCCGCCGGTATAGGCGTCAGTGATCACCGAACGGGCTTCCTCGAAGCCGGCTTCCTCGCCCACGCCGAAGACATGGCGATGCCCCCGCATGATCTGCCGGGCGAGCGACAAATGCGCGAAGCTCTGGCGGCTGCCGGCGTCAGGCGAGGGATAGACGTCGGAGAAGGTCTCGCAGACCATGCCGACCACGCTCGGCACCTGCGTCACGTTCGAGATCCAGCGCGGCCTCAGGCCCCCGCGCACGAACAGCACCAGCACCGTCAGGCCATAGAGCACCCAGGAGAGCCCGCGCCCCCGCGCCTCGGGATCGACCATGACGAGGCCGAGATGCGTGACCTGCTCGGGCTCGCCGTTCAGCGAGAGCTGCATTTGCGCCAGGGCGTTGAAGGCGACCGGCTTGCCAGTCGCCGTCTCGCTGATCAGGGTGACGATGCTCTGGCTCAGGCGCTCGCGCTCTCCGGAGAAGACGCCATAGGTCAGCGCGCCCTGCGCCAGCGTCCGCCCCGCCACAGTCCGCAACTGCTCGACCAGAGCCGCGAGCTCGGCATCGTCGAGCACCACGCCGGGCCGTTCGATGATCCGCGTCGTCAGGCCGGGCGCGGTCGCGAGCGACAGGTCGAGTGTCGGCCGCCGCAGCGCCCTCAGCCAGAAGCCGAGCATCAGGCCACCACCGCGGCAGGGGCCTGGGTACGCTCCTTCACCAGCCGGGAGATGCCGGCGAAATCGAGCTTGCCGGAGCCGAGCACCGGCACGGCCGGCACCACCATCACCTCGGCCGGGATCATCAGGTCCGCGGCGCCCTTGCTCTTGGCGAAGGCCTGGAAGGCGGCGCGCGTCGCGTCCTTCTGCTGCGTCACCAGCACCAGCCGCTCGCCCTTGCGGGCATCGGGCAGGCTGGCGACGCCGGAGAGCGCGCCCGGCCAGCATTCGGCGGCAAGCGCCTCGACCGCGGCGAGCGAGACCATCTCGCCGGCGATCTTGGCGAAGCGCTTGGCGCGGCCCTTGATGGTGACGAAGCCGTCCTTGTCGATCACGACGATGTCGCCGGTGTCGTGCCAGCCCTCGGGCGGCGGCTCCAGCACGCCGGGGTTCTCGGACTTCAGATAGCCCAGCATGATGTTCGGGCCGCTCACATGCAGCCGGCCGCCCTCCTCGACGCCAGGCATCGGCTCCAGCCTGGCTTCCATGCCGGGCATGATCCGGCCGACCGTGCCGAAGCGGTTGAACATCGGCGTGTTCAGCGCCAGCACCGGGGCGGTCTCGGTCACGCCATAGCCTTCGAGGATGCGCAGGCCGAACTTCTCGGCATAGGTCCGCCGGGTCGTGTCCTTCACCGGCTCGGCGCCGGCCACGATGTAGCGCAGCGAGCGCAGATCATAGGGGTGCGCGGCGCGGGCATAGCCCGTGAGGAAAGTGTCGGTGCCGAACAGGATGGTGGCGTTGCAGCCATAGACCAGCTCCGGCACCATCCGGTAGTGCAGCGGCGACGGGTAGAGATAGACCGGCACGCCCGAGACCAGCGGCAGGACGAGCCCCGCCGTCAGGCCGAAGGAATGGAACACCGGCAGCACATTGAAGACTTTGTCGCGCCGGCCGAAATCGATCCGCGCCGCGGCCTGCGCCGCGTTGGCCAGCATATTCCGGTGCGAGAGCACCACACCCTTGGGAGCGCCTTCCGAACCCGAGGTGAACAGGATCGCGGCGCGATCCGAACCCTTGGCCTCCTCGATCGGTTTGCCATGGCGCCAGAGCGCCCAAAGCTTGTCGCCGGTCGAGACCGTGGCGCGAACGTCTTCGAGATAGACGATCTTGATCTCGCTTTGCAGCGCTTCGATCAGCGGCCCCATCCGGCCCTTCTCGACGAAGGCGCGCGAGGTGACGATCGTCCTCACCTGCGCCGCTTTGCAGGCCGCGGCGATGTTGCTCGCGCCGGCAGTGAAGTTGATCATCGCCGGCACGCGCGCCGCCGACATCAGGCCGAGCAGCGTCACCGCCGCGCCATTGGCGTTGGGCAGCATCACACCGATCGCCTCGCCCTTGCCGGCCAGCGGCATGAGCTTGCGGCCGAGCACCTCGGCGCCGATCAGCAGACGCTTATAGGTCAGACTTCCGGTGATCGGGTCCTCGACCGCGACGCGGCCCTTGCCGTTGATCACGGCCGCTTCCGCCACCGCCGCAAAGACGCTGCGGTCGATATCCGTCGTCTTGAAGATCAGGTCGGACATGATCTGGTAGAGCGCCGCGCCCGCCGCCTGGCGCCGCGGCTTGCCCTTGAGCTCGTTGGGCACAGTCAGCGAGACCGGCTCCAGCACGGTGACGCGCACCTTGGGGAACCAGCGCCGGCGCACCTGCTCGCGGGTCAGCCGCGAGAAGATCGTCGCCTCCAGCCCCTCGATGCGCACCGGCACGACCTTGGCGCCCGACTTCTCGGCGATCATGCCGACGCCGTCATAGACCTTCATCAGGCTGCCGGTGACGGTGAGACGCCCCTCCGGGAAGATCACCAGGCTCTCGCCGTTCTTCACGGCGTTGATCAGCGAGCGCGTCGCCAGCGGCCGCGACGGATCGAGCGGCATGGCGCGGGTCAGCTTCAGGAAGGGCTTCACCCACCAGCGCTGGGCGATGCCGTGGTCGATGGCGAAGACCGGCTCCTTGTCGAGGATCGAGAGCGCCAGCGCCGCATCGAGGAAGGAGACGTGGTTCAGCGCGATGATGGCGTTGTCGCCGGCCTTGGCGATGTTCTCGCGGCCGCTGACCTCTACCCGGTAGAAGGCGCGGAACAGGATCGAGAGGAAATCGCTGAGCGGGTTGGTCGGCAGCGTCCGCAGGATCCAGACCGAGGCTGCGATGGTGAGGACGCCGATCAGCAGGAAGAGATGGCTGAGCGTCAGGCCCGCCGCCTGCAGCAGCGCGACCACGACGGCCCCGGCGACCATGAAGGCGGCCGAGAGCACGTTGACGGCGGCGACGATGCGGGCGCGCTTCTCGGCCGGGGCCCAGGCCTGCGCCGCTGCGAAGGACGGCACGACAAAGACGCCGCCGGCGATGGCGAGGCCGGCGAGGTCGATGCCGACGCGCCAGGCGGAGGAGCCGGCGAAAAAGGCGCCGATGTCCTGCGCCGGCTGATGCGCGACGATGCCCGAGACGGCCCAGCCGAGATCGAGCGCGAACAGGCCCATCACCACGCCGGCGACCGGCACCGGCAGCAGCACGATGCGCCCGCTCGACAGGAAGGAGCCGATGCCGGAGCCGACCGCGATCGCGATGGCGAAGACGGCGAGATAGGCCGAGACGACCATTTCGGTGCCGCCCATGCCGTTCTTCACCAGCGAGGGCAGCAGCGACATCACCACCGCGCCGATCAGCCAGAACAGCGAGACCATGACGCCGGTGCGCCAGAGCCGGGCATCGCCCCAGAGATCCCTCAGCAGGTCCCGGGTCGAGCGCAGAATGTTGCGGTCGACGACGAGATCGGGCGCAGCCGGCCCGGTCTTCGGGATGAACAGGGTCGCGACCCAGCAGGCCAGCGCGAAGACCAGGATCAGCAGGCTGAGCTGCGCGGCATCGCCACCTTCGCGCGCCGTCAGGCCGCCGGCGATGGTGCCGAGCAGGATGGCGATGAAGGTCGCCCCCTCGATCAGCGCATTGCCGGCCGGCAATTCCTCGCGCTTCAGATGGTCGGGCAGGATGCCGTATTTGATCGGCCCGAACAGCGCCGCGATCACGCCGAACAGGAAGAGTGCGACGAACAGCACCGGCACGGAGTGAAGCGTGAAGCCGAGCACCGCGACCGCCGCCGCGCCGATCTCGGCGAGCTTCAGCCGCTGCGCCATCACCGCCTTGTCGAAGCGGTCGGCCATCTGGCCGCCGACCCCTGAGAGCAGGAAGAACGGCGCGATGAAGAGCCCGCCTGCCAGGGTCACCAGCGCTTCGCCATGCGAGCCCGCGAGCTTGTACAGGATGATGAAGACCAGCGCGTTCTTGAGGAAATTGTCGTTGAAGGCGGAGAAGAACTGCGCCCAGAACAGCGGGGCGAAACGCCCCTTCAGCATCAATGTGTCGATCATGGCGATCTCACGGGAAGGGACAGTGAGGTTGCATCGGCCGGGCTTTAGCAACTCTTGCCTGCGCCGGCCGATGTGGAGATGCGGTTAAGCGGGACTTGCAGGCTCTGCGCCAAGGTCACGCAATCGGCTTGCCTGCGTCCATCAGCAGGCGCTCGGTGCGGGCGTCCTCGATCCGGTTCACCAGCTTGGAAGCCTCGTGCATGTCGCGCACCGTCTTGGTCATGGTGATGCAGGACTGGACGAGCATCACGCAGCCCATGGCGAGATAGCCCTTCGCCCACCAGTCGAGCGGCAGGAACAGGACGCCGGCGCCGACCATGGCCGCGGCGGCGAAGAAGGAGGCGTAGGTAAAGCTGACCCAGGCGCCGCTATGGGGCTGTGCATTCTGGTTCATCGTTTTCTCCCGTCGGGTGCGTTTGCAGAGAAAAGAGGTCAATTCGCCTGGAGCTGCCGGCTGCGCAGCCGCTCCAGCACGTCGTCGGCGGTGCTCCGCAGCCGCGGGCCGAAGCCCTTGGCGGCAAGCTTCTCGGTGACCGAGGCAGCGGCCGCGCCGTCGAGCTCGTCAAGCGCGGTCTCGGCTGCCTCAACCTCAACCTGGCGCTCACGCAGGCGCTTCAGCGTCTGCTCAGCCTCAGCGAGCGTCGATTCATGCGCGGGGCCGGTCTCGATCCGGCCCTGGCGCATCTGGCGCACCGCCTCCGAGGCGCGGGCGAGGCGCCGGCCGCGGTCGAGTTCGGCGATGCGCGCCTGAGCCTGGCCGACATGGCGACGCAGACGGACGATCTCGGCGGCGAACAGTGCCTGCGCGCCTGCCGCCGCATCGCGATCGGCCTCCAGCGCGGCGATCGCCTCGGCGCCCTCGCGGGCGAGGGTGTCGTCGCTGGCGGTGAGCGCCGCTGCGACGCGGTTCTCCAGATCGACGATGCGGGCATGGCTGGCGGCGAGCCGCTCGCTTTCCTGCCGATCCTGAGCGATCGCCACCGCGAGCGCCTTCTTGGCGCGCTCGAAAGCGCCGGCGGCATCGCGCATTTGCTGGTCGAGGATGAGGAGCGCGTTGCGATCGGCGAAGCGCTCCTCGGCAATGGCGGCGCTGCCGCGGACGAAGGTGAGAAACATCTTGAGCATTGGCTGTTCCCTGCTATGAACAATGTTCACGAAGAGATGCATAACCCACTTATGAACGTCGTTCAAGAGAAATTTGAACATCGTTCACAAAATTTGAGACCGACAGAATGACCACCACGGCAGAGCGCCGCGAGCGGCAGCGAACCCAGCTGATCGATGCAGCCGAACGGGCGATCGCCGAGAAGGGCCTGGCCGGCTTGAAGGCGCGAGAATTGGCGCAGGAGATCGGCTGCGCGCTCGGCGCGATCTACAATCTCGTCGCGGATATGGACGAGCTCGTCCTGCGCGTCGGCTCGCGCACGCTGACGCGGCTCGATGTGGCGTTGAGCGCGGCCGAAGGCCAGAATGTGCCCTGCTCCGCGAATGAGGCCGCCGACAGGCTGGTCGCCGTCGCCCTCGCCTATTGCGCCTTCGCCCGCGACAATCTGCAGCTCTGGCGCGTGCTGTTCGAGCACCGCATGGCGGAAGGCGCGGTGGTGCCCGACTGGGCGGTGAGCGAGCAGATGACGATGTTCCGGCACATCCTCGAGCCGCTCAGCCTGCTGGTTCCGGGCCGAAGCGAGCCAGAGCGCATGCTGATGAGCCGGACCTTGTTCTCCGCCGTCCACGGCGTCGTCGCGATCGGCCTGGAAGAAAAGCTGATCGCCGTGCCACGCCAAGATCTCGATCGCCAGATCGAAGGCCTGGTTCGTCTTGTCTGCAGGGGGTTGGCCGATCCCGGTTGACTGGTCTGTCACCACCATCGCGTTGCGGCACCCGACCCGCATCGCTATCGTCGCCACGATGACGGCCGCCGACCCCAGCCTCTCGCTCGATGCCTTGACCGATGCGCTCTATCAGGAGCTCCGCAGAATCGCGCATCGCGAGCGCCTGCGCGCCGGCCGCCCCCTGACGCTGCAGACCACGGCTTTGGTCAGCGAGAGCTATCTCAAGCTGCGCCAGAGCACGGGCTGGACCAGCGAGGCGCATTTCCTGGCCAGCGCCGCGACCGCCATGCGGCACGCTTTGGTCGACGCCGCCCGCGCCCGGCTCAGCCAGAAGCGCGGTGAAGGCCAGCGTCCCGTGCCTCTCGACGACCAGCACGATCTCCCGGCCGCCGGCGACGACGAGGTCGTCCGGATCAGCGAGGCGCTTGCCGCGCTCGAAGCGATCGACCCGCGCCTCGTCAAGGTCGTCGAATGCCGCTTTTTCGCCGGCTATAGCGAGGAGGAGACCGGGCGCATCCTGGGTATCAGCGACCGCACCGTCAGGCGCGATTGGCTGCAGGCCCGGGCCTGGCTCTATCGCGAGCTTCAGGGCTGACGCGGAGACTTGCCGCGCAGGGCGTCCTCGATCAGCGTGCGCATCGGGGCGAGTTCGGCGAGGTGCGGCGCGCCGGCGGCGCCGGCTTCGCGCAGGACGCCTTCGGCCTGGTCGAGCGCCTGCATCGCCGCAGCCGGATCGCCCCGCGCCAGCAGGATCTGCGACCGCGCCCCGAGCCCGATCCCGACATAAGGGTGGCGCTCACCGAAGGCGGCCCGCGCCGCCCGCAGCGCCTGGTCGATCTCGCCTTGGGCGTCGGCGAGCCGGTTCTGCACCATCAGCCCGGTGGCGCGGCTCTGGCGCAGCATGATGGTCACAGCATTGCTCTCGCCGGCGAGCGGAGCCGCGATGCCCAGCGCGCCTTCCAGGATCGGCATCGCCTCGGAAAAGCGACTGCCGGCCATGATCAGCCGGCCGAGATTGAGCTCGATCGCCGCCAGGGCGAGCGAGGGCCCATAGTCGCGCCGCTGCCGCTCGACCGCTTGGCGCCAGAGCCGCTCGGCACCGGCCGCATCCCCCTGGCGCAGCGTCAGCGCGGCCCGCAGATTGAGCACACCGATCGCGATCACCGAGCGGCCGCGTCCCGATGCCGCCAGCACGCGCTCGGCCTCGTCGAGCGCCTGCGTCGCCGCATCGATCTGCCCGGCCTCCAGCGCGTGCAGCGCGAGATTGTGCTGCAGCGTCGCGATCTCCCCATTGTCGCGGCCGAACAGGGCCGTGAGCTCGGCGATCGCGGTGCGCAACCGCGTCATCGCCTCGGGACGCTTGCCGGCTTCGCGCAGCAGCCCGGCTTCGACCCCGGCGAGCTCCGCTAGCTGCTTGGGATGGCGCGCCGGCTCGGTCTGGAAGAACCGCTTCGCTTCCAACAACGCTTCCTGCGCCTTGTCGCGCTCGCCGAGCTGAAAGCGGTATCCGGCCAGCGCCAGTTGCGCTTCGGCCAGCCGCCCGGCGCTGCCGCGCACCTGCTCGGCATAACGCTCCATCAAGCGCACGGCCGTGCGCGGATCGCCGATCTCGCCATAAAGCTCGGCCAGGGTCCGCAGCAGCAGCGGCGCATTGGCGTCGCCCTCGCGCTGCAATTGCGCCGCGGCGGCATCGAGCACCTGCCGCGCCGAGGCGAAACCGGGCCCGCCGCTCTGGGACGCCGCGCGCAGCATCAGCATGAAGCCGTCTCGCAACGCCGTGGCCCGCTCGTTTTCGGCCGTGCCGGCGAGCCTGGCGATCTCGGTCCGGCGCATCTGCATGACGATACCGGTCACGCCGGCTCCGAGCGCTGCCAGCAGCAGCCCGGCGGCGATCAGCGGTGTCCGGTTGCGACGCAGGAAGCGGCGGATGCGGTAGAGCCGCTCGCCGCGTCTCGCCGCGATCGGCTCCAGCCGGCGAAAGCGCCCAAGGTCCTCGGCAAAGTCGTTGACGTTCTGATAGCGCTCGCCTGCTTCGTACCGCATCGCCTTTTGCACGATGACGTCGAGATCGCCGCGCAGCTGCTCCGGCGGAACCGGGGCGTCCGCGCGTTCCGTCGCTGCCCGGCTCGGCAGCGGTGGCTGGTCCTGCATCACGCGCATCGCCCCGGCGAAGGCCGAGTTCGCCAATTGCCAGGGCGGCCGGCCGGTGAGCAACTCGAACAGGATCGCGCCGAGCGCGTAGACATCGGTCGCGGTGGTCGGGTTGCGCCCCTCGAACTGCTCCGGCGCTGCATAGTCCGGCGTGAACACCACTTGTGTCATCAGCGTCTGGCCGGGCGCCTCCAGCGCATGGGCGACGCCGAAATCGAGCAGCTTCACCTGCCCCTCGGGCGTGACCAGCACATTGGACGGCTTGAGGTCGCGATGGACGACCAGGTTGCGATGCGCATAGGCGACGGCCTCGCAGACTTGCTCGAACAGATCGAGCCGGGCCGCAAGCGGCAGTCCGGCCTCAGCGCAGTGCCGCGTGATCGCTGTGCCGGCGACGAACTCCATGGCGAGATAGGGCCGCCCGTCCGGCGCCTTGCCGCCATCGACCAGGCGGGCAATGCCGGGATGCTCGAAGCCGGCGAGAACCTGGCGTTCATATTCGAAGCGGGAGAACTGCTCGTCCGCCTCCGGCCGCAGCAGCTTGAGCGCGACGGCCTGTTCGAAGCCGCCCTGCCAGCGTTCGGCCTGGTAGACCTCGCCCTGCCCGCCCCGACCGATCAGCGCCACGATCGAGAAGGCGCCGACTCGCACTCCCGTCGCCAGCGACTGATACTGAACCTCGGCTGCCGGCGCGCCCGTGAGCCGGCCCGCATCGACCTCCATGAACGCGCCGGCGCCGTCGGCAGCCGCGAGCAGGGCTTTGGCTTCAGCAATCACCGAGGCCGGCTGTCGGCTCTGCGCCAGGATGAACTCGCGCTCTGCCGGCGAAGCTTCGGCGAGCGCGTCGAACAGGTCGCGGATCGCGGCCCATTGCTCCCGATCGAGATCGACGCGCTGGTTCACGAGACCGTCCGTTCAATCCTTGCGCAGACGGACGGAGCGCACGATGGGGCGCTCCTCACCCTCGGTCATCACGTCGATCACCGTCGCCTTGCGGCGCCAGACGAAGACGCATTGGCCGAGCCCCGTGCCGGCGCAGACATACATCTCCGGCCGTCCGGCGCAGCGCTTGTCTCCGGCCATGCATTGATCGGCATCAGGCAGCGCGACCGGCTGCCAATCCTGCCGCAGCAGGGCCGCACGCGCCTTGCCATAGTCCTGACCGGCGAGCTTTGGCAGCGCCTCGGCGGCTCCGGCGACGCCCGCTGCCGACAGGTTGGCCGCGAAGCCTGCGGCGATGATCACGGATATCCGCATCGTGCCCCTCTAGAGATGGTCGCCCGCCTTGACCGGCTGGCGCGCCGCCTCGCTCGCCTCGTAGAAGGGCGGCAAATCGCGCACGCCCGCAAGCCCGGCGAGCAGCATGCCGGGGAATATCTGAACCGCGTTGCGCAGGTCGCTGACCGCCGTGTTGTAGAAGCGGCGGGCGGCAGCGATATTGACTTCGACCTCGTCATAGCTGCGCTGCGCCTCGACCATCGGCGCCGAGGAGGTCAGCTGCGGATAGTTCTCGGCGACGGCGAAGAGCCGCGTCATGTCAGCTGAAATCGCCTCTTCCGTCCGGAACTTCTCGGCGATGCCGGCGAAGTCGCGTTCGCCCAGCTTCGGCATCGCCCTCGCCCGCAGCGCAGTCAGCTCCTCCAGCAATCCGCGCTCGTGCTCGAGGAAGCGGCGGGCGATGGCGAGCACGTTGGGGATCAGATCGTGGCGCTGCTGAAGCTGGGCGTCGATCGAGCCGAGCGTCTCTCCGACGGCGTTGCGGCGCTTCACGATCGCCGCATACCAGAGATACAGCGCGCCGCCGAGGCCGAGCAGGAGGATCAGGATAGCGGTCACGGCGTCAGCTCCTGTGAGTTGGGGGAGCGGCCGGCCGCTCGGAGAAAGATGTGCCGGGGGGCATGACGCCGCCCGGCTTGACCGCGACATGCATGGCGATCATCGCGTCGACCAGGCGGAATACCAGGGCAAGTTCGTCTTCGAGATGCTGCAATTGCGCGGCGGCATCGTGCGCCTGCAGGCTCGGCGGCTCGAAGAGCAGGCGCGTGCCGGTCTGGGCGACGGCGAAGGTGATGCTGTCGCGCTCGACCAGGCAGGATGGCGGGAAGAAGTCACCGCCATCGGCCATCGACAGCAGCCGCTCCATCACTGCCGGCGTCAGCACGGTGCGCGCCTCGACCTGGTCGTTTCCGTAGACGTCGTAGATCGAGGCGAAGCGCGGGTCTTCCAACCGGACCGGCATCAGCCCGGACGGGGCCGCGCGGCTCTGGTCGAGCACGATGGTCGTGCCGAGGAAGGGGCTATCGACCGCGAGCGTGAGCAGCAGCCCCTGAAACACGGTCGTGTCGTTCTTGCCGCCCTCGCGTTCGAGCTCGATCTCGCTCAGGCGCAATTCATAGCCGGCATAGCGGCCGGCGATGGCATCGTCGATCGCCGCCCGGTCATGCCGCGGCAGCAAGCCCCTGGCGGCGAGATCACCGACCGCCGGGACGGCACCCTCGACATAGCGCAGTTCGCCACGATGCCGCAGCAGCAGTGGCATCAGTTCGCGCTTGAACGTCTTGGCATAGCGGCCCGATGGAATGCTCAGCGCGATCAGCCAGGGCACGGTGACGGCAAAGCCGATCAGGAAAAGGGCGAACAACCCTTGCGCGAGCATGCCAGACTTGCCGACACCCCGGCCGGGCATGACGAGGAAGGCGATCGCCAGCGCCAGGCCCATCGGTACATAGAGCATCACGCGGCGGCGCGTGTCCTTCGCGGCCTCCAGCCGCAGCGCGTCGAGCCGCGCGAGCTCGGCAGCGAAGCGAGCGCCGGCATCGGGCGACGCCGTCGCCACCGGCAGGTGGTAATGCCGGTAGATGGCATAGACCATCGCAGCGACGACCGCGCTCGGGATCAGCAGCGCCAGCGAGGTCTGGAGCAGAGTGTAGAAGTAGCCGAAGAGCACGGCGACCATGACCAGCAACGCGCCTGCGACCGGACCGAGGAAGAGCGCCGACATCATGATCGCGACGATCAGGAGCGGCACGCCGAACAGCGCCATCATCAGGCAGCCGCCATAGCGGCCGACCTTGCGTTGCGCCTGGCGCATCTCGACAGCGGTGTAGCGCCGCGGCCTGACCTTCTGTCCGGTTGACGAGGCTGGATCGGTCATGACGGGTTCAACCGAATGCGTCGCGCGACGGCCGAACCCGACCAGCTCGGATATACGGATGGATGGCGGCGGGCGTGCCAGGCATGGTCGTCAGCTCCCCAATTCGGCACAGAGTCCCGTCCGAGCCCCGTCGCGTCGATCGCCGGACGCTCGCTTCGCCACCCAGGAAAAGCCGCCCGCAGGCATCCGGCGCCCTTCGTGAGAAGGGGGGCCGGATGCCCGGCGCACATCGCCGGCTGGCGGCGTTAACGGCGCGCGCGCCTGGAGGGACCGAGATACGGCCTTGACCCATTGGTTACCGGGTCGTGGAGATCGCCGCGTCCTTCAAATCGAGGAGCTGACGCGACCTGTGCGGAAAATATTGCGGTGCCGCGTGTCCGGTTTGCCCGCGCGCTTCCGTTTCCGTCGCTGAGACCATCAGCGCCGGAGCAGATTTTGATGTCGATCGCCGAGACCTTCAGCAGCAACACCCCCCACCCCACCTACCGGCTGCCGCAGCAGCGGGAGCATGCGACATTGGCGGCCGGCGCGATCTGCGTGTTCACGCTCGATGCCGAACTGCACGTCGAGCGGATGAACGCCGGAGCGCTGGCGCTGACCCGGGCGGGCATCGTCTCCGCGCTGCGTTTCGCCACCCGGGACCGCGAGCTGAACAGCCGCCTGCAGCGCTGGTGCCGGCTCGCGACGCCGGAGGCGGAATTGCGCCTGTCCTATCGCGACGCCGGCAGCAGCTTGGCACTCGCCATCTCGCTGGCGGAGGATTGCAACGATGCGGCCGAACCCGTCCGCTTCGTCGTCGTGATGCAGGAGCAGGCCGGCGCGATCGACCGCAAGCTCGCCGATGTCGCCCGCGACCACGGCCTGACCGGCGCGGAGGCGCGCGTGGCCGAGCGTCTCCTCCTGGGAGAGAACACGATCCAGGTGGCGCGCAAGCTCGGCGTCGCGCCGACGACGGTACGCACGCATCTGCAACGCATCCTCGCCAAGACCGATACGCACCGGCAGAGCGAGTTCGCCTGCCTCGTCGCCCGCTACAGCAACTGAGCCAGGCGCGTGCCGCGCTGATGACATGATCGGCGCGGAGGCTTCGGGCACGCCGGAACCGGCTTCCCGAAAGGATATCCGAATGACCATTACCCGCAGCCTCCTGGCGGGCGCCGCCCTCATCGCCACGCTCGGCCTCGCCGGCTTCGCGCTCGCGCAGGGACATCAGGGCCATGGCAGCCACGGCGCAACCCCTGCCGCCTCCGACACGACCGCGACGCAGGCCTACAAGGCCGCCAACGACAAGATGCACAAGGAGATGGGCATCGCCTTCAGCGGGGACGCTGATGTCGATTTCGCCCGCGGCATGATCCCGCATCATCAGGGTGCGGTCGACATGGCCAAGGTCGTGCTCGCCCATGGCAAGGACCCCGAATTGCGCAGGCTCGCCGAGGGCGTGATCACCGAGCAGGAGAAGGAGATCGCCTTCCTGCGCGACTGGCTGAAGAAGCAAAGCAAGTAATCTTTGCCACACCGCCCCGGATTCGCAGCGATCCGGGGGGCATTTCGCGCCCGCCGCTTGCCCTGCCGGGCCGGCTTTGGCAGAGAGACGCTTCAGAGTCTGTTTGACACCTCAGCCCTCATCCTGAGGAGCCGCGCAGCGGCGTCTCGAAGGATGCTCCAGATGGTTC